>CAXMSP010000121.1:0-42353 GCA_964196225.1 uncultured Gammaproteobacteria bacterium | reverse complement strand
AGGCCAGTAGTGGAGAAGTGAAGATCAGGTCCTCGTCATCCTGGCCTGATAAACGCAGCGCGTCTTCAGCGACCCTGGCAGCAATGATGCGACCCAGGATGAGCGAGTTATCGCCAAGATCGTCGATGATCTGCTGTAATTCACATTCGAGAAACAGGTAGCCGTCCTCCACAAAAGACGCGTTCACTTTCTCAGCGGCAAAAGTGGGTAAGGCCTGGGTGATGGGTTTGCTGCCGTCGTCGCAACGGGGTGTCGCGGCGAGACTCGCGAGCACTGTCTGCGACGGGCGCATATAGGTCACGCTGAATTCACCGTCTCGCTGAATATTCTGGTAGGTATTGTGGCGCGGCGTACAAACGAAGCCAAAATGGTTCTTCCAGCTCATTGGCATCGCCAGATGCTTGGGTGCGAGATCATCGCTGCCATCGGCTTCACGGGTGCCGATGACAACAAGCGGAAACACCGTAAAAAAGCTCTCCCAGATGGATTCACCCGTGTCGAGCTCGATCAGATTTTCTGAACCTTTATCGCCCATATCCCTATCCCATTGTTTTTCGTTTGAAAAAAGTTAACACTGTCGCCACCAAGTCATATTGACACGTATCAACCTAACAGGAGTCCTTGATGAATGTGCTTAAACCCCGTCAGCCAGTGCCCGCACTGGAAGTCGATACGCTCGACGGTCCCTGGTCGCTAGCCGATCAAAACCCTGAAAACTTCACCATGGTCGTGTTTTACCGCGGCCTGCACTGCCCAATCTGCAGCAAGTATGTGGGTGAACTCGACAAGCTAGCCGGTGATTTTGCCGAAATCGGTGTTTCGATCCTGGTCTTAAGCGGGGACGATCGGGAGCGGGCCGAACAGGCGCGCGAGGATTGGGGACTCGGTAATCTCGCGATCGGTTACGGCGTTAGCACAGATCAGGCCCGCGACTGGGGACTGCATCGTTCTGCGGGGCGTGGCCTGACCTCGATTGGGATCGAAGAGCCTGATGAATTCAGCGAGCCGGGATTATTTATCGTACGCCCGGACAACACGCTTTACTGGGCCCAGGTCAGCACGATGCCGTTTGCGCGCCCGCATTTTCGCGAAATTATCGGTGCACTCAAGTTCGCACTCGAAAAAGAATACCCGGCACGCGGCGAACTCAGCTAACCCGTAAAGGCTCATTCCGCCAGAACTAATGTCATCCCGATACGTCAACCCAGCGTGCGCTGGGGGGCCGCTTACGCGGCTGACACCGTTCGCGTAAACGCAAGGCGTTTTGAGCAATCACCATACTACGAGTCGAAGGATTGGATTGGGCGGACCCTGGCGTTAGCGACAGCGGGAGGTGAGATGGCCCCGTGCGAGATCGTTGAGTTGCCTTTCTACGATGCCGAGAAGCGTATTCCGAGAGGTATTGAAAAATCTATCCCTTAATCCAGGGCTCGAAGCTGTGCTCTGGCAGTTCGATTCCTCCCCTGGAAACATTTCGATCTGAATCAAGGAATTTTCCGAAAGCGGACGCTCAGGAATACATTTTGAGGGTCGGCTAACGACCCATAAGAGACTCTCACGCCCTTGCTCAACTTCACGCACAGCGGGCACTTTGCACGATTGCATGTGCTTGTTATGTTTCTACTTCCACAAATGCCCGAACTGGAAACGTACCAAAGCCTTTAACCTTTACTGGCACAGCATAGAATGTAAAGCCGCTGACTGGTACGCTATTCAAATTACACATGTGCTCAACAATAAGTATTTCTGCCCCTAATAATGTCGAATGGACAGGACGTTCTTCACCACTAATGTCGTCAATATTTAACGAATCGATGCCGACAAGTTTAGCTCCGTTTTTTTTCAAATATAGAGCTGCTTGTTCGGTAAGGAATGGGTGCCCTTCAAAATATTTCTCAGTATTCCAATTTCTTGACCAATCCGTTTGCACCAAAACAGCTTTGCCATAAACATCGAGATCGACGAATGTATCTTTATCTATAGCTGTGACTCCTTCATCAATCACAACCTTTATCCCATTGAGGCTTGCCAGCGATTCCAGAGTAAGTTGAGAAAGGTCTTTTCCATCTTCATAACGATGAAATGGAGAATCTATATATGTGCCAGTATTTGAGCACATCTCAATTTTCCCAATCTGAAAAGTTGTTCCTTCTGCATAATGCTTTTTGGAATCTTCTCTGCTCAGGTAGTCGCAAATTATTGGGGCTGGTAAACCTTTATAAGTTACTAACCCGTCTTCTATCGTATGACTAAGATCTAGCAATTTCTTCATTTAAATAGTCCTGGCAACTTATTGGTGCTGATAATGAAACATAACGCCTCGCATCAGTGGCCCAGCTTTGCTGGGTCCGACTGCATGCGCTTGTATGGGGGGCTTCCTCGGAATTTGCGGCACGAACATCATCTTTCCTTTATAAAAAAATTAGTTAAAGCTTTGGCACATTGCTCAGGTGCTTCTTCAGCGACAAAATGACCGCAATCTATGGATAAATCCCGAACATTATCTGCCCACCTGTGCCAGGTGCTTAAAGGCGAGGTTAATGTGTATTGTTTTCCCCAAGGGACGAATACCGGGCAATCAATTCTCTTTTGAGCCGCCCTGTCCTGTTGATCGTGCTGAAGATCCACGGTTGCACCTGCCCGATAATCTTCCACCATTGCTTCAATGACGGATGCTTTTCGAAAATGAAGTGTGTATTCCGCGATGGCGGAATCTGCAAGTGGTGAGGCGGTACCTACCCAGCGGTCAAGCAAGTGATGCAGGAAAAAATCCGGATCAGCGCCAATCAATTTTTCAGGAATGGGCGCCGGTTGGGCTAAAAAAGGCCAATGAAAGGCATCAATTGAGGCATCCATATCCATTGCCTCCCAAACATCCAATGTAGGCACAGTGTCGATGCTCGCCAAATGCGAGACACGTTCCGGATGATCGAGAGTTAATCGATATGCAACACGTGCCCCTCGGTCATGTCCGGCTACTCGGAATTGGTTGAAACCTAACTCCGTCATGACAGCGACCATATCATTGGCCATTGTTCGTTTTGAATAATTAATGTGATTAGCATCCGGTTTTGGACCAATGCTATCTCCATAGCCGCGCAAATCCGGAATAACCAACGTGAAGTGCGATTCGAGCATTGGGGCGATGGCATGCCAATGAACATGCGTTTGTGGGAAGCCATGAAGCAGCAACAAAGCAGGGCCTCCACCACCGACCTTTAAATTGATCTTGGCTTCACCTACATCAATTAACTGTTGTTGGAAACTACTAAACATTAATCTCTAGTCCATATTAATTTGTAGAGCGTTCTTTCACCGTGATGCGATATTTCTGAGATCTTTTCAACCCCCATAACGCCCCGCATCAGCGGCCCAGCTCTGCTGGGTCCGACTGCATGCGTTTGTTAGGCGATTTCCGGAATGTGAGTTCAATTATTCTAACTCTCAGGCCAAGGCCTTAGCCCTTCTGCTTCGATCCATGAGTTGATCCATTCGGGAATTTCTGGATTCCAATCTTCTCTATCTGCTGCTTTGATCACTTCCGTTGCGGGTACGAGTCCTGCTTTCGATGTAACGCCAAGTTTCATTAATGCAGAGGAGCAAATTTTGTTATCTCGGTATGTTTCCTGCAGAAAATAAAACCATCTGCCATCGTGGCAAACTAATCTGGTGGTTAAGGTGAATTTATGAAGGAGTGGTATTCTCCTTCGAAACCGAACGCTTGCACCGCCTACGACCACACCCCATTTGCGTTTTTTCATTAAATCTACAAATCCAACCCGATACGAGAAATCCCATCTCCCTAGCTCCATGTATGTGAAATAACGCGCATTATTCAACTCCAAGAACATATCTACATCTGTAAATCCAGCTCGTAGACTCAAAATACTTTCAGCTTCTAAACTCAAGGTCGCGCGAAATTTTGCCCTCACTATAGTCGTTGCGAACTTTAGAAACGGATACATGTGGATTGATCAGTATTATTTAACCTTATCACCTAACAGCAGCATTATAAGGATTTTGACCTGATAACATATTATCGCTTAATTGCCGGGCGTCCCCTCCTGGCCGTTAGCGGAAGCTGAACTGGCTAATTTGAGTGTCTGTTTTGAGTGCGACTGTGCAGGTAGTTCGACTCCACCCCAGACAATTTTTACTCCCATTGTCAAACCCGGGACACAGGGTTTGTTACAGCTCGACTTCGTGGGCGATGTAATCCTGCATTAAATGGCACAGGCAATCCTGGCGTATCACCAGCTTGTCACGCGTCAGCATGGCCGGCATCAGGGTATTGTTGAGATAAATCTTCCCTTCCTCGACACGCATAATTTCATCGGTAACGTCATGTCCGCCCGAATCGGTAATTGATATCGGGCGCGCGATGCGGGTATAGCCAAATACCTGGTGTGGATCGATCAGGGTAAAGTTGCGGTCTTCGATATCGTTCTCGAAGCGCAGATCGGCATCGGCTTCCGGGTCAAACTCGAAACTGACGTGCTCTGGGATATTCAACGTCAGATGTGATTCGACCAGGTGCAGCGCGTGGCGGGTCGGTTTGGTGTCTGGCAATTGGTCCAGGATCAGCATGCCTTCGACGAAACGACGGGCGTGCTCGATGCCTTTGGGATCCCCGGGCAAGCCGCATTCCAGCGTAACTGCCGGGCAGATATGATCAAACGCCATGGAGCACACACCCTTGTGCAGGAATATCATGGCCACCCGATTGAATCTTGCCGCCAGGTTCTGGTTTTTCAGGTTGGGGTCGGCAATACAGGCATAATGCGGGTTCTTGCCGGTGTTATTGTGTATATCGATCGCCGCAAACAGGGGTAATCCGTGCGCAATCTCGACCACGCGCTGCATCATCTGAGAAGTCGCATTGGGTTCCAGGTTGCTACCGGGCCAGCAACGGTTGTAGTCCACCTGGTCGGGTAAATAGCGGAGGTTCACCTCGGCCGCGCGTACATTACCGATAAACAACAGAATCGAGCGCGGCAGATCATGCGCGTGTTCGGCCAGTACCTGCTGCATGACCTTGAGCCCGGTATACTCGTTGCCGTGTAACAGGATCGAAATGAATAGAAAATTCGGGTCCTTGCCATCCAGTTGAATCAGCGTCGGGTTGGGGAACAGGCTACGGATGTTTGCGGTGCTGATGTCGAAAAAGCCATCGGGTAGACCGTGCAACCGGTCAAAATTTCCTATCATGTGCCGGGGTCCTGCCACAGGTGGACCGGTTGGTTGGTGCGTGCCTGTTCTATGTAATCGCATACCAGGCGGGCACTGTCGCCGAACTGTTTCCAGTGACGCAGTATCCAGCGCGAACCGGTGGCTTCTCGTTCGACCCGGGCCTTGATCACATCGAGCCAGCGGTCGGTATCTTCGATCCCTGCCTTTGTAAAGTATGACCGTGCCAATGGAAGCGCGCGTTCAAGTAACGCCTGTTTCAAGGGAAGGACCTCACCATCGATCCAGTGTACCTCGGCATTCAGGCCCTTGCGCGCGGCTCGGTAAAAATCGGTTTCAAGGCTCTCGTAAGGTACCGCGGTAAGGGCATCACCCTGCGATTTCAGGCCTTCGGTCAAGCCCACATAAAACACAATGTTGGCGAGCGTATCGATCAAGGTTGGACCCGACGGCGCCACGCGCAGTTCGAGGCGCAGGTGATAGTCGCCCGCTGAGTTGCGTGCGATGATCGGGCGCACCCAGCGCCAGATGGTGCCATTGTGCAGTGACAGGTGGTGCAGATCCTCAACGGGTCGGTCCAGGACTTCCGGCAGGATCGGGCTGTAATAAAAATTGTCCTCGAACAGGTCGAGCAGCGAGTCGATGTAGCGCTTGCCTAAATGGACTCGTGGAATTATGTGATCCTCGATCTCCTGGGGATTGCGGGTATCGACCGCTTGTTTGAAGATGCCGATGCGCGACTCATGCCAACAGCACTTGCCGAGCACCAGCGGTGAATTCGCGGTCGCACCCAACACCAGCATGCTTGACCATAACCCGGCATGGTAGGTCGGGACGATTTCATCGAATGGCACCTGCAGGTGAATCTGCAGCGAGGTGGCGAGTGCTTCGAGCATGACGTCGTCCTTTTCGACCTTCAGGATATCGTCACCCTCGAGATGCAGGCGGATTGATTGCCCGCGCATGTTGAGCAATTGCTGATTGAGCTGATCATACCGATGCAACTCGGTCATGTAACCGTCGGGGTTCAGGTGCTCGGGCGTAACGCTCGGGAATACACCGAACATGCCGATCTGGGTATCAAATTTATGCGCGCAGGCTTCAGCCTGTTGAAACAGGTCGTTCAGGTCGGCTTCGACCCGGTTAAAAACGGCGGTTTCATAAGGAAACGGATTTCCGTTGATCTCCATGTTGAACTTGGCGAGCTCGGAGGTGAACAATGGATTGCCGCTGGCTTCGATAATTTCAATATTGTTTTTGCTCGGATGCCCGTCGGCGTCGGCCAGACAAAGCTCAAGCTCATAGCCGAGGTTACGACTGGAGTTGTCGAATTCGCGTTTCGCGAACAGTGAACGCACCACCTCGGTTTCCTGTTCCAGGCGTTCCTGGAAACGATCGAAGTCGGCCTGTTCGAAGTGGTCTTTTTGAATTTCCTCGCCCATAGGATCCTGAGTATAAGATAGATATCGAGCCTGTGCCTACCTCCATCTTGGCTAAGCTAGTGTTAACCCCAAAGCCTGTTTATACTTCGCGCTCGGTCAAGCAAAGATTAATATGCCCGTCATCCTGCAAGTATCCAACCTGGTCAAGCGTTTCGGTCAGTTAACCGCGGTTAACGATATCAGCTTCGATATTCGTGAGGGCAGCTGTTTTGGGCTGCTGGGGCCGAACGGGGCGGGTAAAACCACCACGATTGAAATGATGGAGGGCATCAAGACCCCGGACGCCGGCACCATTCGCTACCAGGGTGAGGCGCTCGGCCAGCAATTTCGCAATGAAGCCGGCATCATGTTTCAAACCACCGCACTGCAGGAATTCATCACGGTACGCGAAATCATGGTGCAGTTCAGCCGATTTTATCCGAATACCTCGAGCATCGACGAGCTTGCCGATCGATACGCGCTGCATGAGTTTCTGAACCAGGATACGCGCAAGCTTTCCGGTGGGCAGAAGCAACGCCTGTTACTGGCGATGGCATTGATCAATAAACCTAAAATACTATTCCTCGACGAACCCACCACGGGACTCGATCCGCAGTCACGACGTAACCTTTGGAAACAGGTACAACTGATCAAGGAGCAGGGCGCGACCATTTTAATGACAACGCACTACATGGAAGAAGCCTACGAGCTTTGTGACGAAATCGCGATCATGGATCATGGCCGAATCATTGCGCACGATGCGCCGGATGCATTGCTGGCGGCGCACTTTGACGATGTTGTGGTGCAGGTCCATGCCAACGATATCCCGCGCGAGATTGGTGAAAAGGAATTCCAGGCAATTTATCGCAATGACAGCGCGCATATCGTCACCGGTGACGTCAACAAGACGATTGAGCACCTGCTGCACCTTGATATCCCGCTTGATCGATTGCGCATTCGTGCGAGAGATCTTGAAGACCTGTTTCTCGAACTGACCGGCAAGGAATTACGCGGCTGATGTGGAATCGAATTTACGCGCTTTTTGTCGCTCGCAACCTGGAGTTCGTCCGCGATCGTGCGGCACTCGCCTGGAGTGTACTACTGCCGATCCTGATTATCTTCGTCTTCGCCTTTGCGTTTACCGAGGAAAATCCGGAAAAATTCAAGGTTGGAGTGATCCCCGGCGGTGCGTCTGAAGGTGCGGCGGCAGCGTTTAAAGAGACGCGCTTCATCAACTTCATCGAGTTCGACGAAGTCGAGACCAACCTGTTTAAAGTGGAGCGCCACCAGGTCGATATGCTGTTCGACCCGAAAACCAATCGCTACTGGATCAACCAGACCTCGCCCAATGGCTATATCGTTGAGAAACTGCTGATAGCGGCATATGCCGGTTCCGCCGAATCGTTGCAGCAAATCCTGGTCGAGGGTGATGAAATTCGTTATATCGACTGGGTTATTCCCGGCGTGATTGCGATGAATATCATGTGGGGTGCCTTGTTTGGTATTGGCTATGTCATCGTGCGCTATCGCAAGTTTGGTGTGCTCAAGCGCCTGCGTGCAACCCCGGTAACCGCGATGGAATTCCTGAGCGCACAGATCCTGTCACGATTATGGCTGCTGGTGGCGGTCAACACGGTGATTTTTATCTGCATGGATTATTTTGTCGGTTTCCGCATGCTCGGATCCTATTTCAACCTGTTCCTGGTTTTTACACTCGGATGCATCAATCTGATTTGCTGTGGTCTGGTAGTCGCGGCGCGCATCTCCACCGAGGAGGTCGCGAACGGGGTTCTGAACCTGTTGAGCTGGCCGATGATGTTTTTGTCGGGCGTCTGGTTTTCACTCGAAGGCGCACATCCATGGATGCAGAAATTTGCGTTGGTGTTGCCGTTGACCCACGTTACCGAAGCGGCGCGTGAAATCATGATCGACGGTGCCGGCATCGTGCAGATTTCGGACCACCTGCTGGTGCTCGGTGTCTCCAGCGTTATTTTGCTCATCATCGGAGCCAGGATATTTCAATGGGAGTGATTTCGGACCAGGGTGTCCTGTTTTGTTTACTGGGCGTGGTGTTCGGGCTGCTGGTGTGGGGCAAGATTCGCTATGACCTGGTTGCGTTTGGTGCCCTCATAGCCGCCATCGTGATCGGGGTCGTGCCGCAGGAAGAAGCCTTTGCCGGGTTTGGTCATCATGCCACGGTGATCATCGCGCTGGTATTGATCGTGAGTCGGGGCCTGTTTAATTCAGGCGCTATCGAATTGATTGCACGCCACGTGATCGATGGCGGGCGATCATTATTCATGCATATCAGCGTGATGTCGGGGGTTGCGGCAATATTGTCGGCGGTGATGAACAATGTTGCCGCACTCGCACTATTGATGCCGATCGACATGCAGGCGGCGAAGAAAGCCAAACGCAGTGTTCGATTAAGTCTGATGCCGCTGTCGTTTGCATCGATTTTGGGCGGCATGATTACGCTGATCGGAACGCCGCCGAATATCATCATTGCGAGTTTTCGCGAGCAGGCGCTGGGCGAGCCCTTTGGCATGTTCGATTTTTCACCGGTGGGTGCGGTCACCGCGCTCGCCGGAGTGATATTCATTGTTCTCGTCGGCTGGCGCTTGATACCGGATGCCGATAGTGACGACGACAAGCCCGAGCACCCGTTACCACACGAGGACTATATCGCCGAAGTCCGCGTCGCCGCTGAATCGACCGTCATTGGCAGGCGTGTACGCGATCTCGATGCCGAGACCGATGAAGCCGATGTTGTGATTGTCGGCCTGGTGCGCAAGGGCAAGCGGCTGCCCGGAGGTGCGCGCCGGGAGGAAGTTCGACAGGGGGATATTTTAGTCATCGAGGCCGATGCAGAGCATATTGATGCTTTTATCGGGGCGTTCAAGCTCGAGTACGTCGGCAGTGAAAAATATGTTGGCCAGGCGGCCGAGGGCCTGGTCCTGATCGAGGCGGTGGTGCCTGAAAATGCCCGCATCGAAGGCCGTAGCGCCTTCAGCATGCGATTGTTGTACCGGCACGGCATTACCCTTCTCGGGGTGTCGCGCCGCGGCAGAACCTTCCGCGAACGCGTGCGCAAGCTCGACACGCACGCTGGTGACGTGTTGCTGTTGCTCGGCCCGGCCGAGCGCCTCGACGATGTGGTCAAGTGGCTTGGCTGTCTGCCATTGCAGGAACGTGATTTGCAGGTAGTGCAACGCCACAAGGCCTGGATCGCGGTGGCAAGTTTTGCGCTAGCAATCGCCGCGGCAACCTCCGGGATTATGCATTTGCCCGAGGCGTTGGCACTGGTGTGCATGGTCATGGTGGGATTCAACATCGTGCCGCTGAAGGAACTCTACACCTCGATCGAGTGGCCGGTCATCGTGTTACTTGGTTCGATGATCCCGATCGGTTCAGCACTGGAAGCTTCGGGCGGCACCGCGCTGATCGCCCAGCAAATCATCGACTTTGCCGAGGGCTACGGACCGGTGATCGTATTGACCTTGCTGATGATCGTCACGATGACCTTGTCTGACGTGCTCAACAATACCGCGACCACGGTCATTGCGGCACCCATTGCGATCGATATTGCCAATCGACTGAGTGTCAATCCGGATCCCTTTTTAATGGCGGTTGCGATTGCCGCATCCTGCGCTTTTCTGACCCCGATCGGGCACAAGAACAATACGCTGATCATGGGGCCGGGGGGCTATCGCTTTGGCGATTACTGGCGCATGGGACTGCCGCTCGAAGTCATTGTCATCGTAGTCTCAATCCCAATGCTCCTGATCGTCTGGCCTTTTTAAACCCCGCTATTTTCGCGATGGTTGCACCGTTAATTGGATTGCGGCTGGCCGGTAAGGGGCTAAAATAGCAAACAGTCCAAACAAAGAATCATAGTTATGACCGTTATCAAGCAAAACGACCTGATCGAAAGCATCGCCGATGCGTTGCAATATATTTCGTATTTTCATCCGCTGGATTTTATCCGCGCCATGGACGAAGCCTACCAGCGCGAGGAAAACCCGGCTGCGCGTGATGCGATCGCACAAATCCTGATCAATTCGCGTATGTGCGCAATGGGACATCGCCCGATCTGCCAGGATACCGGAATAGTTACCGTGTTCCTGCGAGTCGGTATGCAGGTGCAATGGGACGCCGATATGTCGGTCAGCGATATGTGCAACGAAGGTATCCGTCGTGCTTATCAAAATCCGGACAATGTACTGCGCGCATCGATTCTGGCTGACCCCGACGGTACGCGCAGCAACACCGGTGACAATACTCCCGGCGTGATTCATTACGAGATCGTGCCGGGCGATACGATCGAAGTGCATGTCGCCGCCAAGGGCGGTGGCAGCGAAGCCAAATCCAAGTTCGCGATGCTGAACCCGTCCGACTCGGTCGTCGACTGGGTGCTCAACATGGTGCCGCAAATGGGTGCCGGCTGGTGTCCGCCGGGAATGCTCGGCATCGGCATCGGCGGCACCGCCGAGAAAGCGATGATCCTGGCCAAGGAGGCGCTATTGGAGCCAATCGATATACACGATTTGCAGGAACGCGGGGCCAGTAACCGCGCCGAGGAATTGCGCCTTGAGCTCTACGAAAAGGTCAATCGACTGGGTATCGGTGCACAGGGGCTCGGCGGGCTCACCACGGTGATGGATGTCAAGGTCAGGGATTACCCGTCGCATGCGGCGAACAAGGCCGTTGCGATAATTCCCAATTGCGCAGCGACCCGACACACTCATTTCACCCTCGATGGTAACGGCCCTGCCAGGCTAGAGGCGCCCAAACTCGAGGACTGGCCCGAAGTCACGCGCGAAACCGGTGACAATGTCAAACGCGTTAATCTCGATACCGTTACCCGGGCCGAGGTCAAGATATGGAAACCGGGCGATACGCTGTTGTTAAGCGGCAAGATGCTGACCGGGCGCGACGCTGCGCATAAGAAAATGGTCGATATGCTTGCCAATGGCGAGAAATTGCCGGTCGATCTCAGTGGTCGCTTTATTTACTACGTCGGCCCGGTAGATCCGATTGGTGACGAAGTCGTTGGTCCGGCTGGCCCGACCACTGCAACCCGCATGGACAAGTTCACCCGCACCATGCTTGAACAAACGGGCTTGCTTGGCATGATCGGCAAGGCGGAACGCGGGCCCACGGCAATCGAGGCAATCCGTGACTATGAATCGGTATACCTGATGGCGGTCGGCGGTGCGGCTTACCTGGTGGCGCAGGCGATCAAGGCCTCGAGGGTGGTGGCGTTTCCCGAGCTCGGCATGGAGGCGATCTACGAATTTACACTTGAAGACATGCCGGTTACCGTCGCGGTCGACCACACCGGGGAGTCAGTGCACCAGACCGGACCGCAGATCTGGGCCGAAAAAATCAACCAGCGCATCGTCAACTTCGACGCCTAAAATTTATAAATCTAGCGTCGGTAAACCCGTGCCAAAGCCCAAACCTCGACGTATTCCACGCCGGCGCGATGCAGCGTTTTGGTGATCTCGGTAACCGTTGAACCCGTCGTCACGATGTCGTCGACGAGCGCGACATGTCGATACTCGTGCTTTGGTGTATAGGCAAATGCCTGGTGAACATTTTTTGCACGCTTGGCGGCGCTGAGCCCTGATTGACTCGGAGTGGAGCGTAACCGCGTCAGGGCATGCCGATCGACTGGTATCTCGAATGCTCTCGACCAGACCGCGGCAATTTCATAGGCCTGGTTGTAACCACGTTCGAACAGGCGTGTGCGATGTAACGGCACCGGTATCAGGACTTCCGGTCGGGGCGAGCTTTCGCGAAACGAATCGAGGCATTGCAGGCTCAGTGTTTTCGCCAGGTAAAGCGCTTCGGAAAACTTGAGTTGAAGCAGGTAATCTCGCCCCAGTCCCCGGTATTGCAGTGGCGCGATTATTTTTTGCCAGCGTGGTGGATTAAGCAGGCAGGCCGGGCATACCCGGCCGATAACGGGATTCGGTTGTCCACAGGCCTGGCATGGATTGGGCACCCGTTTCAGCTGCGCACTGCAGTCCGGGCACAAGGAATTTGCGTCGTAAAGCTCACTGCCGCAGGCGAGACAAACCCCGGGCGCAAACAGGTAGTTGATTAAGCGGATGACGCCGCGCTGAAGATTTCTTCCTGACATTGACTATTCCCTGTCTTGCAATAGACTTGGCGTTCTCCTTTGACTACGGCCTGACTCTCGATGACCGATGCAGTGCAATCCGTCCGCCACGACTGGACGCTCGATCAAATTAAAACCCTTTTCGAACAGCCTTTCAACGATTTATTGTTTCGAGCCCAGACCATGCACCGCGAAAACTTCGATCCCAACGCGGTGCAAATCAGCACCTTGCTGAGCATTAAAACCGGTGCCTGTCCGGAGGACTGCGCCTATTGTCCACAGAGCGCGAAGTACGACACCGGCCTCGAACGCGAACGCCTGCTGCCGCTCGATGAAGTACGCAGCGCTGCGACGAAGGCCAAACAAAATGGCGCGACCCGATTTTGCATGGGTGCGGCGTGGCGTAATCCCACCGACAAGAATCTCGATAAGGTGATCGAGATGATCAACGTGGTCAAGGACCTCGGCATGGAGACCTGTGTGACGCTTGGCATGCTGACTCGTGAACAGACGCGAAAACTGAAACTGGCCGGGCTTGATTACTATAATCACAACCTCGATACCTCGCCCGAGTATTACGAGGAAATCATTACCACGCGGACCTACCAGGATCGTCTCGATACCCTCGAGAACCTGCGCGTCGAAGACATCAACGTTTGCTGTGGCGGTATTATTGGTATGGGTGAAACCGATAAGGATCGTGCCGCGCTTCTGCAGCAGCTTGCCAACCTGCCGGAACATCCGCAAAGCGTACCGATCAACCTGCTGGTGCAGGTTGAGAATACGCCGCTATATGGAACCGATGAACTCGATCCAATCGACTTTGTGCGCACTATCGCGGTCGCGCGCATCATGATGCCGGCATCCGTGGTACGTCTTTCAGCGGGCCGCACCGCGATGAGCGAAGAATTGCAGGCATTGTGTTTTCTCGCTGGCGCCAATTCGATTTTTTATGGCGATACGCTGCTGACCACGCCCAACCCGGATGAAAACGTGGACCAGGATTTGTTCCACAAGCTTGGTATTGTGGCCAACGGCGAGCAGCTGACGGAGTCAGGCGACAACGCCGCAGCCTGATAGTCATCACGGCGCAGGCTCGCGGTAATAAAACAACACTTATACAGACCCGGCAACGCCGCGCGCAACGCTTGCGTCGATGGCACGATGTTGTTGTCGTTCCGCAGTAATCGAGGATGAAGTGAACGAAGCCAGTCCATTGCAGGTTTTAATGAATACGCTGCCCCAGGTTGGGCGGGTGGAGTGGATTGGAATAAGGCCCTCGCGGGGTGAGACCATGATGGCGCTCGAGTCGGTTCAGGTAAATTGTGGCACCGGGCTCGAGGGTGATCGTTTCAAGGGTCGTGCCGAAAGTCCCAGGCAGGTGACATTGATACAGCAGGGGCACCTGGCAGTAATCGCTGCCTGCCTCGGCCGGGAATCGGTAGATGCCTCGTTATTGCGACGCAACATCGTGGTGTCGGGTATCAACTTGCTGGCGCTGAAAGACAAGCGCTTTGGTATCGGCGATACCCTGCTGGAATTTACCGGGCCCTGTCATCCCTGCAGTAAAATGGAACGCTTACTCGGCGCCGGCGGTTATAACGCAATGCGCGGCCATGGGGGTATCACCGCGCGCGTGCTTGAGGCTGGTGTTATTCGATTGGCTGACCCTGTCTTTTATCAGGTGAATTAGTCAATGGGTCAGCGGCGGAACTGAATGATCCTCGCTTGCGCGGGGATGACTTCGGAAATTGTCGGGTTGACATGGATGTCTACTCAGGGCGACCGAGGTCGATGACAACGCCGTTGGCGAGTAATTCCTCGGTGCGTTGCAATGAGTAATTGCGATAGTCGGTTTGCTGGTAAAACCCGCCGGCGACGTAGCGCATGCTTTCCTTGAAATGATGGGGGAAAGTCAGGCTGTCATGGCGTCGTAACAGGTTTCCATCATCGAAAACCAGGACCCCCGGGCGATATATCATCTCATGTTTCCTGGCGAGTTCGGCGGGCGTGGTTGCGTTGCCGTAAACATCCTTGATCGCTGCACTTGAATCGGCATCGAGGCGCACGATAGTAAACGGCGCAATTTCTTCGCGCACCTGCTTGTGCGCCAGAATACCATCATGAAACTCGTTGCAGTCATAGCAACTTCCATCTTCGAAAATAACCATTAACGGACCGTCTACACTGGACAGATCGGTTACTTCACTGAACAGTGAATTAGCGCGCAGCTGGTAAACGTTCCTGTCGAGTTTTGCCTGCAGGTAATCCGCCAGGTCGGTCGTCTGGTACGACCGGGTTGCCACGAATTCGAGTATCTGTTTAAAGCGTTCGGTTGCACGGTAGCCGTTAACGCGTACGATCGTTTTATTATCCGCGTTAAGGAACAGCAAGGCCGGTGTCGAGTAAACCTTCAGAATCTCACCCAGCTCTTTTTCGGTAACCGAGATTTCTTCGTTAAAAGCGATTTCGCGATCACCCTGGATATTGATCGAGATGGTATCGAAATTGGCCTGGATATAACCGCTCTGGGGTTCGGCTTCGAATGACTCTTCCAGCATGCGGTCGCAGTAGGGGCAGCCATTGAGCTCGAAAAAAAGCAACACGTGCTTGCCAGCATCGTTGGCATCGTCCACATCGTCTGCGATCTCGAGGAAACTCTCCTTAAACCAGGCAGGGGGCTCGTGCAGCACACCACCGGTAATTTTGCCGCGGGTTTCGCCGGCATTTGTGGCGGCTGGCAGCAACAATGCGCCTAGCATCATCAAAACCGGTATTTTCAGGAGATTTCCGCCTTTTTTCATGCTCTGTATCCTCGACTGGCTTGCGATGAAGGGAATATAAATCAATTTACCGGTTTTGAAAATTGCTCCATTGGTAATAGATTCTCCCGCTAAAATGCGACATTTTTTACTTATCGATAATGCCTTGAATTCGCCCTGCTAAACTCATTCGTCACGACATATAACTATATAGCAGGAAGACCATGAATTTAGTTGCAACATTGATTTCATTATTAGCTTTGGGTCTGTTGATCGTGCTGACCTTCCAGATGCGAAGCCAGCGCAAGGCCACCGAAGAATTACTCGTCGATAACCGAATTCGCACCAGGCTCTACCAGGATGCCGACGAGTCGACCACTTTAATTCTGAGCCGTACCATACAGAACATCAGCGTCGGGCATCCAGACCCCAACCTGGAGAGCGACTCCTTCTCGCTCAAAGTCGTGCGAGAGCTGATCAAACGCAAGGTGCCGAAGGAGAAATGGCTCGAGATTCAGACCAATGAACGACTCGTCCATGAACTTTATCTGCTGTTGCGTGGTAGCGGCATAAAAAAAGGCCCGCGCCTGGTGGCGCAGGCCAAGTTGGGGAGAGTCGGGGAACTCTCGGCCTGAGATTGCCCCTGGCCTAGTAACTCGCGCTATCGCTGTCGTAGGTTAACCCTATGGCAGCGGCCTGATCCTTCACCGCGCGGTATATCTTTTCGTCCAGTGAATCATCGGCACCACCCTCGGCGGCAACCTTTTCCTTGATAAAGTTGCTGCGTGATTCAGACAGCTTCCTGATTTCCTGCTGTAACTGGTCACGGCGTTGTGTCTGTTCATTAATCACTTCCATTTGCTCTTCCGGCGCCATCGCCTGCAATGTGGCAGGCAGGTTTTCCTGCTTGATTTCGTCGAGCTCAACCCGGCCTGATGCAATCGCATCGACCAGTTCACTTTCTCCAAGCAGGTTTGCCTTGCCGCTTGCTGTCGCATTGAACGTATCGCGTCGTGCAAGTGCTTCGGTTGATAATTCCTCACGCAGCCTGGCATTGGCGTCGAGTTTTGCCTGTTGCACCTTTTTGGTCGCTTCATCTCCATAGTAGAGGCGGGTGTCTTCGAGTTCGGCGGCAAGTTTGGACAACTTTTCATCGAACGGGGTTGAGACGGCCACGGTGTTACCGGAGTCTTCGACCTGGAAATACTCACCATGACCCAGCGCTGCAATTTGCTGCCATGCGGGGCGTGTGTACTCGTGCTGTCCACTCTGGATCGCGTTGACTACGATACCCCTGGATGAGGCCGCGTCGAGCGTGACCGGGTACTTGACGTCGTTAAGGTAATCCATGTGCGGGGGTGCATCGCCGACCAGGAAGGCAACCTTGTACACGTTGCTATCGTTACTCCACGAAATCTTGTGGATCGCATCATAAAGTGCCTGGTTGACGCTTTCGGGGCCGTCACCGCCCCCCTGGGCGCGGAAGTCCATCAGGCTTGCGTACATCGAATCGAGGTCAGCCGACAGGTCGAAGACCCGGGTGATGTAAGCGTCTCCACGATCACGAAACGCAACCAGGCCCATCTTGATGTCGGGATTTTCCTGGGCCGAGGCCATGGTTGTGGCGATCGACCAGATCTTTTCCTTAGCCGCCTGGATCAGGCCACTCATGCTGCTGGTGGTGTCGAGCACGAAAACGACTTCGATGCGATGACTCTGCTGCGGCACCACGTGGGTGGTATGCGTGGTCTGGGTCGCCTGTGCCTTTTGCAGGGTCGGGAACAGTGCGATGCCGGTAGCGGTGGCGACGAGAAGTGCCAGCGCAATTATTCTGGGATTAAATGCTTTGCTTTTCATTGGATTATCTCCGGGGTTAGGGTTGGGTAAGTTTGCGCACCGCATCAAGGGCGACACGGTGTGCGGTTTGGAATGATGATTGATCATGCTGTTGGCGATAGGCCTCGGCGGACTGTTTGCGCGCAAGATCCGGGAGCCAGCAAAACAGGGCCTGGACCAGGAAGAAACTCCACAGGGCCCCGGCGAGGCTGCCGGTGTTAACCATGGCCCAGGCGCTTGCTGCAAGACCGGCCGCGACCAGCCCGAAATCGAGCGCCGCGGTAAACAGCGAGGCATGAAAATAAAGCGAACGTGTCAGCCAGATAATACCGGCCTGAACCAGTACCTGTTCAAACAGCGCTATGTTGAAGAACCAGCAGGCGAGACTTATTAGGCCCCAGCCGACAATAACGACTACACGTCCGACGCGGGCATTGCTGCGCTTTAGCAGATAAAGGAGGTAGATCAGTGTTGCCACGCATAGCAGCAGGTTGAACAACGTGGCGTAGGCGACAAATCCACCCAGCAACAGGGTCGCTGCTCCAGCGCCAAGGCTGATTGCAATCGCGACGATGATGCCGTCGATGATTCCGGGGGTTTTCATGCTTTCGCCCTCCGTTCTTTTTCGCGCAGTAAAGCAATTTCAATTTCCTCGCTGCGAATCGTGTCAGCGTGGTTGAATTCACCTCTGCTGAAACCTTCATCGTCGCTGACCAGTAGCTCGAGTTTTTGCTTCATGCTGGTTAATTGCTGAGTTTGTTCGTCGATTTGCTTTTCAAGATTCTGGCGCTGTAATTCAACGCTGACGAACTGCTGTTGCAGTGCCTGCAGCTGTTTTTCGCTGACGAGTTTGCGACGGATCAAATCGCGCGCCAGGTCGTCTTTTTTCGCAGCCAGGCAGATATCCAGCTCTTCGTCGTAACCTTCGAGGTTGGCCGAAGCAGCCCTGGCGGCCTTGTCGAGTTGGGCAGTCTCGTGCTGCAGTAGCTTCAAACGTTGTTGATCCTGGTCGAGCGTGAATTGCATTTCACGGACCGCCTGCCTGAGCTGCAGGTCGGGTTCCTCGATACGATCGAGAACCGCGTGGAAATCGGCCTGAAACAGCCGTGATAGTCGGGTTACCAATGCCATTTTTATTGCTCCGTTGTGGTTGAAAGATGCAGTAATTCTGGGTCAGGAGCGGGTACTAAAACAGGCAGAGTTTGGTAAAACCTGATGCGTCGTGTTTACAAAAAATTTACATAGCCAATGGACTGGAATGCTAGGATTGTTGTGTGTTTATTAAGGATAAAATGTGATGGCGCAGAAAGCGCGCTTGCTGATCGTTGAAGACGAGGCTGCGATACGCAGTGGGCTGGTCGATGTTTTCGTCTATCACGGCTACGAGGTTGAGACCGCCGACCATGGTGATGACGGCCTGCGCAAGTCGCTGAGTGGGCAATTTGACCTGATTCTGCTCGATGTCATGTTGCCCGGTGTCGATGGCTTTGAAATCTGTAACCGTATCCGCCAACAGGATCGGCAGCAGCCCGTTATCATGCTGACAGCGAAATCGAGTGACGAAGACATCGTGCAAGGCCTTACCCTGGGCGCCGACGATTACGTCGCCAAACCTTTTTCGGTGACACAGCTGGTGCTGCGCGTGGAGGCGGTACTGCGGCGTTCGGGTTTCGGTGAAGCCTCGGCGCGGGAAATCAAACTCAACAATGGTCTCGTCATCGATACCGAGAATCTGTGCGCAGGGGACACCGTTTTTACGCGACGTGAAATGGACCTGCTGCACTATCTTTGCCAGCAATCGGAGCGTCCAGTAGCGCGCGAAGAGCTGCTTGCGCGAGTCTGGGGCTATGCCAATCACATGGAAATTGAAACCCGTACCGTCGACATTCATATTGCCAAGTTACGCCGCAAAATCGAAATCGATCCCGCCAATCCTGAGGCCATCGTTACGGTACGCGGTGCCGGCTACCGCCTGATGCTTGCCGAGCAATGACCCAGCGGCGCCTCACTCTATTACTGGTGCTGTTTTTCGTGGCGCTGGCGTTACCGACCTCGATCCTGGTTTATCAGGCCTACGGGCAGTTGAAATGGGAGGCTTTTTACCAGCACCAACGGCTCGCGCGCGAACTGACGCTGCGCATCGATGGCGGCTTTCGCGATTTAATCGAACGCGAAGAAAATCGACCCATTAGCGACTATGAGTTTCTCAATGTCAGCGGTTCTAAAGGCTCCGCTTTTCTGCAACGTTCCCCCCTGTCACAGTTCCCGCTGGATGTCGAAGTACCCGGCTTGCTCGGTTATTTTCAGGTCGACGCATCCGGAGCGTTACGCACCCCGATCGTGCCCGAGACCAATGCATCGAGTTATGGCATTCCACCCTCGGAACTGCAACAGCGCAAGCAGCAGGAAGGCCGGATACGCGGTATTCTCGACCAAAATCGTCTGGTTGGTAAGAGCGATGTTGCGGCTGCACCCGCGGTGCTCGGCGAAGTTATGGCCGAAGAGGAAATGGCGCAGGAGAGCGTCGATAGTCCGAGTTTAGTGATGGAGCTCGATAGTGCGAGTTCGAGTATCGCGATGGATGATCGCGATAACCTGGGCCAGGCGGGATTCGATGAGTTAACCACGCGTAAACTGAACGCGCCCGCTGAAAGCCGTGCCCCCGCCGACCAGGTCAAAGACCTGAAGCTCGAAGACAGCTACCAGGTGGCAGCCGACGCTGTGCCCGAGGTGCAACGGCTGGAAGCGAAAAAGCAGGCCGAAGTCAAACGTTCGCGCAAGGAAAAAGTGAATCTGCCCGAAGCCCTGCGGAGGCAGGTGCAGAGCTTTGAAAAGGGCGTTGCCGATGAGGACAATGAAACCGATGATATGGCCGCGTCAGCACCAGTTCTGAATCAGCAGGCGATTCGGATTCAGACTTTCGAGAGTGAGGTCGAACCGATGGAATTCGCGTTGCTCGACAGCGGACATTTCGTTCTGTTCCGACGGGTCTGGCACCAGAATGAACGTTATGTGCAGGGCATCCTGATTGACCAGGCCAACTTTATCGAGCGTTTGATTGCACCGGCGTTTCGCGAATCGAGCCTGTCATCGATGAGCAAGTTGATCGTTGCCTACCAGGGTTCGATTCTGCAAAACTACGCTGCCGATTACAGCCGACTGTACCGCCCCAGTACCGAGCAGGCGAGCAACGAATTGCTATACCAGAGCCGTTTGATCGCGCCGTTTGGCGATATCGAGCTGATTTATGCATTGGCGCGATTGCCGGTCGGCGCCGGCGGACAGGTCATCATCTGGTCAGCCGTGGTGCTCGCGATCGTGCTGGTGGGTGGTTGCCTGATGCTGTTGCGGTTGGGTCAGCGCCAGCTCGCCCTGGCACGGCAGCAACAGGATTTCGTTTCCGCGGTCAGCCACGAACTTAAAACCCCGCTGACATCGATCCGGATGTATGGCGAAATGCTGCGCGAGGGCTGGGCCGACGAGGCAAAACGTAAAACCTATTATGATTTTATTTTTTACGAGGCAGAACGACTCACGCGCCTGATCAATAATGTACTGCAGCTGGCGCGTATGTCTCGTAGCGAGCAGGCTGGCACGCTCACTGACATGACCGTCGGCGAGGCGCTGGCGGAGCTTAAGCCACGCCTCGAATCGCAACTCGAACCTTCGGAGTTCAGCCTGCTGATTACGGGGACACACGAGGTAGACTCGGCTCGGATAAAAATTGATATTGACTGGTTCATCCAGATTTTTATCAACCTGGTGGATAATGCGGTCAAGTTTTCCGCTAACGGTGCCCAAAAACGAGTCGATATTCGCTGTCAGCAAATGCGGGACGGCAAGATTCAGTTTTCGGTGCGCGATTACGGGCCCGGTATCGACCCGGATCAGATGAAGAAGATTTTCAAACTGTTTTACCGCTCCGAGAACGAGCTTACGCGTGAAACCGTCGGCACCGGCATCGGCCTGGCGCTGGTACATCAACTTGCGAGTGCAATGCAGACCGAAGTCGATGTCGTTAACTGTGAGCCCGGGGCGGAATTTCGCCTCCGCATTGCGTCGCTTGCCACTAACGGATAATGTTAGTTCCGAAAATACGTTTCGAAATTTGAGAAGAGGCTATGTCACAGGATCAGGCGGAGGTCGGCAACCTGCAGGAATTGTTAGCGAGAGTAGGTGCCGGTCTCGATCAGTTTTTGGCGTTTGAACACCCCGACGCGCTGGCACGACAAAACATCTGGAAGGCTGCACTTGATAGACCGGTGCCGCAGCGAGGGATCGGCATCGATGAAGTAACCCGGGAGCTGCTGGAACAGATCATTCCCCATGGTTCGGCGGTGACTAAACCCGGCTTTACTTCCTATATTACCACCGGCGCGACCAGCGCCTCGACACTGGCCTCGACTGCCGCCAGTATCGCCTCGCCACAAAGATACATGCACACCGCATTCAGCTTTATCGAAGAACTGTCGCTCGACTGGCTCGCGCAGATGTGTGGCCTGGGTAATATGAAAGGCATCTACAGCAGCGGTGGCTCGGTCGCCAACCTGGTCGGACTCGGTGGTGCACGACAATATGCGTTTGAGAAAGCAGGCCATGATCCTGCGCGCGACGGCGTCAACCGCAGTGTCAGCGTTTACGCGAGTAGCGAGTGTCACCACACGATACAGCGAGCGGGGGGCGTACTCGGTATAGGCCGGCGCGCGATCAAGCCGATTGCCTGTGACGACCAGGGTCGCATGCGTCCAGACGCGTTGCGGGAGGCTATTGAACAGGATCTGCGGGACGAAATTCTGCCCATGGCGATCGTCGCTAACCTGGGCAGCACCAACACGGGTGCGATTGACCCATTGCGTGCCATTGGCGAACTCGCACGCGAACATGGTATCTGGCTGCATGTGGATGGCGCCTACGGACTGCCCGGTATCCTGGATGAGCGCTTGCGCGATCTTTACGATGGGCTCGAGCTGGTCGATTCGATCATCGTCGATCCACACAAATGGTTGGGTGCCTCGGTCGGAGTCGCCGCGACTTTTGTTCATGATCGCGATTTACTGGAACGTGCTTTCACGCAGGAACCGTCCGATTACCTGGAGGGTTCGATTGATGATATTGACCCGGCGACGGCGCAACTCGAACATTCGCTTGATGATTTCGGGATTCGCTATTTTAACTATGGCGTTGAACTGAGTGCACCCCCACGGGGCATAGTCGTCTGGGCCCTGATCAGGGAGATTGGCGTCGAGGGTATGCGCAAGCGAATTGTTCGCCACAATGATATGGCCCGGGAGCTTGCCGAATTTTGCAAGCAACATCCGAGGCTTGAACTGTTAGTTGAGCCGACCTTATCGATCTGTTGTTTTCGCTATGTCGCGCCGCAGGTAGACGATCTTGATCAGCTCAACCAGAAAATCCGCCGACGCCTGGTCAGGGAAAACGAGTACATGCCAAGTACTACCCGTATTAATGGGCAACTGGCTCTGCGCCCCTGTTTTCTTGGCGCCCGCACGGATCATTCCCATGTCGATGGACTCGCGCAAGCGGTCATCCGAATTGGAGACGCCCTGGTTGCCGGGCAGGCATAGAAGCCTGTCGCGCAAGTTTAACTTTTTTGATATCTGCGCCGTGAAAACTAATAATTGCGCCTTTTAACGCTGGCCCTGGAAACCTGATGTCCAATGCTGTGAAACTGTTTGAACCGCTGACGATACGCGGTACCACCTTACCGAATCGTATCGTGGTCTCGCCCCTGTGCATGTACTCGGCCATCGATGGGCTCGCGCAACCCTGGCATTTTGCGCATCTGAGCACTTTCGCCCGCGGCAAGGCAGGGCTCGTGTTCACCGAAGCCTCCGCGGTCGAAGCGCGTGGCCGAATCACACCGCGTTGTCTCGGGATCTGGACCGACGCGCAGGCGGATGCCTTAAAGCCAATCACTGCCTTTATCGAATCGATGGGTTGTGTTCCGGGCATACAACTCGCGCATGCCGGACGCAAGGCATCGACACGCGCCCCCTTTGTCGAAAA
Organism: uncultured Gammaproteobacteria bacterium; assembly: GCA_964196225.1. Lineage (GTDB taxonomy): Bacteria > Pseudomonadota > Gammaproteobacteria. The sequence continues at coordinate 18,993 of CAXMSP010000121.1, read as the reverse complement.
GGGTGGCAGTCCGCTTAATCAGGAGGATGCCGAGCGCGGTGATCCTCCATGGCAGGCCGTGGCGCCATCGGCCTTGCCGGTGGCGGACGGATGGCCGCTGCCGCAAGAACTGGATGCAGAGGATTTGGACGAGGTCAAGGCCGCGTTTGTCGCAGCGACGAAAAGGGCGCTCGCGGCCGGCTTCAAGGTCATCGAGCTGCACATGGCGCATGGCTACCTGTTGCATAGCTTTCTGTCACCGTTGGGGAACCAGCGCGATGATGCTTACGGTGGTGATCTCGAAGGGCGGATGCGGTTTCCGCTTGAAGTTACCGCGGCGGTGCGCGCCGAGATGCCGGATGAAATGCCGTTGTTTGCGCGGATTTCAGCGATCGACGGAAAAGAGGGGGGCTGGACAATCGAGGATTCGGTTGTGTTCGGCGAGCGCATGGCCGAGGCGGGTGCCGACGTGATCGATTGCTCCTCGGGCGGTATCGGCGGAGCGCCGCGTTTTCGCAGCGACGATACCGGCAAACCGCTAACGACTGACTCGGCGCGTACGCCCGGATTCCAGGTGCCGTTTTCACGTCAATTGCGCGCGGAGGCCGGCATCAAATCGATGGCGGTAGGTGTCATAATCGATCCGCACCAGGCCGAGGAAATTCTGCAGAGTGGTGGTGCCGACCTGGTGGCACTCGGTCGGGAGATTATGCATGATCCGTTCTGGCCGTTGCACGCGGCCGAGACGCTCGGAGTCGATCCCGATTATCGTATGTGGCCTGAACAATACGCCTGGGCGGTTGATCGGCGCGCCCAGATCAAGGCCCTGAATCAGGATAGTTAGGAACTCGGCAACACCGACCAGCTCCAGCGCCTTGCCAGATTAGCAGACAGGTTGTTGCGTCGAGCGAAATATTAGCCGCGGCGAATTTGTCTGTTACCATAGCGTTTTTTTTGGACTCTCCGGTAACGACATGGCTCGAAACGATTTCTCCATTGGCAGTTTTTTTCTGCGGTTTCTATTTGCGCTCGCACTCGTGTTTCTGACCTACAATCCGAGCGGCTATTCCTGGGTTGGCTGGCTGCAATCAGATGTTGCGATAGTCTACAAGGCCGCGACCGGCGTCGTGCTGTTAATCGGTTGGGTCGTGTTCCTGCGGGCGACCTGGAATTCGCTTGGTCCCATCGGCACGACGCTTGCGGTTGCCTTTTTCGGAATCCTGATCTGGCTGTTTATAGAGTGGGGTTTTTTCGCGCTCGATGATACGGCAGTTATCCAGTGGGTCGTGCTGTTCGTACTGACCGGCGTCCTAGCGGTCGGCATGTCCTGGTCACACGTGCGGCGCAAGCTGTCGGGACAAGTCGACACCGATGAGATCGAGGGTTAAACCCCAGCTCTTTCGCTGTAGCTACCGCATTTCAGATGTCTACCCAGGCCGATAGCGTCATCCTGCTTCACGGTCTGTTGCGCTCGGACCGATCGATGCAAAAGCTTGAGTGGGCGCTGCTAAAGCGGGGTTACTTCGTACAGAACATCAGTTACCGGTCAACTCGTAAAAATATCGCGGCACTGGCCGAAGAGACGATCGGCCCGGCTTTAGCGGCATGCCCGCGAGAACACCGGGTAAACTTCGTAACCCATTCGATGGGTGGGATCCTGGTCCGGCAATACCTTAAACACCATAACATTGAAAACCTCGGGCGCGTGGTTATGCTCGGTCCCCCTAACAAGGGCAGCGAGATTGTCGACAAGTTGCGCGATTTCCCGGGATTCCACTTCGTTCACGGTGACGCCGGGCTTGAGCTTGGAACTGGCGAAACCAGTGTTCCCAACAAGCTGGGGCCCGCCAATTTCGATTTAGGTATCATCGCCGGTACCAGAAGTATTGATCTCTTCATGTCGCGCATGATTCCAGGGCCCAATGACGGCAGGGTTTCGGTTGAAAATACCAGGCTTGAAGGCATGAAAGATCATTTCGAAATGGAGGTAACGCATACCTTCATGATGCGCAATAGCAGGGTCATCGAGCAGGTTATCCATTACCTGGAAACCGGCAAATTCAGGCGCGACGGCTGACGCAATATGAGTGCTGGTAGTATCGGCCGCTGAGAATGCTGTGTTTGGAAGGTTATGACGCCCCTTCGATTGTGGACCCCTATGTTGCGCGTGAACGGGTCGATTTCCAGATACAAACCCTGCTATCAGACTAGGCCACCGCGCAGCGCATGGCGCAGGGGGACCTGCCGAACTGGGATATGCAATGTGACAATGGGTGGCATGTCACAGCCTTTTGACCCTGTGTCTCTTCAGGAAGCTGTCAATCTTGGTGGCTGCTTGCGAACCTACTATCTTTTTTCGAACCTCGGTTAAAAGTGCAAACCTGGCCATTTCGGTCCAATGGTAGACCTCCCGGTTCTCAAGTTCTTCGATTAGCTCAAGCGATGATTTGGCCAAATGCCTCTCCCTGCGGCTGAAATGAGGGTCTTCAATAACCCTTTTCAAACTGCGTTTTACATCAATCATCGCTTCTCCGAGGCATTACTCCCAGCTAAATCGTATCTGATTTGGTATTTCTCCATATTTCTGGACAGACAATAATGCCATTGCTGGTATTCTATATAGCTGATATGAAACAATTTTGTTGCAGCGAGTGATTAAGTACACACTGGTTTAAAGCCGTTGCTTAGAGTTTTGTATTGATCGGTTGGTAGTCCTCGATCAATTGAATGAAGGCTGTTTGCTTCACCTCGAGCGGGATTTCGTTCTAAATCAACGGTTTGGTTGCCGTTAAGGCAAGCTTTGACAAATACCTGTCATGATAATAGGGGGAAATAATATGTCTTCAGGCCGACTGGAAAACAGGGTTTGCATCGTGACCGGGGCGGCCTCGGGAATTGGTCGGGCCATTGCCATCCAGTTTGCCCGCGAGGGAGCACAGGTGGTTATCCTGGACCCAAGGACCGAGCCTGTCGAAGGTGGTGACAGCACGCTGCAGGTAATAGGCCAGGCTGGCGGTTCGGCAAAATCGTGCCCGGTCGATGTGTCGGACTGGGATCAACTTGACCGTGCCGTAACCGATACCATTGAGGAATTCGGTGTGCTGCATGTCATGGTAAATAATGCAGCCATCTATACCGGTACCAACCTGCTTGAAACCACGCAGCAGGATTGGGACCGGGTAATGGCAGTGAATCTGCGCGGTGTATTTAACGGCTGCAAACGAGCCGTACAGCAAATGTTAACCCAGGAACCCGTTGCGGAAGCTCGTGGTCGAATCGTCAACATATCTTCGCAGCACGGTATGATCGCCTGCCCTGGGGATATCGCCTACGGGGTCAGCAAGGCCGGGTCGGTATATATTACGCGACAGATCGCGGCAGATTATGCGGCCCAGGGAATTGTCTGTAATGCCGTGGCCCCGGGCAAAATTCTAACCGGGCGAACCGATGCGATAGATGAGGACTCGATGAACTATGCGCGCTCGCGTACGCCCATGGCTGGAACACCGTTGGGACGGCTCGGCAAACCCGCGGATGTTGCCAATGCGGCCGTGTTTCTGGCGAGTGATGAATGTAGTTATGTCAATGGTGCCAATCTGATGGTAGACGGTGGCTGGGCCGCTGCCTGACTATCCTCAGCCAGACGCGCAGCAACACGCGCGTAGTTTTGCAATTTTTCTGCGACTCTTTGTGTTTATGCCTTTGTGAGCCAGGAGTTGTTGTCTTCGAGTACCGCTGCATAAGCCTGCCAGTAGGACTGACGTGCTGGTTCGAAAGCCTCGTCAAACTCGCTGGCGACATACGCGGGCGCCTTTTTGTAAGCATAGTCAATCATGCCGCAGCCGCCCAGCATCATAATGCAGGCTGCCGCCAGGCAGTGATGGTAAACTCGGCTCATCGAGTCCTCATGAAACTAGCCTGTCTATCTCAGGGGCTTTGGTAATGGGAAGATCACATCTTCGGTAAATCCAAGTGAAGATGCATTACCGGCCCCATGCCGTTGTAAAAAACTGACAACATTCTGTACCAGTAGTTCAGGTGCTGATGCACCTGCTGTTACACCGACGCGGGTTTTATTTTCAAGCCACTCGGGCTTGATGTCATCTTCACTGTCGATCAGGTAACCTTCAATCTGCTTATTACTGGCGATTTCTCGTAATCGATTCGAGTTGGAGCTATTTCTGGAGCCGACGACCAGGATCAGGTCGCAGTGCTCGGCAAGTTGCTTGACCGCATCCTGGCGATTTTGGGTGGCATAGCAGATGTCATCTTTTTTCGGTCCCTGGATGTCGGGGAAAGTCTCGTGCAGACAATCGATGACGATCGCGGTGTCGTCCTTGGATAACGTCGTCTGCGTGACGAAACGCAATCCATGCGGATTTTGCACCTTTAATTTGCGCACGTCTTCAGCGGATTCGACCAGGTAGATTTTACCGCCATGCGCAAGGTCATACTGACCCATGGTGCCCTCGACTTCGGGATGCCCCTTGTGACCGATCAGCACGGTTTCGACGCCCTTGCGACTATAGTGGCTGACCTCCATATGTACCTTCGTCACCAGGGGGCAGGTGGCGTCAAAAACCTTGAGCTGGCGACGCTCGGCCTCGCGTTGTACTGCCTTGGAAACGCCATGAGCGCTGAAGATGACGTAATTATCGTCGGGAATCTGGTCGAGTTCCTCGACAAATATCGCACCCTTTCGCTTGAGGTCATCGACGACGTAGCGGTTATGTACGACTTCATGGCGCACGTAGATCGGCGCGCCAAAAAGCTGTAGCGCGCGTTCGACGATTTCGATAGCGCGGTCTACGCCGGCACAAAATCCACGGGGATTGGCAAGCAGGATTTCCATTAATGCAGGACCTTCGGTTCGTCAGGATCGTCATCAACAGCGACAATCTTAACGCTGTATCGTACCGTTTGACCAGCCAGGGGATGATTAAGATCAACCCGGACTTCGCTGTCATTAATATCCAGGATGGTGCCCGGCAGCGTTTCCCCGTCCTCAGTTGCGAACTCGATGATCAATCCCGGCTCCAGTTCGATGTCTGGGTCAAATTCGGCTCGCGCCATGGCACGAAACAGGGTTTCGTCGATATAACCAAAGGCGAGATCGGGACCAATGTCGATTGTTTGCTCGTCACCTTCCTTCAGTCCAATCAATGCCAGCTCCAGTCCTTCAGCCATTTCATCGCAGCCAAGCGTAACCGTCATCGGCTCATCGTCAAAGTTATCCTCCAGCACCTGGTCATCGGTTAAACCGATACGATAGAAAAGGGTAACTCGGCTGTTGCGCTCTATCATACTCATGAGATTACTCGGACGTGGTTTTCCCGATACCGGAGAAACTGCTCAGGATTAGCAGGGCAGCACCGACACTGATCGAAGCATCCGCAATATTAAACGCCGGAAACGGGTAGGATCCAAGCCAGACCTGGATGTAGTCGATGACGTGGCCGAGGTAAACGCGATCGATCAGGTTGCCGATCGCGCCGCCGAGGATCAGGCACAAAGATGCTGCGGTCAGCGTGTCCTCCGACGGCAGTTTCCGGACCCATTGCACGATTACGATGCTGATGACAATCGCGATCACGGTAAACAACCAGCGTTGCCAACCCCCGGCATTGGCAAGAAAACTGAATGCGGCGCCGGTGTTATAGGTCAGGTACCAGTCGAAATACGGGAACAGGTTAACCGCCTGGTGAGGGGTCAACTGTGCTTCAGCAATCTGCTTGGCAGCCTGGTCGAGTATGACCACTAACAGGCTAATCCATAACCATCGAAGTTGTGGCGAAGCCGTATTCATAACAAGTTACGGGCTAACTCAGGCGTAGCGACGTTGTTCACCATCACCATCGACGTTGACGATACAGCGTGCACAGAGTTTCGGGTGGACGCTATCACTACCGACTTCCTCGCGGTGATGCCAGCAACGCACACATTTCTGGTGATTGCTTGGATTGGCCTGTATCGAAATACGGTTACCGTTACGCAGCGTGACCACGTCCTCGCTCTGTGTTGCATCTAGCACCGCCATGGTCGCCGCAGAGGTAATCATGACGAAACGTAATTCATCACTGATAACCTGCAGTTCATCGACCAGCGCCTGGTCGGCGAAGATCGTAACCTCGGCATCGAGGCTGGAGCCGATCCTGCCATCCTGGCGCAGACTTTCCAGTTTGCGCGTGACCTCCGCGCGCACCTGCTCGACGGAGTCCCAGACCGAAGGGTCGATCTCGGCGTTCGAGTAGGCAAACAGGCCGTCGTACCATTCGGCGGTGAATACGCCGAGATCCTCGCGTTCGCCGGGCATGTTTTCCCAGACTTCGTCGGCGGTAAAACTCAAAATTGGCGCAATCCAGCGGGTCATCGCCTCGGTGACGTGGTACATCGCGGTCTGGCAGGAGCGGCGCGCAAGGGAATCAGACCGCGTGGTGTACTGCCGGTCCTTGATCACGTCCAGGTAGAACCCACCCAGCGTTTCCGAGCAGAAATTATGAATTTTCTGAATTGCGATATGAAAATGATAGTCCTCGTAGTGCCCCTGCAATTCAGTTTGCAAGTTAAATGTCTCCGCGACGATCCATTGATCCAGGGCCAGCAGGTCGGTGGCGGCAACCGAATCGCTGGCGGGATCGAAACCATTGGTATTGGCCAACAGGAAGCGCAGTGTATTACGGATGCGGCGGTAGGAATCTGCCGTGCGTTTCAGAATTTCGTCCGAAATCGACATTTCGCCGGAGTAATCGGTAGCGCCGACCCATAACCGCAGAATATCGGCGCCGAGGGTTTTGGTGACCTTGATCGGCGCAATCACGTTACCGACCGACTTTGACATTTTCATGCCCTTGGCATCGACGGTAAAGCCATGCGTCAGAACCTGGCGATAAGGTGCCTGGCCATGCATCGCACAGGAAGCCAGCAGCGACGAGTGAAACCAGCCGCGGTGCTGATCCGAACCTTCGAGATACATGTCGGCGGGAAAAGTGAAACGGTCATCCTGTTGCAGGACGCTGTAATGGGTAGTGCCGGAATCGAACCACACGTCGAGGGTATCGCTGAGCTTGACGTAGTCGTCAACTTCGTCGCCGAGTAGTTCGCTCGCCTCGAGTGAAAACCAGGCCTGGATTCCATTTTCCTCGATGCGTTGTGCAACAGTTTCGATCAGTTCTGCGGTACGCGGATGCAGTGCCTGGGTCTCGCGATGGATGAATAACGGAATCGGCACTCCCCAGTAGCGTTGGCGCGAGATACACCAGTCTGGGCGGTTTTCGATCATGCTTTCGATACGTGCCTGTCCCCAGGATGGAACCCAGCGAACTTTCTTGATCTCGGCCATGGCCAGGTCGCGCAGACCGGCCTGTTCCATGCTGATGAACCATTGCGGGGTCGCGCGAAAGATGATCGGTGATTTATGCCGCCAGCAGTGCGGATAGCTGTGCTGGTATTTCTCGACATGGATCAAGGCATTGTTTTGCTTGAGCACCTCGATCACGTGATCGTTGGCGGCAAATACGTGTTCGCCCGCAAACAATTCGGTAGCGGGCAGAAAACAGCCATTGCCACCAACCGGGTTATAAATTTCGAGGCCGTATTTCTTGCCGAGGACAAAGTCGTCCTGGCCGTGGCCGGGGGCAGTGTGAACGGCTCCGGTACCGGCTTCGAGGGTAACGTGATCACCGATGACGATCAGCGATTCGCGATCGTAAAACGGGTGGCGCAGGCGATGGCGCTCGAGCGCTTCACCCCTGCCACGCGCAACAATTTTATACTCGTCGATCCCATATCGTTTGAGCGAGTCCTGCATCAGGTCGCTGGCGAGGAACAGGCGTTCCGTTCCGAGCTCGGTTTCGGCCTGCAACAGCACGTACTCTTCTGTCGGGTTGAGCGCAACCGCGAGATTGGCGGGTAAGGTCCACGGGGTTGTGGTCCAGATCAGCACCGATATCGGGCCTTCCCCGGGACCGTCGGCTTCGCTTTCCAGCGCAGCCACGAATGAGGCTTCATCGATTGCCGCGAAACGCACGTCGATCGCGGGCGAGGTCTTGTCCTTGTAATCGACTTCGGCCTCGGCCAGCGAAGAGCCGCAGTCAATACACCAGTGCACCGGTTTATCTCCGCGCACGACATGCCCGTTCTCGATGATCTTGCCAACCGCGCGCACGATGTTAGCCTCGGTATCAAAGTTCATCGTCAGGTAGGGGTTATACCAGTCACCCAGCACGCCGAGTCGGATGAAATCGATACGCTGCTGATCGATCTGCTTGAGCGCATAGTCACGACAGGCCTGGCGAAACTCATCGGCCTCGACCTTGACACCAACCTTGCCTAGACTCTTTTCCACCTGGTGCTCGATCGGCAATCCATGACAATCCCAGCCGGGAACGTAGGGCGCATCTTCACCGTTCAGGGTACGGGATTTGACAATCATGTCCTTGAGAATCTTGTTGACCGCGTGGCCGATATGAATATCGCCGTTGGCATAGGGTGGGCCATCGTGCAGCACGTAACGTTTGCGGCCGACACGCGCATTCCGGATGACCTGGTAAAGGTTTTGATCCTGCCATTTCTGCAGACGTTCGGGTTCGCGATTGGCGAGGTTGCCGCGCATCGGGAATTCGGTGTCAGGTAAATTTAATGTAGATTTGTAATCAGCCAACTTTCATTTATCTCGTTTAAAAAAGGCCTTTGCCTTCTCGGTGTCCTGCGCAATATGGGCGGCTAATTCCTCGAGGGAATCAAACTTCTCTTCGTTACGGATCTTGTGCAAAAAATTAACCTCGACGCTATAACCATACACGTCCCGGTCAAAATCAATAATATATACTTCGAGAATAGTGTCGACGCCGTTAACCGTAGGGCGAGTGCCAATGCTGGCCACGCCCTCCAGCACGCGATTATCCAATCCTTTCACGTTAACCGCAAATATTCCTTTAACGATCAGGGTTTTATCCCCCATTTTTATATTAATGGTCGGGTATCCAAGCTTGCGACCAAGCTTCTGCCCATGCGCAATTCGACCCGATAGTGAGTAAGGGCGACCGAGTAGCTCCGCTGCTTTTTCAAAATCACCCTGCTGAATGCTCTCGCGGATGCGCGTGCTGCTGACGCGCTCGCCCGCGATCATCAGGGTTTCGGTTTCATCGACCATGAAACCGAAACGTTCGCAGTTGTCCTTTAGGAACTGAAAATTACCCTGGCGATTTCTGCCAAAGTGGAAGTCGTCACCAATCACCAGGTGCTTCGTGTTCAGACTACTGACCAGGATCTGCTGCACGAAATCCTCGGCGCTTTGTGCGGCGAGTTTTTGATCGAAATGCAGGCATAGCAGGTAATCGATGCGCTGCGCCTTTAAATAGGCGATCTTTTCTCGAAACCGTGCCAGTCTTTTGGGTGCCTTGTCGGGGGCGAAATATTCGATTGGCTGCGGCTCGAAAATGATCACCACGGTGGGCAGGGATGTCACTTCAGCAACCTGTTTTAGCTGGCTGATGACGAGTTGATGGCCGCGGTGAACACCGTCGAAATTGCCGATCGTAACCGCGCTAGCAAGTATCGGGCGCGTCAGGTTGTAGAGTCCACGGATTAACTTCATCAGAGATCAGGCAATGAGGTGTTTACGGCGAAAGCCCATTATCCAAAGCATCAGGCCATAGCACAAGATTGCCGGCAGGATCATCCACGCGAGCTGGGCAAGGCGCTGATACCAGCGCCATTCGCTCCACAATTCCAGGTTCGGCAGCAGGAAGTGAATTAACAGGCCCATCGCAATACAGGCGAACAGGATTTTAAGTAGTGGTTCGCTAAAGGTTTCAAGCGGACCCAGGATGGCATCGCGCCTTAATTCGCGCGCCAGCCGAAATGCATTGAAATAGGCCGCGGCGGTGGTGGCCAGCGCAAGCCCGACATGTGGTGCCAGAAAGTCCGCTTGCAGCATGGAGACAACCAAAACGACATTTAACACCATGTTAAGTATCATCGCCTGGATACCGATACGGACCGGTGTTTTAGTGTCCTGTCGCGCGTAAAATCCATTCGCGAGGATCTTGATCATGATAAACGCCGGTAAGCCGAGGCTGTAAGCCATCAGGCTGTAGGCCGCCATCATCGAATCGTTGGCCTGGAATGCGCCGTATTCAAACAAGGTCGTCAGTATGGGATGTGCCAGCATAAACAGGCCGAAGGTTGCCGGTACTGCGATGATCAGGGTCAACTGGATCGCCCAGGCGAGGGTTTTGTTGAAACTATCGTCCCCGTCCTTGTAATGTGCCGTGGACAGGTTGGGCAAGACCACGGTTGCGAGTGCGATACCAAATACGCCCAGCGGAAATTCGAGCAGGCGATCCGAGTAGTAGAGCCAGGAGACACTGCCGGTGACGAGGAAAGAGGCGATAAAGGTATCGAACAGCAGGTTGATCTGCGCCACCGAGGACCCGAACAGTGCTGGAATCATCAGTTTGATTATTTTTTGTACACCCTCGTGACGCCAGCCCCATTTTGGTCGTGGCAATAATCCCGCGCGATACAGGAACGGTAATTGAAACAGTAGTTGCAGAATGCCGGCGAGCAACACACCCCAGGCAAGCCCGGTTATCGGCATCTCGAGTCGGGGGCTTAACCACATGGCACAACCGATCAGGCTCAGGTTGAGCAGGACCGGGGTAAAAGCGGGTACCGCGAAGCGCTTCCAGGTGTTGAGAATGCCACCGGCCATCGCGGTCATTGATATCAACAGGATGTAGGGGAAGGTCAATCGCAGCATATCCGCGGTCAGGTCAAACTTGGCGGGCTGATCAATAAAGCCAGCGGCAAATATACTGATTAACAACGGTGAGGCGGCAACGCCTAACAGGCTTAGCAATAGTAAAATAAAGCCCATCGTGCCGGCGACGCGATCAATCAGGTCCCGGGTCTGTGCTGCCGTGTAGTTACTGCGGTACTCGGAAAGGACCGGTACGAAGGCCAGTGAAAACGCCCCCTCGGCAAATAGTCTGCGCAGGAAATTAGGAATCTTGAAGGCGACAAAAAACGCATCCGCAGCGTCGCTGGCGGAAAAGAAGCGCGCGATAACGATATCCCGTGCGAGCCCCAGCACGCGAGACAGGAGCGTCATCGAGCCTACTGAGACGGTTGATTTAATCAGCGCGCTCATTTCAGGGGTATAAACAGATTGGTTTCCGGGTTGTCAAAGCGGCGAATTCTAGCATTTTAAGTCGAGGTGTATCAGTCATTTCGGCTGATTTCGGGTTGACAGCATCAGGTGCAGTGAAGATAATGCGCGCCTCGTTTTTCAAGCCCGATATCAGGAGTAAACCTTGGCAAATTCAGCATCCGCACGTAAACGTGCAAACCAGGCCGAACAGCGTCGCAAGAACAACGCCAGCCGCCGCTCAATGATGCGGACTCAACTTAAGGCAACCGTCGCCGCAATCACTGCTGCCGATAAGAAAACTGCTGAAGAGGCCTATAAAATGGTAGTGCCGATACTTGATAGTGCAGCCACTCACGGCCTGATCAGTCACAATAAGGCCGCGCGCCACAAGAGTCGCCTGAATACCCAGATCAAGGCGCTGTAAGAAAACCGTTTCGATAAAAAAAGGCCGAATGCGTTCCGGCCTTTTTTATGTCCGTTCCTCGGCCAGCCATGCCTGGCTGACCAGCACCTGGTCCCCGGTTTTGATTCTGCCGACAAATTGATCGCCGACATGCACCTGTCCCACGCCTTTAGGCGTACCGGTCATAATAATGTCATCATCTTCAAGGGTCATGAATTGCTGGATGTCGATCAGAATCTGGTCAGGTTTGTGCATCATTAATTCGTAACCGCCCTCCTGGCGCAGTTCGCCATTAATTTCGAGTTGCAGAGACAGGCTTGCAATCTCGATATCGCCCAGCGGGGTGAAATCGCTGAAGCATGCCGCACCATCGAAGGCCTTGGCCCGCTCCCAGGGCAAACCCCTGGCTTTCAGATTTGACTGGAGCTCGCGTCGGGTCAAATCAAGTCCGAAACCAACAGCGTGCAATTTCCGGTTACGCACCATAAAGCAGATTTCACCTTCATAGTGCAGCGGTTCTTCATGCGTTGCATGAAGCCTTGCCGAAATCGCCGAGTTGGGTTTGTTGAAAATCACCATTTGATCCGGGGTTTCATTACCCAGTTCGCGGATGTGCTCAAGGTAATTGCGGCCGATACAAACGATCTTGGACGGCGTAAAGCTTGCAGAATCTAGTCGAAGGCTATTCATAAACGTCAGTTTAAATTTAGTAAAAGTTTATAAAAAATTATTCCCGGTTCAGCCTGGATTAAGACAGCAGGCGTTAAATTGTCGTCATTACCAGACACAACGGGAGATAGTAATGGTTAACTTGAAGCTAAACAAATTGCGAATGATGGCGGCAGCAAGTGTGGCCGTTTTTGCTTTAGCCAGTGCACCTGCCAGCGCAAATCATGGCCACGATATCGTGGGTCCTGCGGTGGCCTTTATAGCGCTGAGCGCACTGTTTCATCATGGCCATCAGGGACATCACGGCCGTCATTACGGCCACCATCAGCCGCATCACTACAAGCATCATCGCCGGCACAGCTACAGCCATGGTGGTTACCATAATAAAAGACGCAAACATTACAACCACTAATAAAAGACGATGAAAACACTCGGGATCATATTACTGTCGCTGGCGCTATTGGGATTTGACCTGCCCACATTCGCTGCCGAGCCGCAACAGGTCAGCCGTTCGGCCGGCAAGTTGAGACTGGACCAGGAAATCGATCTATCACAGGTGCTGCAACAGCGCGAGCCGGTGATCAAGGCTAGGCCCACCGAGCCGGAGAATTATGTGGCTTCCGGTGCCGGGCAGGACCTTGCCGGCATCGCCAATCGACACGACCAGCTATTCGAAATCTATGATGCGGATGTAGATCTGATCTCCGACATCGATGGCGATGGTTACCATCACGCCATTAACGTCTACTTTGATGTCGATGTCAGCTACGACAGCGCTACGGTCTACGCCAAGCTTTACCTGAGTCGTGAAGGTGAGCCCTGGAGCCAGTATTACACGACCGACCTGTTTTCAATTCACATCGATGATGTTACCGATGCATACGAGGTCGAAACCGAGCTGCTCGAAGGATATCCCCCGGGGTATTACGACATATTGATCGAGATCTACAGCCTCGACCATGCCTACATGGTAACCAGCGAGGTTCTCGATTATTACTACCTTGGTAGAGACGTCATGATCGAGGATCGCAGCTGGGACGATCCATACGAGGAATATGATTCACATGGCGCCGGCAGTATCGCGTCACTACTCGCGTTTTTCCTGATTATCCAGGTTGTGATCGCAGCCAGGGGAGCCCTCGCGTTATCCCCCTGTAAAAATAGCGAAAATAAGAATAATAATAAGCTCACCTGAGCTGCGATCCTTTTTTGTGGGAGAGAAGCGGCGCTATTTTCACAATAGCGTCGTTATCTGCCAAAAAAATAGTCATGCCGGCCCTCGAGCCGGCATCCACGGAAGGCTCGTCTCGATACCAAACGGAAAGCCCACCGGGCTTTCCGTAGTTTCTTGTGGAGAAGGTTTCTGAATGGATCCCGGTTTTCGCCGGGATGACAACATGGGATAAGGAGCAAAGTTACTTCGGGACTTCGCGCTGGAAGCGTTCGCTCAAGAGTTGCACGATGGTTTTATAGTCTTCTCTGCTGGCCCAGCCCAGGGAAATGACTTTTTCTTTAAGCTTGCCATCTTTCAGCATTTTCAGGGTTACCGAACGTATTGAGCCTTCAGCCTTGTAGATGTTATCGGTAGGGTAAAAAACGCCACAGGTAAGACCCGATTCATCGAGCACCAGGCGCGGCGCGGTCCAGCGCTGGCGAGCAAATTGCAGCGCCACTAAGCCGCTGATAGCGAACACGATATAATGTGGTATCACCGGAGGCCAGGCCCAGGCGCCTAGCAGATACAGCAGCAAAGGCGCGAGCGCAATGTTAAGCGCCATATGTATCACGCGCGGTTTGCTGGAATAAAAAATATGTTTTGTCTGGTCGTTCATTTCGGTCAACGCCGTGCGAGTTTAGTTCCGCTGCAGCCTGCAGCTATCGGGATAGACCTTGATCGCTGGTACCTGGTTCTGGACGAGTTCGTTTTGCAATGTTTCCCAATAGTCAGTGGTCAGCAGGTCACCATGATATTCGCGGAATAGTTGACGTTGCTCACGATCGTTAATGCATAACCCGGCTTCAATTTCCTCCGGCAGGAAAATAACACCATCCTCGAAGTACCAGTCTGGAATGTCTTCTTCGCCATCGAAACGATCGAGGTTACTGCGTATTTTGACATCGACCATGACTTCCAGTGCGTCGTAATCGTACAGGAAAACCTTGAGAAAATGGCTGACGCCATAGTTACGTGCATCGAGATCCTTGTTGAAGATATTGGCGGCGGCATTGTTCTTGATGCAGTCGCCGAGACTTTCGATGACGATGCGTACCTCTCTTTCCCCGGCATTTTCGAGAAACACAGGCAACGGTGTCATGCGCGGCTGCACGATCAGGTATTTGAAAACCACCATGTTACCCTGCGGTGAAACGGTTTCGCTGGCCTCGGTCAGCAACTCTGCTAGAAGGCTTTCTGCAAACAGCTCGCGTTCGAGCGCGATGTTGAAGTAGATAATGTTGTCGAGCATGCTGCCGGTACGATTGATTTCGTGCACGCGGCTGTATATCGCCTTGACCGAGTCGATGCCTTCGAATTCACCCCATTTGTAACCCGCAGTCGGATGATTGCGAATTACCTTGAGGTTATAGGCAGATTGCGGTCCGGCAAAACCGATGGCAACTGTACCGGCTTCCCCGATAGCGGTGTCCAGCAACCCGCCCGTGGTTGCGATTTCCTGCTTGATCTCGTTAATGACCGCGACTTTGCCGACGTGGTTGTAGCCGATGGTTGAATAGTTTAAACCCAGCGCCCGCTGTGGCATCAGCGAGTGCAGGTAAGCACTTAACTCATGGTAGTAGCGGGTAGTAACGTGAAAATTTGCGAGTGTTGAACTGAACAGATTGTGGGCGAGGTGCTGATCGAGAATAACAGCGTCACAGTAGACACCTTCGTTGCTGTTGAGCAGGGCAATAATCAGTGGCGCGTAACTGCCTTCCGCAAACTTGATCTTGCCCACCAGGTAGGCGCCGCGATTACGATAGAACCCGGCGTCGATCATTTCCAGGTTATTAATATTGGATCCGCGTCGACCGGCGAGGCGACTGATACGCCAGGTGATGGCCGAACTATCGGCTTCAATATCTCGATAGGGTATCGAAAACTCCGGTACCTCTTTCAGGATTTGCTCGATCAATTCCGGGTTGGCCTGATCCTTCACCGGGAAGTGTTTCAGCAGTTCAACCGGGTACTTGTCGCTGCTTTCGGCGAATCCGAAGGTCGAATACTCGACCGGCTTCCATTCATCGCGGTAGACCATGCGTCGGATTGAATGCATGAAGGCATAAGCGACATCAGATTCGTAGCGGTGTTCGATCACACGCCAGAAATGATCTTCGAGCTGGTTCAGAAAACTGGCGTCGACGGAAATATTGGGCTGTATCGCCTGCAAGTAGGCGCCCATGCGATGGATATAGGAGCTATACAGCGACAGCCGGTGACGGCTCAACCAGATCGAGGTGCTGTGATGCTGTTGCTCAAACGCGGCCTTGGCCTGGTAGGGCACCTCGAGAAATTCCTGGTAAAACTGCTCGAATTGCTCGAGCACCCATTCGGCGGTAATCCTGATTCGGTTTTCGCGATTGTTCGCGCCGACCAGCCTGAAGGTAAATTGCTCCAGGTTCATGCTAAAGGCCGCAATTTCGCCACGGATTTATTGCCGGGCTTATCCAGGAAAGTCATCGAAGTGGTTGACCAGGGTTCCGATGCCGGGAATCGATATCTGTATTTCAGTGTCGGGTTTCATCGTGCGTGCACCAACCGAGGTGCCGCAACAGATCAGATCGCCGGGTACCAGGGTTTGATACTCGGAAATCATGGCGACAATTTGTTGTGGGCTATAAATCATGTCGCTAACCGGGTAATCCTGGCGGGTTTCCCCATCCTGGATAGCGAGAATATTAAGCCCGGACGGATCGATATCGGTGTTGATACAGGGACCCAGCGGGGTAAAGGTGTCGTAACCCTTGCTGCGGGTCCACTGTTGAAAAGCTTTATCTTCGAATAAAAATGCGATTGCAGTTACGTCGTTGACACAGGTGTAACCGAGGATATGCTCATCAGCCTGTGCGGCCGTGATGCCGCTGCATTGCTTGCCGACAACGATACCGAGCTCTGCCTCAAAAATGACGCGTCCGCTGTGTCCACGCGGCCGAAATATCATTTCACCAGGGCCGATAACACTGGTCACCGGTTTCATAAAGTAAAGCGGTGTTGCCGGAATGGTCTGACCTTCCGCTTCGGCGCGCTCGTGGAAATTATTCCAAAGCGCGAGAATTGAGTTCGGCGTGTAGGGCGCGAGAAGCTTGACCTCGGACAAGGAAACTGTCTCGCCGGTTAAGACTGGTTCCTCGAATAAAGTATTGCTGCAAATCGAGATCTGGTCGCCGTTGAGCGTCCCCAGGTGTGTGTTGTCGTTCCTGTCGAAGCGTACCCAGTTGGTCATGGTCGTTGGTTCGGCTAGTTGGTCAAGAGGGCGCGGAATCTAACACAAGTTTGCCTAAATTTAAATTTGGATTGAGTAACGGCAAGCAGCGGAATGGTTGTGCTATTAAGAATTTAATCCTGACTATTTGACTGACTGCGTGGACGCAACGGCAAACTTTGGCGTAGAATGCGCCGGTTTTTCATCCCTGAGGTTCGTGAGGTTAATAATGAAAGTTTGCGTAGTGGGAGCGGGCGCAATCGGTGGCATGATGGCGGCAAAACTGGCGCAGTCCGGTCATGAACTGTCGGTTATTGCGCGCGGCACACATCTCGATGCGATTCGGACAAATGGTCTGAAATACATCGAAAACGGCGAAGAGCTCGTCATCACCGATATTTTTGCAACCGCCGAGATGACAGAGGTCACCGGCCAGGACGTCGTGCTGCTCGGGGTCAAGGCGCATCAGATCGAACCAATCGCCGACAAGCTGATGGGTATGCTGTCTGAGACCGGGGTTATCGTCACCTTACAGAACGGTATTCCATGGTGGTACTTTCAGAAACTTTCGGGTGAGTACCAGGATCGCATCGTGCGTACCGTGGATCCTGACGCTGCCATCGCCGCGGCAATCGATCCCGATCGGATCATCGGTTGTATCGCGTTTCCGGCGGCGACTATCGATGAACCCGGCGTTATTCGCCACATCGAGGGTAACCGGTTCCCCGTCGGCGAACTTGACGGTTCGGAATCTGAACGGGTGCAGTTGATCTGCAATGCTTTCGTCGAAGCCGGATTCAAATCTTTCGTGCTGCCCGATATTCGCTCGGAAATCTGGCTCAAGCTATGGGGCAACCTGTCGTTCAACCCGATCAGCGCATTGACGCATTCCACGCTCGTCGATATCTGCCAGTTTCCGCAAACCCGCGCACTGGCGGCACAGATGATGACCGAGGCACAGCAGATAGCCGAAAAACTAGGCGCCAGTTTCCGGGTTTCGCTGGACCGGCGTATCGAGGGAGCCGAAGGTGTCGGCAAGCATAAAACTTCGATGCTGCAGGATCTCGAAGTCGGTAAGGCGCTCGAAATCGATGGCATGCTGGGTGTGGTGGTTGAGCTGGGTGAGCAAACCAATACCCCGACCCCTGCAATCAACACGGTCTTCGCGTTGGTTAGCCTGTTGAACAAGACCGTTCAGGAAGAGGGGATCAAGGTAGCCGGCCAGGCGGTTTGATTAAAAATAAATAGGTGCTTTGATCGCAGGCATCAACGTGACATCATTGAAAACGTGCCCGGTTCGGCGCGTTTTTTTTTGCAATTACTTTTATCTGGCATACGATATACCAAATTTTTTTCGAGGTGGGGTAGCGAAGCGATGAAAATACACGAGTATCAAGGCAAGGAAATTCTGCGCGATTACGGGGTCGCAGTTCCCGATGGAAAAGCCTGCTTTTCGGTCGATGAAGCGGTTACCGCTGCCGAGTCCATAGGCGGAGAGAAATGGGTCGTCAAGGCGCAGATCCATGCTGGCGGGCGCGGTAAAGGCGGTGGCGTAAAACTTGCCGGCAGTCTCGATGAAGTCCGCGCTCATGCTAATGAAATTCTGGGAATGACGCTGGTAACTCACCAGACCGGACCCGAAGGTAAGGAAGTAAAGCGTCTACTGGTCGAGCAGGGAGCACCGATCAAGGATGAACTTTATGTTGGCCTGGTTGTTGATCGCTCAACCCAGCGCGTTACCGTGATGGCCAGTTCCGAAGGCGGTACCGAGATCGAAACCGTGGCCGAGGAAACCCCCGAGTTAATACACAAGGTTTCGGTCGATCCAAAGACCGGGCTTACCGAGGTCGAAGCCGAGGGGCTTGCGAACAAGATCGGGATTCCCGATGAACTGGTAGGCGAAGCCGGAAAATTGATGCAGGCTTTATACCAGGCTTACTGGGACAAGGATGCCTCGCTCGCCGAAATCAATCCGCTGATTGTGACCGAAGACGGTCGCGTCATGGCGCTCGATGCAAAGTTAAATTTTGACGAAAGCGCAATGTATCGCCATCCCGAACTGGAGGAATTGCGCGATCTCGACGAGGAGGACATCGACGAAATCGAAGCGGCGAAATTCGGTCTTAACTATATCTCGCTCGACGGCACTATCGGTTGCCTGGTCAATGGCGCGGGCCTCGCGATGGCGACCATGGATATCATCAAGCTGTATGGCGCCTCCCCGGCAAACTTTCTCGATGTTGGCGGCGGCGCGACCACCGAGCAGGTGACCGAGGCCTTCAAGATCATGCTCAAAAATTCAAACCTGAAGGCCATCCTGGTCAATATATTCGGTGGCATTATGCGCTGTGACGTGATCGCCGAGGGACTGG
>CAXMSP010000120.1:0-6155 GCA_964196225.1 uncultured Gammaproteobacteria bacterium | reverse complement strand
ACTGGTAACGCTCATGGCAACCTCCACAGGTGTAGCTATATGTACTACATTATACTACAGCTTCCTGAGGGAGGGTAAGATCTATAACGGCACTGGTTCCCTGGTGTGCATGCCGCGGTTGGTAATCTGTTCAATCCCGGTAGGCATTTAGTGTAGTGGCCTGACGATGAACAACTGAACTCCATCAATCCGGCGAAGTTAATTTGTCAGTACCCAGTGAAAGTGTCCGTAACTGATGTGCCACTGCACCGGACACAATTATCGGACACCCGGGTCATTGGGAGAATAACCCGGCCTCCTATAAAATCCTTTATTAACAACAAATTAAGATATTTATTCTGTTCTGGCACAGCCTTTGCAATCTTACGTTTGTAAATGATTGAAGAAGTGGGCTAATCCACTATTTTGCGAGAACCAGGAGATAACGATGGCGGCTATACAAGACACCTCGGCTCAAGATGTTGTGCTCACAGGGGCCGTTGCGCGTAACAAGATCACGGTGTCTCTCATAGCGGCACTGATTGGCCTGGCAGGATTGGTGGCTTACGTTTATCCCGGCGTTAGCGATATGATGTCATCGGATAAGGTGCTCAGCGCCGGCGGCATGCGCGTTGCGACCATAACGCGCGGTGACCTCGTTCGCGAAATTAATGCGCAAGGACATATCGTTGCCGCAAACAGCCCAACCCTGTTCAGCCCGGAGCCGGGTTTTGTAAATCTTGAGGTTAGAGCGGGAGATCGCGTAGCAGAAGGCCAGTTATTGGCTAGCATCGAAAGCCCGAGCCTGAATGAACGATTGGCCCAGGAAATATCATTGTATTCCCGTATGCAAATCGAAGCCGAGCGCAAGGCGATAAAAGCGAAGCAACTCATGTTGGAACTGCAGCAAACCGAAGACATGGCAAAGGTAAGCCTGAAAGCCATGGATCGGGAAAGGAAGCGTGCTGCACGTGCGATAGGGTTACAACTCATCAGTGAGTTCGATTTTGAAGAAGCCCAGGACAATTTCGCTCGCGCCACGCTTGCCTATGAGCAGTCAAAGCAGAATAACCGGTTGGAAAAAGAGTCGGTCGAATTTGAGTTGTCGGCCGCGCGGCTTGAGGTAGAGAACCAGGAGACTATTGTGCAGGGCTTGAATCGCCGTGTCGCGGATCTTGCTATCAGGTCACCCGTCGACGGCATGGTCGGTAACGTCCAGGTGGAGCAGCGCCAGGCCCTGGCCGACAATCAAGCCATTATTACGGTCATTGATTTGCAGGCCTTTGAACTGGAGGCGCGTGTTGCCGAAGGATTTGCCGACGAGCTTGCTCCCGGCATGGCGGCGAAGGTGCGAGTCAATAGCGATACCTTTGCCGGCGAAATAGCCGCGATATCACCCGAAGTCGTTAGCGGACAAGTGGTTGTGCGCATACGTTTTATCGGCGCCGCCCCGGAGAACCTGCGCCAGAACCAGCGCTTGACGTCCCGTATCTTATTGCAAAACGTTTCCGACGTATTGATCGTCGACCGCGGCCCGTTCTTTGATACCTTCCGGGGCAATGTATTTAAAGTTGAAGGTGAAATCGCCAGGCGTGTCGCGGTTAAGTTAGGTGAGTCCAGCCTGCGCCATATGGAGGTGAGTTCGGGCCTCGAAGAGGGTGACCAGATAATTATTTCAAGCCTGGATGTCACAGCAACCGATTTACAAATATTAATCTCTGAATAAGGCCAACTACCATGTTAAAAATGAAATCAGTTAAGAAAGTGTTTAGAACCGCGATGGTCGAGACTCACGCGCTGCGCGACTTTGACCTGGAAGTAGAGGAGGGCGAATTTATCGCGGTTACCGGTCCCTCGGGTTCAGGTAAAACGACCTTTCTAACTATCGCAGGCCTGCTGGAAAGTTTTAGTGGGGGTAGCTATATCCTAGACGGCCAGGATGTCAGCACGCTCAACGACAACCAGCGCTCACTCATTCGCAACGAGAAAATTGGCTTTATCTTTCAGGGGTTTAACCTGATTTCCGACCTGAATCTCTTTGATAACGTAGATGTGCCCCTGCGCTATCGAGGCCTGAAGGCCGCTGAGCGCCGGTCTCGCATCGAAGCCGCTTTGGAACAGGTGGGTTTGCTCGCACGGGCAAAGCATTTTCCGGATCAGCTTTCAGGCGGCCAGCAACAGCGCGTAGCTATTGCAAGGGCGTTGGCCGGCGAGCCCAAGTTCCTCCTTGCGGATGAACCGACCGGTAACCTGGATTCATTAATGGCTCGGCAGGTTATGGATATGCTGGAAGATATTAACGCAAAGGGCATGACGATCATCATGGTAACGCATGACCCTGACCTCGCACGCAGGGCACATCGTAATATCCAGATTGTAGACGGGCAGGTAACAGATTTTACCGTATTCGAGCCCCTGGAAGACGAGCGTGAGCTCGCCAGCCTCGCTGTGTAACCAGGAGAAAGTTATGTTTCAGTATTATATTAAATTAGCCTGGCTTAGCGTCAAAAGCACGCCCGTACTTACCGCATTAATGGTGTTAGCCATTGGGGTCGGTGTGGCGAGTTGTATATCGATGTTTACCGTATTCTCACTGCTGTCACACAATCCCCTGGAACATAAAAACGATTCGGCATTTGCAATTCAACTTGATAGTTGGGGTATGGACGAGGCGTATTGGTCACTAAACGGGGTGCCAGCGCTGGTTCCGTATAGGGATGCAAAGGCGCTCTACCAGTCGCGGCCAATCGACAACCTGCTATTAATGATGAAAGCGGGAATCACCGTTTCCCCGCAGGATGCGCTTCGCGATAAATCCACCGAACTCTCCCGAATCACAACCAACGAGTTTTTCAGCCTGTTTGATGTTCCGTTCGTTTACGGGAAGTCCTGGACCGATGAGGATGACCGTAATGCCGAGGAGTATGTGGTTATTAGCGAAGGCCTAAACGAGCGCTTCTTTGCGGGTGAAGACTCCGTAGGTAAGACCCTTCTTGTTGATCAGATGCCTTTTACTATCGTGGGCGTTGTTGCTGATTCATGGCGGTTATTTCCCGGGGTGTTTGATTTAAATAATTCCCCGTTCGAAGATGCCCCCCAGGTCTACATTCCGTTTTTTAATCTCGACAAAAGAGGTTATCAAAACTGGGGCAACATTCAAGCCTGGGATATGCAGGAGGATGCACGTAGCTGGGACGAGTTCCTGGCAAGCAAAAAGGCATGGATTCAAGTCTGGGCCGAACTCAAGGGCGATGACGAAAAACGACTGTTCAGGAGTTACGTGGAAGCCTATGTAACACAAGAGAAAGGCAATGGTCGCTATGAGCGCCCGCTGAAAGTGTTAATCAATTCTCCGCAGGAGTGGTTGGAAATTAACGAGGCAGTCCCCAGCGACGTATATATCCTGTTAGCGATGGCCTTTTCCTTTTTGCTCGTCTGCCTGGTTAATTCGATCGTCCTGCTGTTAGCAAAGTTCTACCGAAAGGCCCCTGAAGCGGGTGTTCGGCGAGCACTGGGGGCCAGTCAACGCGCGATATTTGTTCAGCATTTGGCAGAGGCGTTTGTTATTGCGGTTATTGGCGGCGTTGTCGGCATTGCGCTGTCCATTGCCGGAATTGCCGGGATCAGCCACCTGTATAGCGACTTTGAGGGGGTTGCCTCACTTAACCTCACCTCACTCGCTGCGGCCCTGGTGCTGGTGATTGTCAGTACGCTGGTAAGCGGCGTGTTACCTGCATACAAGATAAGTCGCACCGAACCCGCACGCTACCTGAAAACGCAATAATAAAGGTGACACTATGTCTGAGATTAGCCTGATTCTAAAAAGTTTATTACGCTCGAAAGTTGTACCCCTGTTGATTATCTTGCAATTGGCATTGAGTGTTGCGATTGTTAGCAATGTCACTTTCTTTATTGTCGAGCGCGCCACAGAGATTTCGCGCCCAACCGGGCTTGATCATGAATACCTGGGCCGAATAGTCTACAAGCATGACAACGAGGCAATCCCGAATCAGCAACTGGTTGCCCAGGATCTCGAATACTTGAAATCACGTCCGGGCATCACGGGTGCAAGTATTGTTTCCGGTGTCCCCCTGTCCAATTCCGGCATGGGGTCACGTTATAAGTCTTCGCCGGATTCCCCCCAGAATTTCGACACGCAGCAGATGTATAGCGATGAAAATATCGTTGACACCCTGGGCTTGAGCGTGTTGGAAGGGCGGGATTTTAATCCTTCTGAAGGCGAAATTCACCCTTCAGAGGAGCCGGCGAAGAATACGGTTGCACTTATTTCAAAGTCGTATGCGGAGATGGTTTTCCCCGGTGAAAGCGCTATCGGCAAGCAGTTGTATTCCGGCGGTGGGTCGATCACCGTTATTGGCGTTGTTTCCGATGCGATTGGTTTCTACACGACGTGGGAACACACCTATAACATGGTATACCTTGCCAGTACGCCGGCATGGGCGGTGCAGAATTATTTGATTAAAACGGATACCATGGATGTTGATCAAATGCTTGCAGAAAGCCTCGAGGGCTTAAAAGATCTTGAATTTGAGCGCAGCGTGAGTGCGCCTATATCGATGACGAGCTTGCTGAGGAAAAGTTATAACAACCAGTATTCGATGATCTATATACTCTCGGTGGTTACGATCATGCTTGTTTTAGTGAACGTATTGGGTATTGTAGGCCTGACCACATTTTGGGTGAATCAACGTCGCAAGGAAATTGGTATTCGTCGCGCGCTAGGCGCAAGTAAAGCGGCAATAACGCAATATTTTCTCATTGAAAATGCGTTCCTGGTGCTGACCGCGGCGGTGCTGGGTGGGCTCATCGCCTACGGCGCCAGTGGCTATTTGATGAAGACGTTTTCGCTGCAAATGCTCCCGTTTAGCTACGTGCCGATTGCGAGTATTGTGATATTGTTCGTCACCCTGGCAGCGGCGCTTAATCCTGCGCTCAAGGCGGCCGAAGTGTCGCCGGTTGAAGCCGTCGCCGATTAGGGCGACCCATGGAGCGGCCGGCCCAGTTTTAATGCTATTACTGAAGAAACCTGAATTTATGTCAAAAGTACTGCTCATCGATGACAATCAAGCCATTCTCGAAGCGCTGGATTTACTGTTAAGTTTGCACGATATCGAAACCTGCACGGCTCAATCGCCGCAGGCCGGTTTGGCGCTGCTGGATACGGACGACGCTATCGCGCTGGTCATACAGGATATGAATTTCACTGAGGATACAACCTCCGGTGAGGAGGGCGAGGGTTTGTTTTTCGCAATCCGTGAGCGCCGCCCCGATATGCCGATTATATTAATGACCGCGTGGAGCTATCTGGAGACCGCCGTTAACCTGGTAAAAAATGGCGCGGCCGATTACATCTCAAAACCCTGGGATGACAAAAAGCTGTTGGCAAGCGTGCAAAACTTGCTGGAATTAGGCGAGCTGCAAGCCGATAAGCAACGAATGGCACAGGACCTGGAATCATCTAAACGTGATTTGGCTGCGCGTGCAGATTTGTGTTCACTGGTGTACCAGAGCGCGCTCATGCACAACCTTGTGAATATGGCGGTTAAGGTTGCCCGTACAGACGCTGCGATTTTGATTACCGGCCCCAATGGTTCGGGCAAGGAGAAAATCGCCGAGATCGTGCAGTCGAATTCCGATGTTAAGGACGGGCCCTTTATTAAGGTGAATGTCGGGGCGTTACCCAATGAGCTGCTTGAGGCCGAACTGTTTGGCGCAGAAGCCGGCGCCTATACCGGTAGCAAGAAAACCCGTATCGGCCGCTTTGAGGCTGCCGATGGCGGCACCTTGTTTTTAGACGAGCTTGGTAACCTCAGTGCGAGTGGCCAGGCGAAGCTGCTCAGGGTTATACAAACCGGGGAATTTGAGCGCCTTGGTTCGAGTGATACCCGGCGCTGCAAGGTTCGTGTGATTAGCGCGACCAACGCCGATTTGCTGGCAGCGATCGAAACCGGGGAGTTTCGCGAGGACTTGTATTATCGTTTGAACCTGATCGAACTCAAGTTGCCGACATTGGCCGAGCGCCCCGATGATATTCTGCCGTAATCTTTTGGTTTTTTACTTTTTTACCTTTTTGGGTTACAAGGGCAAAGCCCTAGTTCGAATTTTTTTTTTAATTGGTTTAAAGCGAAGATGAAACAAGTCAGCTGTCTTCTCTT
>CAXMSP010000119.1:0-11035 GCA_964196225.1 uncultured Gammaproteobacteria bacterium | reverse complement strand
AAGACGGCCGCGGTCGTAAATGCCCAACGCGCCGACAGGCCGAATGACAACCAGCGCGGAGTTAGCGGTGACCGCTTGTCATCGCGGTATTCCTCGACGTGCAGCGCCGCCCTCGTGGCCTGGAACAGCTCCATCGTATTTGGCATAAACCAGACGATCAGCAGGTAGATCGGAAACATAGGCACGATGCCACGCGTCAGGTGGGCGACTTCGTGCCATCCGGAAAAACCGAACATGGCGGCCGCGAGCTGCATGGCACTGTCGAGGTCGGGAGAGCGGAAGAATACCCAGGCGAAGCTGACCGCCAGGAAAGTAATCACGATCGACAGCGCGCGCAGCACCCGCAGCAAGCCGGGAGATCGCTGCGTGCGGTCTCGCAATCCGGGCAATCGGCTTGACACGAAAGCGCGCCACAGGTGGTTCCACGACAGGTAGGTTCCGTGCAGCAAACCCCAGACGACGAAGGTCCAGCCCGCACCATGCCAGAGGCCACCCAGGCTCATGGTAATGACCAGTGCCGCCACGGTACGCGTCAGCCCATGTCGGCTTCCGCCCAACGGAATAAACAGGTAATCGCGCAGGAAGCGAGACAGGCTGATGTGCCAGCGCCGCCAGAACTCACGAATGCTGTGGGCCTTGTAGGGCGAAAAGAAATTTATCGGGAGATGTAACCCGAACATGAAGCCAAGGCCGATGGCCATGTCCGAGTAAGCCGAGAAATCGAAGTAAACCTGGAAGCCATAACCGATACCGGCCACCCAGCCATCAACAAACCCGACCGCGTCACCGGATGCCGCGGCCTGGTACACGAGGTCGAGATAGGGAACGAAAGGATCGATCAAAACCGTTTTCTTGAACAGTCCGAAAGCAAACAGTGCGATCCCGATGGCGACGAAATCCGCACGCAGCGTCCAGTCTCGACGCGCCGCCAGCTGCGGCAGCATGTCGTGCTGGCGGACAATCGGTCCCGCGATCAGCTGCGGGAAAAAGGAAATAAACAATACGTGGTCCCAGAAACGCAACTGCCCTACCCGCCCCTTGTAGGCATCTACCAGCAAGCTGATTTGCTGGAACGTGAAAAACGAGATGCCGATGGGTAGCACGATATCGGGGACGGCAAACTCGGCTTGCAAGGTCCAGTTGAACGACTCGACCAGGAAAGCAGCGTATTTATAGAATCCTATCAGGGCGAGATTGAGCACAATGCCAAGCGCGGTGAGCGCTCGTCGCATACCAGGTTCCGGCCCGCGCATGACGGCGCGTGCGATGACATGATTGAACAGGATCGAGGCTGTCAGCAGCAACAGGTAGGCCGGGATCCAGAAGCCATAGAAAATAAAAGACGCGACTATCAGCAAGGGTTTGCCAAGCCTCTCGTCGCGGCGTCCTATAAGCCAGTAGGTTGCCAGTACGATGGCCAGGAATGCGAGGAAGGTATGCGATGCGAAAACCATAGGTGAGTAGATTCAATCTTCAGGCAATTGCCTGTAGCGGGTCCCAGCCGAAAACCTGTTCGAGATAGCTTGCCAATGCAAACAGTTCCAGCTCACCGTGGGCCTTGCCAATTAACTGCAGGCCGACTGGCAGTCCCGAGTCAGTCTTGCCGCAAGGCAGGGTTATCACCGGCAGCGTGGTGGTGGTTACCGCACAACAGATCGCGAGCCAGCGATAATACTCGGAATACTCGAGACCATCGGAATATCCCGGGTAGCGCTCTTCGACGGGATAAGCCGGCATGATAGTGGCCGGGCAAATCAACAAGTCATAGTCCTGCATGAATCGCGATGCGTTGGCAAACACCTGGCCCTGCGCATCGAGAGACTGACGAATTTCGTCGGTGCCGAGGTTTAGACCCTTCTCAATATTCCAGACGACTTCGGGTTTCATGATCTCTCGCGTATTGGCCAGGCCGGCGCCGTAAGACTGTGCGTAACCAAGAGCACGTGGTACTTCGAATGCAGCATCCATCATGCTCAGGTCCGGGTGGTTGATTTCGACATTGACCTGTTCCCGTTCGAGTTTCGCGATGGCAGCACTACAGATTGCGGCCACTTCGGAGGAAGTCTGCGTGATTCCCAGGTCTTCGCTGTAGGCGATTTTGAGCGGCTTGACCGGACGCGCCGCGGCGTTGCGGAATTCATCGATGAGATGAGATTTGGACAAGCCCGTCAGCGAACTCGAACCCGCCATCGCATCGGCGAACAATGCCAGGTCGGCAACACCGCGTGCCATCGGCCCCTTCTGAGAGTAAACATCAAACGGCTGCGTACCAGGACTTGTGGCAAATACCCCCGGCGATGGTCGCAAACTGGTAACGCCACAGAAAGCGGCCGGAGTGCGTAATGACCCACCGAGATCAGATCCCTGGGCTAGCCAGGCGGTGCCACTAGCAAGCGCCGCCGCAGCGCCACCCGAAGAACCGCCAGCACTACGTGATACATCATGCGGATTACGCGTGGCACCGAAGACGTCGTTAAAGGTATTTCCACCGGTGCCAAACTCGGGCGTATTTGACTTGGCATAGATAATGCCACCATTGGCTTCAATCCCCTCGACCAGAATATCGGATTGCTCGGGGACGCGATTTGCGTAAAGCATCGAGCCTAGAGTTGTTCTGACCCCGGCGACGTCGGTCAGGTCCTTGATCGCGACAGGGATTCCGGACAACACTGAATCTTTACGATCACCCTGTCGGGCCGCCGCTCGGGCGCGCTCGAAGCAAAGCGTCGGCAATGCGTTGATCTCGGGATCGATCTTTTCGATATGTGCTTCGAGCGCATCGAGCGTGTCGTCGATACTGATTTCCCCCGTCTTTAGCAACCCTACGATTTCACAGGCGCTTTTCTTGATCAGTTCAGTCATAGGTGTCACGTAAACTATTTTTCTGCACTTTGCCCATCGCGTTGCGCGGCAGTTCATCGATCACAAACATTTTGCGCGGCAGCTTGAATCGCGCCAGCACCGGCTCGAGCGCCTTGAGCAGCTGTTCCGGATCAAGCTCCGCACCGGCGATCGGAACTACCGCTGCGGCGACGGCCTCGCCCAGGTCGGCATCCGCAATCCCGAACACCGCCGATTCAAGCACGCCCTCGAGCGCGTCGATCTCGGTTTCGATCTGCTTGGGATAAATGTTGTAACCCCCGGAAATGACCAGGTCTTTTTCACGCCCCAGGATATGCACGTAACCCTCCGCGTCAAATTTACCGAGGTCACCGCTGATGAAGAATCCATTGCCGCGCAGTTCGAGTGCGGTTTTCTCGGGCTTACGCCAGTAGCCCAGGAAAACATTTGGGCCTCGTACCTCGATCATGCCGGTTTCTCCCGCGGGCAATTCGGCCCCGGTTTCCGGGTCGCTGATCCTGATCTCAACTCCGGGTAACGGGAACCCGACGCTGCCCACTCGACGCTCGCCGTCGTAGGGATTGGAAGTATTCATATTGGTTTCGGTCATACCGTAACGTTCAAGAATCCGCTGCCCGGTACGCGCTTCGAATTGCAGGTGGGTTTCGGCCAGCATCGGGGCACTGCCGGAAACAAACAGGCGCATGTGTGAGACCAGGTCGCGATCGAAGCGATCGTCCGCCAGCAGGCGCGTATAAAAGGTCGGCACGCCCATCAGGGTATTCGCGTTGGGTAACTGTTCAATCATCTGGTCGAGATCAAACCGCGGCAGGAAGATCATCGACGCACCGGTAATCAGGACTACGTTGGTGGCGACAAAGAGACCGTGGGTGTGAAAAATGGGCAGCGCATGCAGCAGTACGTCATGGTTGTCAAAACGCCAGTAATCGATCAGTGTCAAAGCGTTAGAAAGCAGGTTGTCATGGCTTAACATTGCGCCCTTGGACAAGCCGGTTGTTCCTGACGTGTACAGAATCGCGGCGAGATCCTGCGACGCTCGCGCCAGGTTATCAAACTCCGTTGGCATGGCACCGGCAGCCTGCAACAGGCTGCCACTGCCGTCGCCGTCGAGACTGAAAACACGGGCCTCGATATTGTCGAATTCTGACACGCGCACGCTGCTGCAAACAAAAACTGCGGGCTCGGCGTCTTCCAGAAAATACCCGACTTCAGACCGGGTATAGGCAGTGTTTAACGGCAGAAACACCGCGCCTGCACGAATGGTCGCCAGGTAGAGCGCGATCGCCTCGGCTGATTTATGAACCT
This sequence comes from uncultured Gammaproteobacteria bacterium, assembly GCA_964196225.1. Classification (GTDB taxonomy): domain Bacteria; phylum Pseudomonadota; class Gammaproteobacteria. Next base: position 6,868 of record CAXMSP010000119.1, on the reverse strand, counting down.
GCACCGCGACGCGATCACCGGGTTGAACGTTCTGCTCCAGCAGCAGGTTGGCGAGCTTGCCGGAGATTTTCACCAGGTCGGCATATGACCAGGATTGCCCGTTGGGTACTTTCAATAGCGACCGTGAATCTGATTCGCGTCCAGCCAGCAGGCCATCGAATAAATGATTAGCGGCCATCAGATTACCGGCACCGGCTTACGGCGCAGACCGCTGAGGGCATTAGCCGCAATCGCAAGCATCAGGATCAGACCGCCAACCAAAGAATAGAGACTTGCGGTTTCACCGAGAAAAATCCAGACCCAGAATGGAGCCAGCAGCACCTCGGTCATTGACAACAACGCAAGTTCGGCCGCAGGAACCACCTTCGAACCAATCGTGTAAACGGTCAGACCGAGACCCACCTGGAAAACACCCAGGAATATGGCAATTAAAATATCATTACGCGGCACGGCAAAACCGTAACCCTTGAACTGGCACATCAGGGCAGCAGTAACAATTGCGAAGATGCCCGCCATGAACACGGCTGGTAGCATGTCCTCGAGCTTGCCCCAGCGCAGCGCAATCGTGAAAATGGCGAATCCCAGTGCCGACAACAAGGCACTCAGATTGCCTGCCGCCTGCCCCGCGGCTATACCATCGACTACCATAACGGCGATACCAATCGCCGCGAAAATCATCGCGAACCAGGTTGCCCTGCGAACATTTTCACGCAATATGATCCAGCCGAAAACAGCAGCGAGGAACGGCGCCGAGGCAAACAGGAACATCGCGTTGGCCACCGTCGTGGTCTGGATCGCATAGATACCGCCGGCAAACGCGATTACGAGTGCGGCACCACCGATGGCGCCGGCAACTCCGGATTTTCTGATAACCGCAAAGGGTTTGTAATTCGATCGAACCGAGATGATACAAAACAGGAAAGTTGCCAGTGCGATCGAACGGAAAAACAGGATCTGCCAGACGTTGGCTTGCTCGATCAGGCGAACCCCGAGACCCATCGATGACCAGAAAACGCCTGCCATCAGGACCAGGATCACTCCCTGAACATAGCTGATGTTGGCCTTTTCAAGCCTGTCCGCAAGCACTTCGGGCATTCGTGTTAAACCGTGGATTAAATCTGCCGCCAGAGAGTAATCGAAGGTAACGGCATTGAAAAGCAAATGTTTCAAGCCAGGTTTTACTGCGATTGAGCCTGAACCTGCAGCGACTAAACCTCTTTACGCGCCTTCCACAACTCCCAGGCCAACCGGGCTCTAACCCCGATACCCAGTTCGGTACCATCTTCAGCGCCGCAAATCCCCGACACCTCGGCCATCTCGCCGTATTCGAAACGCGGCACAAACTCAAGCGCATCGAAACGCTGTAAACGCACCGGCGCTTTTTCACTCGCCATATCGATTTCTCATATTGCATTAAACGTACAGTTGTGTATATTTAAACATACATACCTGTATGGGATCAACAATGTCAGACGCCAGCCTACTCGAAGAAATCGCGAATCGCGGCATTTCGAATCCGGAACGCAAACAGCTGCAGAGAATCGACTGGTTGCTGAGTGCGCTCGAGATTTTCGTGGCGGAGGGAATCGACGCGGTCCGGATTACGCGACTGGCACAGGAGCTCGGCGTAACCCGTGGCAGCTTTTACTGGCATTTCGAGAATCGGGAAGACTTGATCGATGCATTGGTGAGTTACTGGAAAGACAAGAACACCAGGGCCATTACCGAATCGGTCGCCAATGCGTCGAACCTTGCGGAAGGGATTTTCCGTTTTTTTGAAACCTGTATCGACGCCGCTCTATTCGACCCGAGGCTGGATCTTGCGTTGCGGGAATGGGCAAGGCGATCCAGTGAAGTTCGCAACATGGTCGATATCGAGGATGAAGCTCGTATTACATCGCTATGCGAGTTTTTTACCGGCTTTGAATACGCAATGCCACATGCCCTGATTCGCGCGCGTGTTCTCTACTTTTCGCAGATAGGATTTTACGCACTCGAAGTGCAGGAATCGCTGGCAACTCGGTTGAGTTATACCGCAGCCTATTTCGAGTGTTTTACCGGCCAGCAGCTAAGTCCTTTAGATGCCGAAAATTTTCGTAACTACATACTCGATACTTATGGAGACAAGTTACCATGAGCAGAAGATCCCGACGCGGCAGACATCATGGTGTAGCCGACACATCGCATCAGCGCCAGGTCAGCTACCGCAATCTGAAAAACCCCCTGCTCAGGCAACCCGCCTTCAGCCAGGACCGACTCGAGGCCATCCACGACACTGCGCTGCGCGTAATCGAAACACTCGGCATCAGGGTGCTTAACGACGAAGCCCGAGGCTATTACAAGCAGGCCGGCGCCAGTGTCGACGAAGAGTCGCAAATGGTAAAAATTGACCGTGCGCTGGTTGCCGCGGCACTCGAGTCAGCACCGAGCGAATTTGTTATTCACGGCAGGACACCCACGGCCGATGTCAGCATGGGTGGCGACAATGTTGCGTTCGTTTGCGTCGGCGGCGCACCGCATATTTCCGACCTCGACCACGGCAAGCGCCCGGCAACCCTGGAGGATACCCGCAACATCATCAAACTATGCGAACACTTCGACGTCATACACCTGCAATCGCCGAACGTCGAGTCACAGGATATCCCGGTGCACCTGCGCCACTACCGGGTTACTGAAAGCCAGTTAAGCCTGAGCCAAAAACCGCTCTTTGTTTATTCACGTGGCTCGGCGCAGGTCGAAGATGCATTTGCGATGACCCGCATCGCCTATGGTCTGAGCAAGGAGGAATTCCAGGCCAAACCCTGGTGCTACACCGTGATCAATACCAATTCACCTCGTCAACTCGACGTGCCGATGTGCCAGGGCATCATCGATTTTGCCAGGGCCGGCCAGGTGTCGGTGATCACGCCATTTACGCTTGCCGGTGCAATGGCCCCGGTGACCATGCCGGGGGCACTGGTGCTGCAACATGCCGAAGCGATGGCTGGAATCACGCTGGCGCAGATTGTGCGTCCCGGTGCGCCGGTGATCTATGGTTCCTTTACCTCCAATGTCGACATGAAATCAGGATCCCCCGCTTTCGGTACCCCCGAGTTCGTGCAGGCGGCTTTCGGCGCTGGCCAGCTCGCACGCCATATCGGCCTGCCCTGGCGAGGCTCGGCAGCAACCGCATCCAATGCACCGGATGAACAGGCAGTGTATGAATTCCTGATGTCGGCCTGGGGCAGCGTTCTCGGCGGGGTGAACATGATGTTGCACTCGGCCGGATGGCTCGAGGGCGGCCTTACCGGTTCGATGGAAAAGTACATCCTCGATATCGAGATGCTGCAAATCTTCGCGGAAATTTTCGACCCACTTAACAGCGACAATACGGAGCTCGCTTACGAGGCCATCGCCAGCGTCGAACCCGGCAGTCATTTTTTCGGCTGTGAACACACCATGGAACGTTATCAAACCGCATTTTACGAACCGCTGGTCTCGGACTGGAGCAATTTCGGCCAGTGGACCGACAGCGGCAGCAAGACCGCGACGCAACGCGCTAACGGCATCTGGAAGAAAATTCTGCAGGAATTTGAAGCACCCGAGCTGGACGCAGCGCGCCTGGAGGAATTAACCGGGTTTATCGAACGGCGCAGTGCTGAGGGCGGCGCACCGGTCGCCTGAAACAGTATTATCTCGGGTACACGAGCTCTTTTACCTGGTGGAAAGACCTCGGAATTTACTAAGCAATTTAATGAGACGGGACCAGGCACTTTACCTAATGATAAAGGCCGTCCCTGTAGGTGATACTGCTCCACAAGGCGTGGGCCAACGCCGTCAACGACAGCTCATCAAAATTGGCGTCAGCCTTCTGTGTCATTGCGCCATTAACATAGTCGCCGGTCATTGTGGGCATACCGGGCCTAAGCACAGCCAATGAAGTACCGCTCAGATAGGCTTGATGATCATTAAACTGCATGACCGCCCGGCCGACATAATCCTCTCCGACCCGGGTAAAATCGGTACCGAGCATCGGGGTTTTTGCGGCTATCCCGGCAAGTCCAAGCAAGGTGGGTGGCAGGTCAATCTGGCTCACCACGGTATCAATCTGTTTTGGCAGAATACCGCCTCCAAGGATTAAACCGGGAATATGGAAACCCTCGACCGGGAAATGGCTGATGTTTATATCTGGATGATTCGGGTCGGGCTTGACGATAAAATCAGATACCCTCAAATCGTGATCGGCGACTACGAGAAAAATCGTATGCTGCCAGTAATCAGACCGCTTCGCGGTGCTGAAAAACTCGCCTAAAGCCTTATCGGCGTAACGCACCGAATTTTCGCGGGATTTGAGCGGTTCCGAGAAGTTGTCACTGGCATCGACTGGAAAATCAAACGGAGTGTGATTCGACGTCGACAGCATGACCATCAGCTTCGGTTGGGCCGGATCCTGCAGCAACTCCTGATGGATGCGGCGCAGCACGTCCCCATCCGACGCACCCCAGGAACCCTCGTAGCGCGGATTGACGAAGTCTCTCTGCTCGACTACCTGGTGGAATCCATTTCCCAGGAAAAATCCCTTCATATTGTCGAAGTGCGCGTTGCCGCCATAGTAAAACTGGCTGCGGTAACCATATTCACGCAGCAGCGACGCCAGCGTAAAAAAATTACTCTGCGCGTTAGACAACTTCACCACGCCCCTTCCAGGCGTCGGCAAAAAGCCTGTCACCACAGCCTCGATACCGCGCACGGAACGGGTACCGGTCGCATAAAGGTGATTAAACCACCAGCCCTCCTCTGCAAGCTTGTTCAAGTTAGGTGTTAAAGCTTCACCACCTAACTTCTCGACAAATCTTGCGCCCATACTTTCTTCGAGAAGAATAACCAGGTTGCTGCGTACGTTGCCCGAATTCAGACCGAAGCCCGCGTAAGACAAATCCCGGTTATGTTTCGCAAATTCCCGTTCAACCCGTTCAAAGACCTCCTCTCGTGGCATTGCCCCATAGATTTTTGCCGCGACAGCTTCGTCCTTGAGCCGGTAGGCGGCATACAAAACGGAATACAGCGAATTGAGAGGCAGGGTATTAGTCAGGGCATCGTCGGTGAATGCAATGGTGCTGGGATTCATGGGACGATGATCGAGGCTCGAACGTGCGGAGACAATTAACAGCACAAGGACCAGCGGCGACAAAACCAGGAATTTCACAATAGAATAATCTCCGGGCTGTCGAAAAACATTGCGCGTAAATCGAAAGATAAAAGGCGTTATACCTGCCAGGATCATCAGTATGACGAGGGCCAGAATACCGTACATATTGGCCAGCATCAGGAAGACTTCCCGCGGATGATTGAGGTATTCAAAAAATTTTCGTTCGGGCCGTACCCCGTATTCAAAGAGGTAAGACGGGGTAACAAACTCAAGAAATATAAATGCGAGTGATACCGCCACGGTCCAGAAAACGATAATGGCGGCAAACGGGCGTGCCAGGGGTTTAACAAAAACCTGCAAAACCAGATATACCAGGATGGGGAAACTAAATAGAAAGGCCATCATCATCAAGTCAACGCGCAGGCCACTCAACAATATGGTGAACACTTGCAGGGGAGTGTCCAGATGGTCATAAAAGATAAACGTGTGCGTCAGTCGTGCCAGAGACAGGAAACCAAGCAGAAGCGCATAAATCCAAGCGAACGGATATAAAGGCCCTAGGATTTTCCGGAACATGGGGTATTTCCCCTGGTAAAAAAATGCATCACTGGAATGCTCGCGGACTTCCGTGAAGCCAGCGGCTAAACCGGCCCAAACCGGTGAACAGAGGTGATTAGTGTATATGGGACATCGCGCCAAAGCCTCGGGCAAGTGTCGATCGAACTATAGACATATGCCTAATGGCGTAGGCCTGATAGGAGGGTTAACATTAGACATAAGTCATAGATCGCTCGATAGCGCAGTTGAACCTGCTGTGTCAGAATCGAGCTACGAACAAAATGGGCTGAGCCATATATGAACATTCATTCTAGCCAAAAAAGCAGGGGCCTGGATCTGGTTTCCCATATCGTTGGTTATCGACATGCCAAACTCAAGCATCCGTTGGATTTTTTATCCATCTTCGTTCTGCTAATAGCAGGTATCTTTTTTATCCAGGATATTTACGTGGACATCGTCGTTGAGGGCAAGGACGTGTCGCATGTCGTGGTCGAAGGCGGGGTTTTCATTGGCATTTTGCTGGCCCTCGGTTTCGAACTGATACGGGCAATGAAATTGAGCTCGAGCGAGGCTTATAGCCGCCAGGAAATTACTCGTCTCAAACAACATTTATCCGCGGTGATCGACAAGGAATTCGAGAGCTGGCACCTGACCCTAACCGAAAAAGAAATTGCGCTATTGCTAATCAAGGGTTTTTCAATGCAGGAAATCGCCGAGATTCGCCATGTAAAAGAAAAGTCGGTGCGTCAGCAGGCTTCTGGAATATATGCAAAGTCAGGTTTGGCCAACCGTTACGAACTCACCTCGCATTTCATTGAGGATATGCTGGCGCCTGCGGACAGCTAGAATACCTGCTCAGCCCAGTCCCGTTATCCGACCATGACTGCCCGGAATATTAATTGTCTCTTAATATAAGGTGGATCAGCGAAAATTCCTGGCTCAGATATCTAGCTGCACAATCCTGGCAATAATTTGCAGGCGTTTATCGAACGGCGCAGTGCTGAGGGCGGCGCACCAGTTGTCTGAACTTAAAGTTTTCGAGGCCTTCCTCGCGCCTCGGTGAATTTATAGGCTTCTTTCGGAACCTTACGTGCGCTAGCCTTTCTGAATTCGAGATCGGGAATTTCGGTAATCGGACGCTGCGGCTGCAATTTATAGAAAGAGGTATTTGCGTATTCGAGC
>CAXMSP010000118.1:0-51147 GCA_964196225.1 uncultured Gammaproteobacteria bacterium | reverse complement strand
ACCATGCCAGGTAGACCATTGTTCGAAGAGATGGTCAAATGGCTGGAAGATTCTCGTGACAAGGGATTATTCATGCCACATGACGTCAATGTCGGCAGTGAAATGGCCAGAATCGTGACTGGTGGCGATATCGAACCGGGCACAGTCTGGAGCGAGCAGGATTTCTACGACACCGAACGGCGTTCATTCCAGACCCTGGTTGCCACCGCTGCTACGCGCGAGCGCATTAACAGCATGCTCGACGCTGGTTCGCCCGTCAGAAATTAGCACAGGTTTAATTAGCACAGGTTCAATATGACTATCGAATACGATCAACTCGATCCCAACGGCGCCAACTTCGTACCGCTGACACCGCTATCTTTCCTGCAACGCACGGCGGATATTTATCCGCAACGCGAAGCACTGATTTATAACCAGCGTCGCTACACCTGGGCGCAGACGCGTAATCGCTGCACCCGCATCGCGTCGAGCCTGGCTGCACGAGGCATTGGCAAGAACGATACGGTTTCAGTATTCGCCTTCAATACCCCCGAAATGTTCGAAAGCCATTTCTCGATTCCGATGGCGGGTGCCGTGTTAAATACGATTAACACGCGCCTGGACGCGGCGACAGTGGCTCATATCATCGATCATGGTGAATCCCGGGTTTTCATTTGTGATCGCCAACTCTGGCCAGTGCTGGAGGAAGCCTTGCAAAGCTGCGAGCTGCAGCCTGAAATCATTATTATCGACGATGCCGATGCTGCTGAGAAACCGGGATTACCCGCCGATGTTTCTTTCAGTTTTTATGAAGACCTGGTCGATCGTGGCGACGACACCTTCGTATGGCGACCACCCGAAGACGAATGGCAGGCGCTGACTCTGAACTACACCTCGGGAACCACTGGCCTGCCCAAGGGCGTGGTCTACCATCACCGCGGTTCTTACCTGATGACCATGGGCACCGTCATTTCCTGGGCGCTGCCGCCGCATCCGCGTTACCTGTACACGGTGCCGATGTTCCACTGCAATGGCTGGGGACATGCCTGGACCATGACTGCACTGGCCGCAACCGTGGTCTGCATTCGCGCATTTATTCCGAAACTGTTTTTCGAGCTTGCCGATGAGCACAAAATCACTCATTTCGGCGGCGCGCCAATCATATTAAACATGCTCGCCAATGCCCCGGCCGAGGACCAGAAGGTATTCGACAACACCATCTACGTGATGACCGCGGGCGCTCCGCCGCCGGCCAAGGTACTGGAAAGCATGGCGCAGTTTAATTTCGAGGTCATGCACGTTTACGGGCTTACCGAAACCTATGGGCATATACTCCACTCGGCGCCACAGGATGACTGGTACCAGCAATCGATTGAACGCCAGGCGGAACTGAAGGCACGCCAGGGCGTACGTTTTTCGATGACCGAGGCAGTCGATGTGATCGATCCCGAGAACGGTGAATCGGTACCCTGGGATGCCGAAACCATGGGCGAAATTGTCATTCGCGGCAATACCGTGATGAAGGGATACCTGAAGGATTCCAGTGCGACTGCCGATGTCTTCAAGGATGGCTGGTTCCTGAGCGGCGATATTGCGGTGATCCACCCCGATGGTTATATCCAGGTCAAGGACCGCGCCAAGGATGTCATCATTTCCGGCGGTGAAAACATATCCTCGGTTGAGGTCGAAGGCGTGCTTTACAAGCACCCATCGGTCGGCGAAGCCGCGGTCGTGGCATTGGCCGATGAAAAATGGGGTGAAGTTCCCTGCGCATTTGTCGAACTGAAAACAGATGCCGAAGCCAGCGAACAGGAGTTGATCGAGTTTTGCGCGGACAACATGGCCCGCTTCAAGCGCCCTAAAAAAGTCGTTTTTGGCGAGCTGCCTAAAACTGCAACCGGTAAGATTCAGAAAAATGTATTGCGCGAACGGGCCAAAGAGTTGTAAAACTCAGGTTAAACTCTATTTCGATCCGATATGAACCAGGATATTTCACCTCTCGAACTGCGTCGTAAAATCCGTAGCGGCGATTTCACCAGCAACACCTCCGGCTATTCGCGCGGTTTTGTGCAAGGTAACCTCTGTATTCTCCCTGCCGATTACGCCAGCGAGTTCCTGCAATTCTGCCAGTCGAATCCCAAGCCCTGCCCCTTGATCGGCATGGCCACGAGTCCCGGTGACTACCACATACCGAAACTCGGAGAAGACCTGGATATTCGTACCGATATTCCCAGTTACAGGGTCTTCGAAAACGGCGAGCTCAGCCATGAAGTTAATGACATCAGCGATATCTGGCGTGACGACCTGGTGTCTTTCGTACTGGGATGTTCGTTTTCCTTCGAGGAAGCATTAATCGATGATGGCCTCGAAATTCGTAATGTCAGCGAAGGCGTTAACGTACCGATGTATCGCACCGATATCGATTGCTATCCCGCGGGACGCTTCGCGAGCAAAATGGTGGTTAGTATGCGGCCGATGATTCCGTCGGACGCAATACGTGCGATCCAGATTTGCACGCGGTTTCCGGCAGTACATGGTGCCCCGGTCCATTTTGGTGATCCTGGACGGATCGGCATTAAAGATATCAACCAACCCGAATTCGGTGACGCAGTTACCATCCGCGCTGATGAAGTTCCCATATTCTGGGCCTGCGGTGTGACACCCCAGGTGGCGGTTGAGCAGGCCAGGCCACCATTTTGTATTACGCATTCCCCGGGTTGCATGCTGGTCTCGGACTTACCCAACAGCCACCTTTCGGTGATGTAGGCGGAAATACACATGTTGATGCTCAATTGCGATCTCGGTGAAAGTTACGGCTCCTGGAAAATGGGCCGCGACGACGAAGTCATGCCCCATATCGACCAGGCCAATATTGCCTGCGGTTTTCACGGTGGCGATCCGCTGGTCATGGAGCGGACTCTGGCGCTCGCGAAACAGAACAATGTCATGGTGGGTGCACACCCGGCCTACCCCGACCTGGTCGGATTCGGGCGTCGACCGATGCATTGTTCCGCGGAAGAAATTTCAGCATTCATGCACTACCAGATCGCCGCGCTCGAAGGCATGGCCAAGATTCAGGGACTCGAACTGGCCTATGTCAAACCTCATGGTGCGCTGTATAACGACATGATGGCAAGGGAATCGGTGCGTGCCCCGATCCTGAAGGCGATCGCTGATTTTCACAAACCCGTGCGGCTGATGCTGCAGGCAACGCCGGACGCCGAACTGCACCGCGACGAGGCAACTGCTCATGGAATCGATCTCTGGTTCGAGGCTTTCGCCGATCGCTGCTATGACGATGACGGCAAATTGCTTTCCAGGTCCAAGGCGGGAGCGGTACATACCCGCGATAAGATGCTGGCGCAGGTAGAACAGATTTGCAGTCAAGGCACGGTTACATCGGTAAGCGGTAATACCCTGGAGTTAAAACCCGATACGCTTTGTGTGCATGGCGATAATGACGCAGGAGTCGCCGCCATCAAAGAAATCCGCAAAATCATTCATTCCTGATCAATCGCATGAGAATCGAAATTGCGGGGCAAAACGCGTTCATCGTCTATTTTGCCGAGCAAACCAGCGCAGCAGTTTCGGCGCAGATCCAGGCTGCGGTGACCAATATTCTTGCCACGATGCCGGACAGCATTGTCGACCTGGTGCCATCCTATGCTTCATTGCTGGTGATCTTCGACCTGGATCGTAGCGATCATTTCGTGGTCAAACAGCAGCTGCGGGCTGCTTTAACGAATCTCGATAGTGTTGACGCGTCAGCGGGAAGCCTGGTCACCTTGCCCGTCTATTACAGCGCAGAATCAGGTCCCGATCTGGAAGTCATTGCTGCAAGCGCTAATATCGGCATTGACGATGTTATCGAGATCCATCAGCAGCAGGAGTACCGGGTTTACGCGATCGGCTTCGCACCCGGATTCGCCTATCTCGGCGAAGTCGATAAACGCATCGCCGCTCCTCGACTGGCAACCCCGCGACAGAAAGTACCCAGAGGGGCAGTCGCTATCGCCGATCGCCAGACCGCGGTATATCCGGCTGTATCTCCGGGGGGCTGGAACCTGATTGGACTCTGTCCCACGCGGATGTTCGATCCCGATAAAACTCCCAGCATGCCGGTTCAGGTCGGAGATCGCATTCGTTTTAGCGCGATAAGTCGTGACGAGTTTATCGACCAGGGCGGCGAGCTATGAGTGGCTTTTTAGTCAAACAACCGGGGTTACTCAGCCTGCTCCACGACCGCGGACGATTTGGCGCGCACAAGCTGGGACTGACCACCGGTGGCCCACTCGACGGAGTTGCTTTTGACTGGGCCAATCGCATGCTGGCTAATGACGTCAATTCCACCTGCCTTGAAATCAGCTTTGGCGGATTAGTACTTGAAGCGCAACTCGATACCAGTTTCGTCATTACCGGCGCAGAAGCACCCTGCAAGCTGAATGAAGATCTGATTGAGCAGTGGTACACCTATGACATTAAACCTGGCGATAAGCTTGAGATCGGCTTTACCAGTGCTGGTACCCGTTGCTATCTCGCGGTTCGCGGCGGTTTTAATATCGCCCCCAGTTTTGGTAGCAGCTCGACCGTGCTGCGCGAAAAAACCGGCGGCCTCAACGGTGACAAACTGCAGGCCGGAGATCAATTGCCATGCAGTAGTAAAAGGTTATCTGCCCATTGTTACCTGGCCGCAGCAGATCGGCCGAAATATACCGACTTTGCCAGGCTTCGAGTCGTTCTCGGATATCAGCAGGCCGCGTTTAGCCCGGTGCAGCAATGGCGCTTTTTCAATTCCGAGTATCGCCTGAGCGAACGTTGTGACCGCATGGGCTTTCGACTCGAAGGTGAAACCGTGCACTCTGATATGGTTGGCATGTTGTCAGAAGGCATTTGCCATGGCGCGATCCAGATTCCGGCAGACGGTCAACCCATCGTATTAATGAATGATCGGCAGACGATCGGTGGCTATCCCAAGATTGGCGCGGTGATACCGCGAGATACCTCGATGTTATCGCAGTTATCGCCAGGCTCTCGGGTGCGTTTCGAAGCGATCAGCATCGAGCAGGCACACAATATTCACTGCCTCGAGCAGGCCCGATTCGAACGCACCTCGCTGCAATCTCGTTGAGCATCAGGCAATGAATGAAGTCGAAGATCTCAAGCTAAGCCGCAGAATTGAAGATATCCTGGTAGCACGCAATTTACGTGGCATGAAGACGGTGCAACCCCATCTCGAAGCGGGTTACTGCATGCGTGCCGCACGTATACTGCAGCAATGTCGGGGCAATATCCTGATCGGCACCGGCTTTCCGGTCGTCAAAACTTTCGAAACCGATGGGCCGGTCGGTGCGATAGCGATGTACGAGGCCTTTGAAAAACTGGACGCTACCCCGAGTATTGTCTGTGGACGACCGCTTTCACAGGCCCTGGCCGCCAGGTACCGGGTACATGAAATCAGAGTCGGTGATCACGATAAGCGCGAACACGAGGCGCAGGAAGCGCTTGAGCAATTTCGTCCCGACGCCATCATTTCTATCGAAAGACCCGGGCAGGCCGCCGATGGTGGTTATTACAATATGCGCGGTGAAAGCATTAGCGAAAATACCGCCTGTTTTGACAGTTTCATGGACCTGAGTGACTGTTCAACCATTGCCATCGGTGATGGCGGCAATGAAATCGGTATGGGAAAGGTCGCGAAGGCGTTGCAGGGTTTAAATATCGTGCCATCGACCACGACCTGCGATGAGTTGATCGTTGCCGATGTCTCAAACTGGGGCGCCTATGGCATTATTTCGTTCCTGTCGGTATGGAACAAGCGCGATCTGCTCGGCGAAATCGTTCCTCTCGATATCCTCAAGTATATTTCCGAACTCGGCAGCGTCGATGGTGTTACCCGGATCAACCAGCTAACAGAAGACGGACTCGAGGTCAGTGAGGGTGAATCGGTATTGCTGGAGCTACGACAGCTTTGTGGATTCAGATAGCGGCCAGCTGGCGCAACCATTTTCGGATTGTGGCTCTATTCCGAGAAGTCCCGTTTCTGCTTAACTTGCGAGCCATTTTCAGGCTTTGATGACACACCCGAGGTACCCATGACAATTGCATATCTGAACGGCGACTACATGCCGCTCGAAGAAGCCCGTATTTCCCCGATGGACCGCGGTTTTCTGTTTGGTGACGGTATCTACGAGGTGGTTCCATCCTACGACGGCAAGATGGTTGGTTTCGACCCGCATATCAGGCGCATGCAGGATGGGCTCGACGCCATCGAAATCAAGCTCGGCTGGAGTGACGAACAATGGCGCGCACTGTGTACTTCTTTGATGGAAAAAAATGGTAACGGCAACCTCGGAATTTATCTGCACGTGACTCGTGGTGCCGACAAGAAACGCCACCACGCTTATCCGGAAGGGATCACACCGACCGTGTTCGGTTACGCGTTCGAGATTTCGCCACCCCCGATCCCCGATCGCGATGAAATTGTCCCTTACACCTGCGCGACCGGTCATGACATGCGCTGGGATCGCTGTAACATCAAATCTATTTCACTGCTGGGTAACGTCATGCATTACCAGCAGGGTCATAGCAAAGGCGATGGCGAAATCCTGCTCTACAACGATAATAACGAATTGACCGAATGTGGCGCCTGTAACGCTTACATCGTCAAGAACGGGGTCGTCGCCACGCCGTTGCTGGATAATCAGATCCTGCCCGGCATTACCCGACAGTTGCTACTCGACGTCTTACGCGCCGACGACAGTATTCTGGTAGAAGAGCGCGTCATCACCATGGACGAAGTCTGGGATGCCGATGAAATCTGGATTTCGAGCTCGAGCAAGGAAGTTGTGCCGGTGATCAAGCTGGACGGTAAACCGGTCGGCGATGGCAAACCCGGCCCGGTCTGGGAAAAAGCGGCAAAATTATACTCTGCCGGCAAGCACGACTTTTAAACTTTCGTAAATCGGGGACAGTATACTAATTTCAAATGTCGCAATTAGTATACTGTCTCCTTAATACCAACTATTTGTATATCGCGTGGTCGGTAACGATCATATCGAGCTGCACATCCCATTCCTCCGGAATAATCTGGTCAACTTTCTGAATCTCGTGGGCCACACCGATTAAAACCGGTCTGGTATGTTCGGAATCCTTACGAAAAGCGAAACTGCGGTCATAGAATCCACCACCCATACCGATGCGATTACGATAACTGTCAAACACCACCAATGGCGCCAGTACCAGGTCTAGTTCTTGTGGTGACAGCATCTCACTGTCGCCGACATCGGGTTCGGGTAAACGAAATTTGTTGATACGCATTTTCTGGGTAGGGAAATAAGGTGAAAACCTCAACGCTGTGCGATCCAGGTTCGGCAGAAAAATCTCCTTACCTTCGGCCAGGGCATGATCGATAACAGCATTCAAACCGATTTCCCCGTTGACCGCGAAATAGACAGCCACTCGCTGGGCCTGTTGGTACTCTGGTAGCGGCAGGATACGTTCGGCAATCGCCGCAGCGGCACTTTCTAGCTGAGTGGAATCGAGGTCAGCCCGCAACTTACGATTGTGCTGCCTTAACTCGTCATGGCTTTCCACGGTTCACTCCGAAATACTAACAGCCGCGCATGATACTGTTATTCAACCAGGCTGAGTAGCCATTCCTTGAAAGCGCGCACTGCCGGGTTCTTCAAATGTGATTCCGGGCAAACCACGTAATAGCAAAACTCGTTTACCAGGGTGACATCAAACGGTTTAACCAATTTACCCGATACGAGGTGATCCTCGACAAAAGTGGTCGAACCCAGAGCTATTCCCTGGCCTTCGATCGCGGCCTGAATCAATACATTAGTGTCATCGATAATGGTTCCCTTTTCTGCCTTGATATCACTGAGCTGAGCCAACTCGAGCCAGTCAAGCCAGCATTCGTAGCTGGCATCATGCAACAGGGTGTAATAACGCAGATTATCGATCTCGGTTAACGGCTTGTCGTTGTGCATGAAGGCGGGTGAACAAACCGGGAAAAAATCCAGCCCCAATAACTTGTCTGCCACCACGTCAGGCCAGTCGCCTTTACCGTAGGTGACCGCGATATCAATTTCCTCACGCCGAAAATCGACCGCCGCATTGGCATGATATAGACAAAGGTCGATTTCAGGGTATTGCAGCCAGAAGTATTTAAGCCGGGGTGACAGCCACTTGGCGGCAAAGGATGGCGCCAGGCGAACGCTAAGCAGGTTAGAATGCTGTTCCATGCTAAGCGAGCCTATGGCTTGCGACACTCGATCAAAGGCCTCGATAACTTCAGGTAACAAGGCCTTGCCCTGCTCGGTCAAAGCCAGTCGTCGCGGGTAGCGATCAAACAGCGAAAAGCCAAGATAATCCTCGATTACCTTGATTTGATGGCTAATGGCCGCCTGTGTGACGTTCAGCTCCCTGGCAGCACCGGTAAAGCTCCATAGGCGACCTGCAGCTTCGAAGCATTTCAAGCTGTTCAGTGGTGGTAAACGTCGACTCACAGGTTTAATCTATAGATAACTAAATCTAATCCATAGTATAAAAAATAATAGCTTGTAACCAGTAGAATCTGATTCGAAAATGGCGTGTTGCTCGATCGACTCCTGATAAATTTGGCCATTGAGGTAAATCATTATGGCAAGACGTTCTAATGCCCGCGCTGCAAAAATTGCCCTCCGCAAAGCCGCACTCGCCGAAGACCTCAAACCAGTTCATCCCGGGGAAAGCGGTGGCCAATACAAGCCGCTCTCGGAATCCGATGTCGAACAGATCGATGCCACCATATTCCGTATCCTCGAGGAAGTTGGTTTTGCCGACGCCAACGAGCATTGCATCGAAACCTGCCTGGCGGTTGGCGCAACCTACGGCGAAGATGAACGCCTGCGGTTCCCGCGCGCGGTCGTTGAAGACGCGCTCAACAAATGCCGCCGTAATCTAACGCTGTACGGTCAGGATCCAAAACATGATATGCACCTGAGTGGCTCCAGGGTACATTTCTCGACTGCCGGCGCCGCGGTCATGATTGCCGATCCTGTAAACAACGAATATCGCGAGTCGACCGCCCAGGATTTGTATGATATGGCCCGAATTGCAGACAAATGCGAGCATATCCACATGTTTCAGCGCACCTGCGTATTACGCGACATCACCGATAACCACGATATGGATATCAATACCGCCTACAACGCGGCGATGGGAACCACCAAGCATATCGGTGCCAGCTGGACCGAAGTGCATCATCTTGAGGATACGCTGAAGATGCTCCATATCATTGCCGGAGGTGAAGACAAATGGCGCGAACGCCCTTTCATGAGCATATCCTGCTGCCACGTGGTGCCGCCGATGAAGTTCACCAACGAGGCGCTGAGCTGTATCAAGGTTGCGGTTGAAGGCGGCATGCCGGTATTGTTGCTTTCCGCCGGTCAGTCCGGGGCGACTGCTCCCGCCTGCCTGGCCGGCGCAGTTGCCCAGGCCTGGGCTGAGTGCCTCGGCGGACTGGTTTTCGTTAATGCCATCAAACCCGGCGCTCCCGCAATCCTGGGTACCTGGCCATTCGTATCGGATTTACGCACCGGGGCAATGAGTGGAGGTTCACCCGAACAGGCGATTCTATCCTCCGCCTGCGCGCAAATGGGTAATTACTTTAACCTGCCGACGGGTACCGCCTGCGGCATGACCGATTCCAAGTTTCCCGATTTTCAGGGCGGTGCGGAACGCGCCTATACCCTCTCCTGTGCCGCGACGTCAGGCGCCAATATCATTTATGAATCAGCCGGCATGTATGCAAGCCTGCTTGCAGCCTGCCCCGAATCCCTGCTAATCGACAACGACATACTCGGCGCGGCATTGCGAATCACGCGCGGTATCGAGGTTAATGAACAGACCTTGAGTTTTGAAGATCTGAAAGATGTCTGCCTCGGCAACAAGGGACATTACCTGGGTTCTGGCAAAACCCTGGAGGTCATGCAAACCGAGTACATTTATCCGGAACTCGGCGACCGCCTGAGCCCCAACCAATGGGTTGAACAGGATAAACCCGTGTTACTGGACAAGGCCATCGCGCGTAAAAAGGAAATCCTCGATAACTACTTTCCTAATCACGTCAACGATGAAGTCGATCAGCAAATTCGTGCGCAGTTCAATATCTTCCTGCCACGAGAAGCTTTTGGCCGCGGTGCCTAAGTCATTTCTAACGCATTTATAGAAGGAATAGTCAGATGAAAAGTCATGCCAGAGTCGTCATTATCGGGGGTGGTTCACTCGGAGTGAACCTGTTGTATCACCTGACCCGGGAAGGTTGGAACGATGTGGTACTGGTCGAGAAAGGCGAACTGACAAGCGGATCGACCTGGCATGCGGCCGGACTATGCTCGAATTTTATCGGTAATCACACCGTCGCACAGATCCATGACTACACGATCAAGCTCTACAACGAAATTCTGCCCGAGGAGACCGGCGAAAAATCCAGCTTTCATCAAACCGGCAGTATCCGTCAGGGTTTTACCAAAGTTGAGGAAGAGTGGTTCAGGAATCTTGAAAGTCGCTCCAAAAATATTGGCTTCGAATTCAATATCATAAGCAGGGAAGAAGCGCAAAAGCTCAATCCATTTATGAATTTCGACAAAGCAAGGGTTATCGTCAGCACGCCGAACGATGGACACGTCGATCCGACCTCGGTCGTTATGCCGCTATCCAAACTGGCACGCGACGCCGGTGCTGAAATCAATCGCTTTACGCGCGTCACTGAAATCAATGAACTGCGTTCCGGAGAATGGGAGGTGGTTACCGACAAGGGCACAATCTTGGCCGAGCACGTGGTCAATGCCGCTGGTTGCTTCGCGCGCGAAATAGGCGCGATGGTCGGGATCAATGTTCCATTGATCAATCTCGAGCATCAATACCTCGTCACTGAAAAGCACCCCGATATCGAAGCGCTCGGCTGGGAATTACCGGTATGTCGTGATTCCTATAGTTCCGCCTATATTCGCCAGGAAGGTCTCGGTTTTCTGGTCGGGCCCTATGAAATGTGGGGTTCGCGCCCGTGGGCACTCGACGGGATGGACTGGGCCTTTGACCGCGAGCTATTCGAGGGGAATCTTGACGTCCTGATGCCCTTTCTCGAGCGCTGTTTCGAACTAACCCCCAAGTTTGAAGAGGTTGGCGTCAAATCGGTCATCAACGGACCGATTACCCATACGCCGGACGATAACATCCTGGCAGGGCCGGTTGCCGGTCTGCGCAACTTCTGGAACCTGTGCGGTGCCAGCATCGGGATCGCCCAGGGTGGCATCGGCAAGTACATGGCGCAGTGGATGAAGTATGGCCAGACTGAAATCAACATGGCATCGCTCGATACCCGTCGATTCGGCGACTGGGCCGACAAAAAGTATTGCACCATCAGGGCAATCGAATCCTACGAAGCGATGTACGCGGTAGGCGCACCCAACGACAATCGACCCCACGGTCGCCCGATGCGGACCAGTCCTTTGTTTACGCGCCTGCTCGAGCACGGCGCGGTGCACGGCGCGGTGCAGGGTTATGAAAAAGCGTTGTGGTTCCAGACGGACGCAGTACGTCGTGAGTCGTTAAGCTGGTCGCATAGCGAGGCGCAGGCAGTCGTTGCCGAGGAATGTAAGGCGGTGCAGGAGTCGGCTGGCGTAATAGACATTTCAGGTTCGGCCAAGTACGAGATTAGCGGCGCCGATGCCGCGACGTTTCTGGACCAACTTTCGTGTAATAAATTACCCCGCGTTGGGCGCATTGGTCTGAGCCTGTTTCATGCACCTGATGGCGGCATCATGTGCGAAATGTCGATCACCCGACTCGCCGAAAACCATTTTTACCTGGTGTCGTCGATTGCTTCCGAACACAAGGATTTACACTGGATGCAAGCAAATGCCGATGGCTTCGAGGTTCAAATCGAGAACGTCACAGAAGAGTTTTCATCGCTGTTGATTACCGGACCAAACTCGCGCGAGATACTGCAGCAAATGACCGAGGAAGATTTATCGAACGCCGCTTTTCCATGGTTGTGCGCTCGCGAAATCCAGATCGACAGCGCCATGGTGCGTGTTCTGAGGGTGTCTTATGCGGGTGAACTGGGTTACGAACTACATATGCCTTGTTACCAGCTATTGTCGATTTACGACTCGATGTGGCGCAAGGCGGAGCCCATCGGTATTCGGAATTTCGGTGGCTATGCATTCAACTCGATGCGTATGGAAAAGATGTATCGCGCTTACGGCAACGAATTTACCGAGGAAATCAGTGGTTTCGAGGCCGGCATGGACCGTTTCATCGATACCAGTCGTAAATTTATTGGCTGCGAAAATTTGAAGCAACGACAACAGGATGGCTATGCAATCGAACTCGCATACCTGGTGTTTGACGATGATGTTGCCTGCGAGTGTTATGGCAACGAAGCGGTCTATCACAACGGTGAATTAATCGGCTTGGCCACCGGCGGTGCCTATGGTCACCGTATCGGTAAAAGCGTCGCCTTCGCTTACCTGGAACCCGCCAAAATCAGCCCCGGGCTTGAACTGACAGTTGACACTTCGAGCGGCAGTCGTCGTGCTCATATTGAAATGGATGCGGCCTACGATCCGGGCAATGAATTGCTGCGTGCCTAGTGCCTGCGATATGATAAGTGTCCGATAAAGGCGCTCAGCCTGGAGACTACGATGAAAACTGTTAACTTTACTCGCATGGAAAATGGCACCCGCGAGGAGTACGAGTTTCTCGACCAGATGGAAGACGAGTACAAGGCCGGCCTTCCCGAACGTATACTGGGTAGCCTGCGCAAGCTCGAGCACAGTCTCTCGGGTTACAGGATTAACCGACTCGAACACAGCCTGCAGGGGGCGACTCGGGCATCCCGCGCCGGTGAACCAGATGAAATGATTATCGCGGTGCTATTGCACGATATCGGCGACGACCTGGCTCCCTACTCGCATAGTGAAATGGCAGCCGCGATATTACGGCCCTTCGTATCCGAAAAAATCTACTGGATCATAAAACATCATGGTGTGTTTCAAATGTACTACTACGCGCATCATTGTGGTGGCGACCGTAACGCTCGCGAGATGTTCAAAGACAACCCCTGGTACCAGGATGCCATCGATTTTTGTCATAACTATGACCAGAACTGCTTTGACCCCGACTATGATTCGGAACCCCTGGAGTTCTTTGATCCTATCCTGCGCCGGGTTCTGTCACATCCCAGTATCAACGATCCCGAGCAGGTTGCCCGTTACGGCAATGCAAGCTAGTAACACATCCCGAACTCGCTGATCTCGCTGTAAACCAGGTATTTCCAGCTTTATTCCTGTTGGCATTTCGGTAGACTTGGCGCTTTCCGGGGGATCGACAACACATGTCAACTATTCCAGCAAAATTGAGTCACTATGCCAACACGGCAGCAGCACCCGATGCCGCTTATCCGTCCGAGTTGCAGGACATAGCGAGCCTCGAAAAATCACAACTGGCGTTTAACGAGATTTCGCGCTGGCCAGGTTACCAGGCAACCCCGCTTTACCAGCTTGAAACACTCGCGCAGGATATCGGTGTGCGCGGAATCTTTTACAAGGATGAAGCGCAGCGTTTTAATTTAAAGAGTTTCAAGGCACTGGGTGGTTCCTATGCCGTGGCACGCCAGCTGCAGGCCCGAATTTACGAGGCAACTGGTGAAAACGCGCAAATCGAGGATCTACTCGACAATACCTATCAATCGATCACTCATGACATCGTGATGAGTTGTGCCACCGATGGCAATCACGGGCGTTCGGTCGCCTGGGGTTGTCAAATGTTCGGTTGTCGCTGCGTAATCTACATCCACCGTGACGTTTCCGCGGGACGCCAGCAGGCGATCGAAGCCCTTGGCGCCGAGGTTATCCGCATTACAGGCAATTATGATGATTCAATTAAACAGGCTGACAAGGAGGCCCGGACTCACGGTCGCATAATCGTATCCGATACCAGCTATCCCGGTTATATGGATATTCCACGAGACGTGGCGCTAGGCTATACCGTTATGCTCGCTGAGGCTGTCGAACAAATGCAGGGCTCAATTCCAACCCACGTCTTTATACAGGGCGGCGTTGGCGGATTGGCCGCCGCGGTGTGCGCTTATTTCTGGGAATTATGGGGCCCCAGTCGGCCACGATTTATTGTGGTCGAACCGGAACAGGCGAATTGCCTGCAACAATCCGCAAAGGCAGGCAAGCCGGTGACAGTCGAGGGTGATCTCGAAACCCTGATGGCGGGACTTGCCTGCGGTGAAGTCTCACTGCTGGCCTGGGAAATTCTCGAACCTAGTGTCAACGATTTCATGACCGTGAGTGAAGACTCCATCACTCCCTGTATGCGCTTGCTTGCGGAAGGTAACCCCGCGATTGAAGCCGGTGAGTCAGCGGTGGCAGGAATCGCGGCACTTATCGCAGCTCGCGCTGACGATACAATGTCAGCGAGACTCGGTCTCGATGAATCCAGCCTGGTTTTCATCATCGGCACCGAAGGCGCAACCGATCCTGAACTCTACCAGAAGCTCGTGGCAGCCTGATAATGTCCATACCACCACGCGGATTTGTGCAAAGTGAATTCGAAGCCAGAACCGAGCGTGCGCAACAATTAATGCGTGCCGATGAAATCGATGCGATGTTGCTGACAACCGAGGCCCATGTGCGTTACTTCAGCGGATTCCTGACGCAATTCTGGCAGAGCCCGACGCGCCCCTGGTTCCTGTTGGTCCCTCTGACGGGCAAGCCGATCGCCGTGATTCCGAGCATTGGTGTTGCCGGTATGCAGCAAAGCTGGATCGACGACATTCGTAGCTGGTCTTCACCGCAACCTCAGGATGACGGTATTTCGTTACTGCTTTCGACCATTGCAGAATTACCCAAACGCTTCGGACGATTGGGAATGACGCTTGGCAAAGAGAGTTATTTGCGCATGCCGGCTCGTGATTATCGTCATCTCGAAACCGAGCTAACTGATCTGGAACTGGTCGATTGTGCAGAACTGATGCTCAAGCTTTGTAGCAAAAAATCCACTGCCGAGGTAGAAAAGATACACTACGTGTGCGAACTGGCCTCGGACAGCTTCAATGCGCTGCCGGGATTTGCAAGCAGGGGCCAAAGTGAACGCGAAATTCTGTGTAGCATGCGTAAGGACTTGCTCGATCGTGGTGCAGATCACACGCCCTATATCGTCTCCGCTTCGGGTCAGGACGGTTATGGAGATATCATCATGGGCCCAACCGATCGGATACTCGAGGATGGAGACATACTGATCATAGACACCGGAACCGTTTTTGACGGCTACTTCTGTGACTTTGACCGCAACTACGCCTTTGGCCATGCCTCCGATAAAACCAGTCGAGCCTATGAGACGGTTTTCAGGAGCACCGATGCTGGCTTCGCGGCCGCCAGGCCTGGCGCCACGACGACGGACGTCTGGCAGGCGATGTGGTCGGTACTTGAAGCCGGTGGCGCACGAGGCAATGATGTCGGTCGCATGGGACATGGGCTTGGATCCCAGTTGACCGAATGGCCGTCGCTCACGGCAAACGATCAGACACCGCTAGAGGCAGGCATGGTGATCACGCTCGAGCCGGGCATGGAATTTGAACCAGGTAAGTTAATGGTGCACGAGGAGAATATTCTGATTACAGAATCAGGTGCAGAAATGCTAAGTAAACGCGCGTCTGCTGAACTGCCCGTGATCACTTAAATGAGCACTTGGAGATGAAGGAGTTTCTGGTTAATTTAAGCACACAGCGCCGCTACTGGGCCGCGCTAATACTGATCGGTGCTGCTCTCGAAGGCGGGGCACTTTATTACCAGTATTTTCTCGATGAGTGGCCCTGTGTCCTGTGCATCCACGTCCGTATCTGGGTTGTAGCCTTCATGCTGCTGGCAATGGTCGCGATTTTTTGCGCAAACTCGATTGTCGCTACGCGAATCGCGCATTTCCTGAATGTCGGTATCATGGTCGGGTTGCTGGAGCGCAGCTGGCGAGTTCTTGCTATTGAGCGCGGATGGATTTTTGGGGATTGCGACATGGACCTCGGGATGCCGGCATGGTTTGCACTGGACAAATGGATCCCCTCCCTGTTTGAGGTGCAAACCGCCTGCGGTTACACCCCGTTGATTTTGTTCAATATAACGATGGCCGAGTCCTTACTTGTAATTTCAGCGCTGATGTTGATAATGAGCGCGGCAGTTTTCATTGCCAGCTGGTTGGAATAGCCCAGGTTGGAACAACCTCTATTGTAATTTCCTTCACTATAATCATATCAACAAAATGCAAGTGAACCGTTCCATGATAAAAACCTTGAGCACAGCTTTTTCCGAGAACTTTCTCGGTCAATCCGCAAACTGGTACAAACTGTTAATCATTGCTTTCCTGGTGATAAATCCGGTCGTGTTCTCCATCAACCCCTTCGTCGCAGGCTGGTTGCTGATACTTGAATTCATTCTTACGCTCGCAATGGCACTTAAATGTTACCCGCTGCAGCCCGGCGGTTTGCTCGCAATTGAAGCCATCATCATGGGCATGGCCAGCCCCGAGGCCGTTTACCAGGAAACCATCGGGAATTTCGAGGTAATCCTGTTATTGATGTTTATGGTTGCAGGTATTTATTTCATGCGCGACCTGCTGCTGTATACCTTCACCAAGATCCTGTTATCGATTAAATCGAAAGCCCTGCTAGCTTTATTATTCAGCTTCACCGCAGCTTTCCTGAGTGCATTCCTCGACGCATTAACCGTAACCGCGGTACTGATATCGGTAGCGATCGGATTTTATTCGGTATATCACCGCGTTGCATCGGGTAAACAAACTGATCAAACCGAGCATGATCACAGTACCGACCAGGAAGTCGTCCATGATCGACGCGCTGAACTCAGGCGATTTCGTTCCTTCCTTCGCAGTTTGATCATGCATGGCGCAGTCGGTACCGCACTGGGTGGGGTTTGCACCCTTGTCGGCGAACCACAGAACCTGTTAATCGCCGAACGCGCGGGCTGGGATTTCATGGAATTTTTCTGGCGCATGGCGCCGATTACGATGCCGGTTCTGGTGGCTGGCCTGATCACCAGCGTAGTGTTGGAGAAAACCGGGTGGTTTTCCTATGGTGCGACATTACCTGAATCGGTAGCCGCAACCCTGTCCGCCTACAACGACGAACAAGAAGCCAAGCGCAATCATAGAATGACGGCAACCCTGGTGGTGCAGGCCGTCGTCGGCATCATCCTGATCTTTTCACTGGCCTTCCACGTGGCCTCGGTAGGACTGGTAGGCTTGATGGTAATCGTCCTGTTAACCGCGTTTAACGGCGTCGTCGAGGAGCATCAAATTGGCCATGCATTCGAGGAAGCTTTGCCCTTCACCGCGCTGCTGGTGGTATTTTTTGCAATCGTCGCTGTAATACACGAACAGCATTTATTTACACCCGTAATCAACCAGGTACTGGCGATGGATCGGGACTTGCAGCCGATCATGTTTTTTATCGCCAACGGCGTGTTATCGATGATTTCCGATAACGTCTTCGTGGCGACGGTTTACATCAACGAGGTTGCTTCGGCGTTCCAGGAGGGTGCGATCGATCGTGCACAGTTTGACATGCTTGCCATCGCGATCAATACGGGCACCAACCTGCCAAGTGTTGCCACACCCAATGGCCAGGCCGCATTCCTGTTCCTGCTGACCTCGGCCCTGGCGCCACTGATTCGCCTGTCCTATGTCAAGATGCTATGGATGGCCCTGCCCTATACCATCGTTCTCAGCGTTGTCGGCATGATTGCGATCTCGACTGCTTTCTAGCGGGTGTAGTGCTCGATTATTCTGGCTTCGTTTAACTCGAGCCATTGCAACGCGATGATGGTCGCGGAAGACCGGATTCTACCCTCGCGTAGCCACGCGTAAGCCTGCGTGGCATCGATGACCATGACACGAATGTCTTCATGCTCATGCGGAAGACCGTGGATACCACCCAAGCCTTCGCTATCGACGATGCCGCAGAATAGACTGCAGTGCTCGGTGGTACCACCAGGGCTCACGTAATAGCGGCTGATCGTTTCCAGATCACTGATGGTGCAACCCGCCTCTTCCTCGCATTCGCGTAACGCGACTGCCGGCTCCGACTCGCCAGCTTCGATGACACCGGCCACGCATTCAATTAACCAGGGTCCGTCGGTATCGTCGATCGCCCCTGCCCTGAACTGCTCAATCAATACTACTTTGGCTCGCAAGGGGTCGTATGGCAGCACCGCAACCACGGTTCCGCGTTCAAAAATTTCGCGTGTAAATACCGGGCTGAAGCCACCACCAAATAACTCATGGGTAATGCTGTACTCATCCAGCTTGAAGTATTTTTCGAACAGCGTCAGATGTTTTTCCAGCTTCCATTGATATCTCACGCCGACATCGACTCCATCAGTTTTTCGACCCGTGCCAGGTCCTCTTCGGTGTCGACGCCTGGACCGGGTATCGCTTGTGCAATTTCGCTGTGGATGGAGTAGTCATTACATAGTGCGCGCAGTTGTTCCAGCGATTCCGCAATTTCCAGGTCGCAGGGTGCCAGCTCACTAAAAATTTCGATAAATTCCACCCGGTAGGCATAGATACCGATATGGCCGCAGTACTGTCCGACCTCACCACTGCGATTATAAGGAATGACTGAACGACTGAAATATAGTGCCTGGCCCTCGTGATCGTGGACCAGTTTAACCTGGTTCGGATCCTGGGCTTCGATCGCATCGATTTCTTTGTGCAGGGTTGCCATAGAGCATTCCCTTGACGCCAGGTTAGCGGCAACCTGGGTTATATTGACCGCCGGCATCAAGGGCTCATCGCCCTGTAAATTGACAACGATACTGTCCTTGCTCCAGTTCAGCTTGCGGGTAACTTCGAGAATGCGATCAGTGCCGCTGCGGTGTGAACTGTCGGTCATACAGGCTTGTCCACCAAACCCTTCGACGACATCAATTATTCGTTGGTCATCGGTTGCGACTACAACCTCCGTCGCATTGGCCTGCTGTGCCGCTCGATAAACCCATTCAATCATCGATTTCCCACGAATGGGCCGCAAGGGTTTTCCGGGCAGCCGCGACGAAACAAAGCGAGCCGGTATCACGATGCGAAAATCGACGGTCATTTAATTATCGCAGTGCCTCTATCTCGTCGCTACTGAGCTCTCGTGCCTCCTCAGGCAGCATCACCGGAATTCCGTCACGGATCGGGTAAGCGAGTCGCGAGGCTCGAGAAATCAATTCCTGCCTTTTTTTATCATAAATCAACGGTCCCTTGGTGACCGGGTCAACCAGTATATCCAGTAAATGTTTATCCATGATGACAGCTCTCCAGTAACTCTAAAATCTGATTACTCAGCGCTTCGCTAAACTCGATATTAAGTGGAACTACCCACAGATTCTCGCGCGCGATGCCCTTTAATTTTACCGCATCTTTGTGCGTGACCAGTATCGGGAGCTCAGGTTTCAGATTCAAATCCCGGGCACTGAATTCGTGATGGTCCGGAAATTCATGCTCGATGACATCGACTCCCATTTGGGCCAGGCTGGCAAAAAATATTTCGGGGAACCCGATGCCTGCCAATGCGTGTACCTGCCGGCCCATGAACTCGCTGATATGCTTCGTTTTTTCAGGCTGCGCCAGGTTCCAGACCTTGCCGAGCGATTCGATAACCTGGTCACCGTCCCGGTTAATGGTGAGATCAACTCGCCTCAGGCGGC
The DNA here is from genome assembly GCA_964196225.1 of uncultured Gammaproteobacteria bacterium. GTDB lineage: Bacteria > Pseudomonadota > Gammaproteobacteria. The sequence goes on along the minus strand of CAXMSP010000118.1, from coordinate 31,405 downwards.
CACGTGGCTCACGTAACGGTCCGGCTGGCAGCATTAGTCCATTGCCAAGCGAAAGATATCGAGAAACTGCGATCTCGATATCGCGTTTTAATGCGTAATGCTGCAGACCGTCATCGGATAGTATGATATCGGTATCAGGAAATTGCTCCAGTATTTGCTTCGCCGCGGCAACCCGGTTAGCGCCGACTCCGATCGGGCAATGGCAGACCTCGGACATCATGTTCGCCTCATCGCCTACTTCACTGCGTGTAAGGCCATTGTGCAAGACCTGAATACTATTCTCATTACCACTTTTATAGCCACGAGTAACGATAGCGGGTTGAAATCCCTTGTCCTTCAAGAAATGATAAAGCGCCACCACAATAGGTGTCTTGCCATTACCACCCAGGGTAATGTTTCCAACGACAATGGTAGTAACGGGGAGCCTGGTGGACCTTATAAGCCGCAATCGATATCCCAATCGGCGCAGACTGGCGATTACATAATAGACCAGGGATAACGGCATCAGTAACAGGGATAGCGGATTCAGCGACCATAGCCACCAGCCCTGTCTTCTTTGCGTCGACAAGCTGACCCAATGTTGCATCAAGGACTTGTTGAGGACCGAGGAACGGATAATTCTTGGCCGCGTACTCGGCTGTAGTTCGGTATCCCCACTATCCCGAAATTGCATCGAGTGCAGCTTTGCATAAATTCCATCGTTATCGAGCAACTCGGCATGAGTGCCCTGTTCGACAATTTTACCCTGGTCCATTACCAGGATATGGTCAGCATGTTCAATGGTTGACAGTCGATGTGCAATTACCAGCGTGGTACGGTTTTGCATCAAATGTTCCATCGCGTGCTGAATATAGCGTTCAGATTCGGTATCGAGCGCGGAAGTCGCCTCGTCGAGAATCAGAATCGGCGCATTCTTGAGTAATGCCCGGGCAATTGCTATTCGCTGACGCTGCCCTCCCGATAATAGAACACCACGTTCACCGACTTCGGTATCGAGCTGGTCCGGCATTTCTGCAATAAACTCCCAGGCATGAGCCTGTTTTGCAGCTTCAAGAATCTGGTCTTCGTCGACCTTATCAGCGACACCGTAGGCGATATTATTACGAATGGTATCGTTGAACAGCCTTACATCCTGACCAACATAGGCTACTTGACGTCTTAAATCAGCGATGCGGTACTGGTCGATCCGCTCACCGTCTAACAGCACTTCACCGCTGTCATATTCATAGAGGCGCGGAATAAGATTAACCAGGCTGGACTTGCCGCTACCAGAACGACCCACGATCGCCACGGTCTGCTCAGGTTTTACCTCGAAGCTGATCTCATCGAGAACGCGTTGATCGCTACGTCGATAGCACAACACCACCTTGTCAAAACATAATCGGCCCTCGGCGCGGTCTAGTTGCAACTCACCTTCGTTATGTTCGTTCTCAAGAGACGTGAACTCAAACACGCTCTCGCCAGCCGCTATACCTTTTTGAATACTGGCGTTAATCGAAGACAGGACTCGCATCGGCGCAAGCAGCATCGTCATAGCAAAAATGAAAGACACAAAATCGCCCGGGCTGATGAGTGCGCGCATAGAATCCGAGGTCGCAAATGCGACGATAGCAGCAAACGCGATGGCGACAACCAGTTGAATAAGTGGCATGCTGACCGACTGTGCAATCGACATTTTCAAGTGTAATTTGAGGTTGGTCTTGTTAACTTTGTGGAACTTGTTGCGCTCGAATTCATCGCCACCAAAAATCTTCACTATTCGGTTAGCGTCGACAACTTCTTGCGCCACCTGGGTGACGCCACCCATGGATTGCTGAATGCTCCGGCTAATACTGCGAAAGCGTCCGGATATACGCACCACGATCAGAAACACAATTGGACCGGCTATCAAAAATATCGCCGTTAACTGCCAGTTCAACCAGACCATGTAACCCAGTAACACGACGATCCGCAAGGTATCCTGGACAAATACCGTCAGGGAGCTTGAAACCGATTTGGCAACCTGTTCAACGTCATACGAGAAGCGCGTGACGATGGCCGCGGTGGAAGATTGATCATACTCATCACTGGTCAGCGTCAATAATTTCTCAAACATCATTTTACGAAGACTATTGATAACGTTACGCCCGATGTAATCCATGCAGTAGCTGCGCATGAATATGGCTACCATTCGGACCATGAAAATCGCTATTATCGCGACCGGTATGAGCTTTATTATGGTTGGATCGCGATCTATAAAACCATCATCCATTAATGGTTTCATAAGGTAAGCAAAAGCGGCGTCCGACGCGGCAAAAATGACCATACCGATAACCGCGACGACAAAGTACGTCTTGTGCTCGAATGCCATCGATAACAGCGCACGATAAGCCCTGGCACCGGTTAAATTTGCTTCGATTGGTTTCACAGCTTGCTTCTCTGTAAGTTCACGAATTCAACTACTCGAGCGGACGTGTGGTAGCGATGGAAACCTGCGAGAGTCCCAGCTGCCCAACAACATCCATCGCGGTGACCAGTGATTGAACCGGAGAATCGGCATCCGACTGGATGACGATTGGTAACTTGTTGCCATCCATGGTGCGTTCCAGGGCAGCTTTCAAGGTTGCACTCTTATTATTGGTTAACTCGCGTGAATTGAGAAAGAAGTTTCCTTTCGCGTCGATCATCAGGTTTAATTTCTGCGGTGGTACGACAGACTGATCATGGCTGGCTTCAGGCAGGTTGATCTTAAGTTGTGAAGTCGTATCGAAAGTCGTCGAGACCATAAAAAAAATCAACAATAAAAATACGACATCGATTAAAGGTGTCAAATTGATATTGACGTCTTCTTCGGCATTTCTGCTCTTAAAGTTCATCTATCAGGCCAGGTTCTTGCGATCACCATGCAGAAAATCGACCAGCTTCATCGCTTCCTGCTCCATCGCCACCACCAGGTCATCGATTTTGCGCTTCAAGTGGCGGTGAAAAATGAGGCTTGGAATTGCGACAGTCAATCCCGCCGCGGTGGTGATCAGCGCCTCCGAAATGCCCCCCGCCAGCTGCCCGGGATCACCGACACCGATCACGGTAATCGCCGTAAAAACGCGAATCATTCCAATCACGGTGCCCAACAGGCCCAGCAAGGGTGTAATCGTGGATATAGTTCCCAGGGTATTCATGAACCTTTCCATTTCGTGCACGACATGCCGGCCGTTTTCCTCAATGCTTTCGCGAATCAAATCACGTGACAGGTGCCTGTTGATTAAGCCAGCCGCGAGCACACGACCCAGCGGGGACCCATTTTCGATTTCAGTGATATGCTTCTCGGTTAAAGCATCACTGCTCAACAGGTTCCAAATGCCGGTAAGCAGCTTTTCAGGGATAACCTTCTTTTGGCGCAGGGTCCACAATCTCTCGATAACGATGGCTGCCGCAATTACCGAACACAACAGTATCGGAATCATCAGCCAGCCTCCTGCCTGAACCAGTTCGAACACACTTTAACCCTCAGAAATTAATGCCGCACATCATACTGTGGCGGGCGTCTTTTTACCATCGCTGCCAGATACGCCTGATCGGATTTCGCATGGCCTTGATAACCAGGCCCTCGTCACTGCTTTGCATACTGATCGCACCATCTTTATCGCTGCGATACTGGCGTGCTTTCACCGCGTCATAACGTGAAACCACCTCATCTCCGGGAAAACCCCATCGATTGTTCCTTGCCTGTGTAAAAACCACATGCTTAGGTTTTACACGGTTTACAAACGGCATGCTAGAGGATGTCTTGCTTCCATGGTGCGGTGCCAGCAATATATCGGCGTCAAGTGCCGCCCCATACTTCAAAACCAGCTTCAATTCCCGAGAGGATTCTATATCTCCCGGTATCAGGGCTCTGTGGCTCCCGCTTATAGCCAGAACACAGGAACGATTATTACTACTCGAATTAGCAGTCTGGGTACCCGCAGTCAGAAAACTGAAACCCACTCCATCCCAGTGCCAGTCAGGATATTCATGGCATGAACGCACCGGATGTCGGATCTCAAATCTCGATTCAAGTTCCTCGGGGGTGCCGGATAAAAGACTCGAAATCTGATAGTTACCGCCGAACGAATGCATTCCGCCACTGTGATCCTGGTCCACATGGCTGATAATAAGCAAATCGGGCCTTTGAATGCCATAGCGCAGCATGACCGGCACTAACGCCCAGTCCACGGCGTTAAACGTGTCAGCTTTGCCCGGCCCCAGGTCGTAAATCAGGTTGTGGTTACGGGTGCGCAATAGTACGGAGGTACCCATTCCCACGTCGAGTATAATCAGCTCGTAGGCACCGTGCTTCAGCCTCGAGGGTTGCCATGAGGCCGCAACAACAAGGGTTATCATCGCGACTTTACGAATCCCGGACATACGTGGAAACAGCAATATCAACATAGAAATCAGCGTCATCACGATCAGGGGTGCCGGATAGGCAACGGCAATGGAATGCAAACCAGAATCGAGCAACCAGTCGAGATAATCCAGCAAAAATACAAGCAAGCTATCGGCCAGGTTAAACAGGGTATGGCTGCCGCCAAAGCCTGGTAGTGACAGTAAGCAACCGCCCAGCACTACCGGCAGCACAGCAAAGCTGACCAGGGGGATTGCGACGATATTGGCCAATAGTCCTGCAGGATTGAACTGGTCGAATATCAAGATACCAGGAGGTACGAAAAGTATCGAAAAACAGCACTGCAGCGCCAGCAACTGTTGCCACCAAAGCATTCTCCCTGGTAATCGGAACTGGACAAAAGCAATCACCAGCAAGGCAGCAAAACTCAACCAGAACGAAGTTGAACCTACCGCCCGTGGGTCAATTATGACAATTACAATGACCGCCAGGGCGATAGACTGCAACAGATTGATCCTGTTCCGGGTCTGCAGTGCAAACCAGAGCAGGCTAAACATGATCAGTGCGCGCACAGTGGGAAGGCTGAACCCGGCGAGGGCCGCGTAACCCAGCGCCGCGACAATCGCAAATAGCCAGGCAATCTGGGCACGATTCAGCCCACTTCGATAAAGACCCAGACGCCAGCAGTGTCGACCCAGTCCATAAAACAACAATGTCACGATGCCGATATGAAGACCGGATATGGCAAGCAAGTGTGCGATTCCACTTGACTGCAGTAAATGCTTTTGAGTTATCGGAATATCGCCACGAAATCCCAGCGCCAGGGCCTTGATCAGGCCTCGATGCTCACAGCTACTGCAACTTCGATCGATATTGGAGGCAATCTGCATGCGCCAATAGTTTGCTGATGTCATGGTCGCTGATTCAAGTTTGCGATTTGCAGCGGAGTCACGAATATATCCCGTTACATCAACCCCCCTGGAAAACTGCCAGGCTTCAAAGTCGAACCCAGCCGGATTCAGCGTCCCGATTGGTTGTTTCAGTTTTGCCTCAAATATCCAGCGCTCACCGGCAAGCGGTACCTGCTGATCCTGGTACCAGTTTAGACGTGCCTGACGCGGCATAGAGCCGGCGTAATCCTCGATTTCGAGAGCAGTCAAGTACAGGCTGATGCGACCCTGGCCAAGTCGCGGAATATCAGCAACGATTCCACTTATCAGCGCAACCTGGTTGTCATAGCCGCTGTCAAGTCGATGTTCGAGATGATAATGAAAAACGGCACTGCTCGACAGATAAGCAGCGGCCAACAGTAGAACAAATCGATGAGTCGGACAGTAAAAGAAAAGCAGCACTACGAGCGGCATAAATGCCGACCAGTAAGGATCCGGTAGTTCGTTACCATATAGCGCCACGAGCGAGCCAAGCACGATGGCAAGTGCGTGTTGAGGCATGCTTTCCCTGCCTTATTTCCCTGTTATTTGATCCAACTCTTTGCAGAATAATTAAATAGTGCCGATAATACAATGATCATGGCAAAGAAGATTATTAGAAAGCTTTTGCCACATCCTGACGTCATCACTAGAAATCGCTGGATCAAGTTACTTGGCCCGCGACTACAGGATCCGTCTTTGTGGCACATTAACCGGCGTTCTTGCTCGCTAGCGGTTGCACTGGGTATGTTTTGTGCGTTTATACCGGTCCCGTTTCAAATGGTTATCGCCGCAGCTGGCGCAATCTGGATCAGGGCCAACGTCCTGCTGACTGTGCCCGTGGTCTGGGTTAGTAATCCGGTTACGATGGGTCCCATGTATTACCTCTGTTACCTGGTCGGGGCAGAAATGCTGGGACTCGAGCCAGGGGGTTTCCACTTTGAATTGAGCTTCGAATGGCTCGTCAATGGCCTTGTCGCAATCTGGCAGCCCTTTTTGCTGGGTTGTTTCGTGGTTGGGGCAGTTAGTGCACTGGCATCCTTTCTACTGGTTCGAATCCTGTGGCATTTGCATATTTTGAGGCACATCAAAATTCGCGCCAGGCGTCGGCATAATCGACGACGAAGAGCGCACGGAAAACTGTGAACCTGTTTTGGACAGTCCTGGTCACCACCACTAGCGTAATCCTGGGCACCGGATTCTGTTTCTGGCTTATCCAGAAAGCACACGAGGTGGACTCTCCGACCTGGATTTTCGAACATATTTTATGCCCGGTTATCCGTATCATGGTGCTTCTGATTGTCGTTAGCCAGGTTTATCCAGTGATCGACGCCAATACCACGAGCATAGATTTCTGGCGAATCCTGATGCGGCAGGGGCAATTTAATAATTTGCTTAATATCCTTTTTTTCGCTGGTTTGTTGCTGGCATTCATGCCGGTTTTTAGTCACCCGGTGCTTGCATTGCCAATTCAGAGTTTACTGACCATTGCCCTGGTGTTTAACTGGCAGCACGCGGAATCAATCGACTCTTTTAGCTTGTTTCCGTCTTTCGTGACCATCCTCAAAATAACCGTCTACATGCTGTTTGCCTATTTTGTCACGCGTGAGTCGAGCTATTACCTGTCGCGCAGGATCGATACAGCACTGGCAATCTCCGGTAGTATCCGTCTCATTTCCGATGCTATCCACCTGGTACTGCAGATTCCGGTCATGCTGGTTTATTGCAGCTTCCTCAAACTGCAACTGCCCTAACACAACCGTCCCGGTAAGAGATTTTTGCCATGGTCGTGGTCCGACGTATCGAGCTCCAGGCGATTCCATGGATGGACCAACCAACGCCTGCCGGTTGGAAGCATTTTCTGTGAGCATTCTCCGAGGGAACCTGGGTTATCAGGCTTCGGGAGTGAGGATACCATCTTGCATGCGTGAACGATGCTGCATGCGCCCGGCTATTGAAAGGTCGTGAGTTACGACCACCAGTGCGGTATTCATTTCCTGGTTCAAGCCCAACATCAATTCCAGCATCTGTGCTGCCGTTTGCTGATCGAGATTGCCAGTGGGTTCATCAGCAAGCAGGCAATCGGGTTGTGTTACCAATGCACGCGCCAATGCTACACGTTGGCGTTCGCCCCCTGACAGCTCGCCCGGCTTGTGCTCGGCGCGTTGCTCAAGCCCTACTTTGACAAGCCAGGCACGCGCCTCGGCAAGAGCTGTCGCAAACGATTCACGACGTATCAGTAAGGGCATTGCAATGTTTTCGACGGCGCTAAATTCAGGCAGCAGGTGATGGAACTGATAGATAAATCCGAGATGTCGATTTCGTAATCTGCCAAGCCTGGATTCGGATAAATTCGACAGGCTGCTATCGAGAACCTTGATTTCGCCGCTGCTGACATGGTCCAATCCCCCTAGCAAATGCATCAGCGTTGATTTACCAGCCCCCGACGCGCCCAGGATAGCGTGGCTTTCTCCTGCCGCGACATTAAAATCAACACCCTTGAGTACTTCGACATCGAGTTTGCCCTGCCGGAATACCTTGCGCACCGCATTAGCTTCGATAACTGCTGCGGTCACTAATCGGTTCCCTTATTCATAGCTTAGCGCTTCGGCTGGCCTGGTTTTGGAAGCCCTGAGTGCAGGATACAGGGTTGCGACAATCGAGATACCGAAAGATAACAGTGTAATTTTGATAATATCTGACTGCTTCATTTCAGCGGGCAAATCAGTAATCGGGTAAACTCCCCGCGGTAAAAACTGGGTCTGAAAAAACTGCTCCAGTGCTGGCACAATGACATCGATATGCGAGGCAACGACAACGCCGCTGACCAGACCGAGTAGCGTGCCGATCAAACCGATCAGGGTTCCCTGTACCATGAACACCCACATGATCGATAAGGGGGACATTCCGAGGGTGCGTAAAATTGCGATATCAGACTGTTTGTCCGTCACTACCATCACCAGCGTCGATACAATATTAAACGCCGCAACCGCAACGATCAGTGACAATATAATGAACATCACGGTTTTCTCGGTTCGCACTGCCTTGAAATAATTGCTATGGCGCAAGGTCCAGTCTGATACCCAGTACTCGAGACCAATACTTTGCTTGAGATCCTGACGCACCTGCGGGGCCAGGTCGAGGTCATCGAGCTTTAATCGCAAACCGCTGACTCCCCCATCCAGCCGAAACAGGCGACTGGCATCTTCATAATGAATAATCGCGCTACTGCGATCATATTCGTATACGCCGATCTCAAAAATCCCGACAACCTTGAAGCGACGCAGACGCGGCAAAAATCCCAGTGGCGATGAAGTCGCCTGCGGCGTTATCATTGTGACGCGATCGCCGGGGACCACGTCAAGCGTATTTGCTAACCCACTGCCTAAAATGATTCCGTAATCTCCCGCGACCAGGTCGCTGAGTTCACCAAATTCCATGTTCTCGTGAATTTCGGATACCCCGGTTTCATATTCCGGATCGATGCCCCGTATCAACGCACCGCTTACCGAGGACAAATTAGAAATCATTGCCTCCGCCTCGGTATAGGGGGCTCCACCGATAACTGCGGGATGTTCCAGGGTCTCTTCACGCAGAGACTGCCAGTCCTGCAGCGGACCACGGAAACTGGATACCGTAACATGCGACACCATTCCGAGAATGCGTCCCCGTAACTCCTTTTCAAATCCGTTCATAACCGACAGCACCACGATCAACGCCATCACGCCGAGTGCGATACCGAGCATCGAAATCATCGTGATAAAGGATATAAAATGGTTGCGGCGCTTGGCTCGCGTATAACGCAATCCAACGAAGACTTCGAGCGGCATTTTCATGCGGCGGATTAAACCATGAATAAGGACTTCCCACCACTGCTGCTGCGACATGCTTCAACCTTGTCACTATAGAAAGGCATGCTATAGTTATATACGTTAATTCAAGAGATTCGATAAAATGCGCACAGGCTTATATTTATTACTCCTGAGTATTGGCTTTATCCTGCAACCCGCGGTTGCTGGGGACACATTGACCATTCCCGGTAACGTCCCGGTTGCCAGTAAACAGATGATGCCGAATCGCGGTATCAACATGGATGATGTACTGGGTGAATTTGGAGAACCTGACGAGCGTTTTGGTCCGGTTGGAGAGCCCCCTATAACCGAGTGGGTATACGGATCCTTCAGGGTCTATTTCGAATATCAAATCGTATTACATACCATCGACCTGAACACCATAGTTATGCCAAAATAGAACTGTAGTTCAGTTATCCGGTCTGAGACAATCATAATCATAAAGACCGGAACTCGAACTACTATGTGTTAAACCCGGGGGAGCGACAATGAACACCAAGAGATTGCTGAGTATTTTATCTTCGCTGGCGCTTGGCCTTGCGAGCCAGGGTCTGTATGCGGCCGAGGTCAACATTACCCGTGATATAGAAAGCGTTAGCGTAAAGCATGGCGAGAATGATGTTAATGTCATGCGCAACCAGAATCAGAAAAATACGATAAACCCGGCGTTTGCCAAAACTTCTCGCAAGTGTCCTCCGTTTTGTATTCAGCCTTCGACTCTCGCACCCGGCGTTGAAACCATCGCAGAACTTGAAATTCTGGAATACCTCAGGCGTAAAAGTGAAGGTGATGACAGTATCGTCGTTATAGATTCACGCACCCCGGCCTGGGTCGCAAAGGGAACTATCCCTGGCGCAATCAATATCCCCTGGACCAGCCTGAATACATCCAAGGGCGCAGATCCCATTTCAATTGGCGAAATTCTTGAAGAAAAATTTAATGCTAAAAATCTCGAGGGCTTGTGGGATTTCAGAAACGCCCGAACCCTCGTTATGTTTTGCAACGGAATGTGGTGCGGGCAATCACCCAATAACATCAAAAACCTGCTGGGATTTGGTTATCCTGCCAACAAAATCAAGTGGTATCGCGGCGGCATGCAAAACTGGGAAATTCTTGGTTTGACCACCGCAAAACCGATTCAGGAATAGTCTCTCAACAGGCATAAGTGCCCACACAACTTCTCGAAACTCCAGCGCCTACGACCGCGCAACCGCTCCGCGTTGGCCAGCTATACGGCAGTAGCCGAAGCTTATTGCTGAGCGAACAGATTGCCCGACACCCGGGATTATCGGTCATCGTCTGCTGTGACATGACCGACGCCGAGCAACTGGAACAGGAAATTCGTTTTTTCAGTTCTGAGCAGCCCAGGATCTATCGTTTTCCAGACCTGGAAACCCTGCCCTACGATCAATTTTCACCGCACCAGGATATCGTTTCCGAGAGAATCCGCTGCCTCGCATCGATCTCGGAGGCCGATTCGGGGATCCTGATTCTTCCGATCAGCACCTTACTGCAAAAGATTGCACCACCCCAATTTATCCATCAGCGATCGCTGAACCTGAAAACGGGTGATCGCATCGACCCCGTGGCACTGCGCGAAAAACTAAGCCTTTATGGATACCGGGCCGTATCGCAGGTTGAAGAACATGGCGAATTCAGTGCACGTGGCTCGATTCTAGACTTGTTTCCCATGGGCAGTACCCGGCCGTTTCGAATCGATTTCTTCGACGATGAGGTTGAAACAATCCGCAGCTTCGATGCCGAGACGCAGCGCTCGGTCGAAAAGATAGATGAAATCAAGCTATTGCCAGCACAGGAATATCCACTAGATGAAGGAGGAATCAAGCACTTCAGACTCAAGTTTCGCGAAACCTTCGATATCGACCCCAATAGCTGCCCGGTGTATGTCGATATTTCAGAAGGCATTTCTTCACCCGGTGTCGAGTACTACCTGCCATTGTTTTTTGAGCAGCTGGTAAGCCTGTTTGACTATTTACCCGGCGATAGCCGCTTGCTCATCGACGACGCAGCCCTTGCGCAAGCGCAATCATTTGGAATACAGGTAACCGAGCGCTATGAGTCGAGGCGACATAACCTGGAATGGCCACTGCTCGCACCCGAAGAGTTATTTCTGGACAACAACACGCTACAGGAAAAAATCCAGAATTTCTCATGTCTCTTTTTCTCAGCATTTAAACTGGATCTGCCAGATCAATCGAACATCAATTGTGATTCCCAATCAGTACCCCAGCTAACGTTACAGTCAAATACTGAACAACCGGAAAAAGCGCTGCGTGCGTTTATTACAAAACCGGCGTTTAGCAAGATCCTGTTCAGCGCTGAATCTGCAGGGCGGCGTGAGTTTTTACATGAAATGCTGCGCCACTATTCGATTCAGGCTCATCCAGTAGACAGCTGGGATGAATTCCTGAACCGCGACGACTGCCGTTATTGCATTATCGCATCGTCTTTGCAAAGTGGAATGACCCTGCCAAATCAGGGCATAGCCATCATTGCGGAGAATCAGCTCTTTGGTGATCGCGCCATGCAGCGCCGACGGCGCAAATATCGCAAAACCCGTGACGCTGAATCGACCATTCAGAGCCTCAAAGACCTGCAGCCGGGTGCACCGGTTGTTCACGAAGATCACGGTGTCGGACGCTACCGGGGTTTGAAAACGCTTACCGTATCCGGTATCGCAACCGAGTTTCTCTGCATCGAGTATGCCAATCAGGACAAACTCTACGTACCGGTTTCTTCGCTGCATCTGATCAACCGGTATGCCGGCGCCAGTGAAGAGAACGCGCCTTTACACCGGCTCGGAAGTGATCACTGGCAGCGTACGCGCAAGAAAGCACAGGAAAAAATACACGATATCGCGGTCGAATTGCTCGATATCCAGGCAAGGCGCGAAGCCATGCGAGGATTTGCCCACCAGGTCACGCTTGATGAGTATCAGCAGTTCGCCAGTGAGTTTCCGTTCGAGGAAACCCCCGACCAGGAAACATCGATCGAATCGGTGATTGAGGACATGCAGTCTCAACAGCCAATGGATAGAATTGTCTGCGGCGACGTCGGTTTCGGCAAGACCGAAGTCTGTATGCGGGCGGCATTTGTTGCTGCCATATCCGGGTCACAGGTCGTGGTCCTGGTACCCACTACCCTGTTGGCACAACAACACTTCCATAATTTTCGTGATCGCTTTGCTGACTGGCCCATCCGCATAGCCAGCCTGACCCGTTTTACTGCGAAGAAGAGTCTTGACGATAACCTGGCGCAGATCGCAGTCGGTAAAATTGACATCGTGATTGGTACCCACAAACTTCTTTCCGATACGATTAAATACCGAAATCTCGGCCTGGTCATCATCGATGAAGAACACCGTTTCGGCGTTCGCCACAAGGAAAAGCTAAAAGCCCTGAGAGCCAGCGTCGATTTACTGACGATGACGGCCACTCCCATCCCAAGGACCTTGAACATGTCACTATCCGGCATGCGCGACCTGTCTATTATCGCCACTCCCCCGATGCAGCGACATGCGATCAAAACCTTCGTATCGCGTTGGAACCCCGACTTGATTGTCGAGGGCTGTCAGCGAGAGCTGAAACGTGGTGGGCAGATATATTTTCTGCACAACGAGATCAAATCCATCGAGAAAACTGCACACGAATTGCAACAGCTGTTGCCCGAAGCGCGCATCGGCATTGTCCATGGGCGCATGAAAGAAAAAGAGCTCGAAGCGGTAATGCTGGATTTCTATCACCACCGATGCAATTTACTGGTTTGCACCACGATTATCGAAAGCGGCATCGATGTTCCCACTGCAAACACGATCTTCATCAACCGGGCGGATAAGTTGGGGCTCGCTCAATTACACCAGATTCGAGGGCGCGTAGGACGTTCACATCACCGTGCCTACGCCTATTTGATCGTGCCACCAGAACGAGCAATGACCAGCGACGCGCGCAAGCGTTTGCTGGCAATTGAATCCCTCGAGGACCTCGGGGTCGGATTTACCCTTGCTACTCATGACCTTGAGATTCGCGGCGCAGGCGAAATTCTTGGTGAGGGGCAAAGTGGTCAGATTACAGAGATCGGCTTTACTTTATACTCAGAGCTTCTCGAGCGCGCGGTAACATCGCTTAAATCAAATCTACCAATCGATTTCGATCAGCCGATTATGCGCGCTTCGGAGATCGACTTTCATATTCCCGCCCTAATCCCGGAAACCTATGTTCCTGATATACACAGGCGCCTGATTGAATATAAACGTATCGCTTCTGCAACCAACGATGACGAACTTAAGGATATCCAGATAGAGCTAATAGACCGCTTCGGCCTGTTACCAGACTCGCTCAAGCATTTGTTCAGAATAACCCAGATCAAGTTACGAACCCTGGCCCTGGGTGTCGAAAAAATAGATGTTGGTGAACACAACGGAAAATTTGTTTTCAATCGTAATCCCAATATCGACCCATTGAAGATCATCGAGTTGATACAATCGGACCCCCAGCAATATCGTTTCGACGGGAAACAAACCTTGCGATTTGTGTGTCAAAATGTTGAACTTGAACCCAGATTAAAACAGGTCGAAAACCTGATCATGAAGCTGACTGCAGAATAATATGAACCGACAATCACTATCCTTGCTGGTGCTTGCTGCCCTGGTTTCCGGTCCTGGGCTCGCACAATCTGAAACCAGTGCAGAAGTGCCCCGTTACGATGTTGAAGTGGTCATATTCAAAAATATCCAGGTACCGAAAAGCAGGGAATTCGTGTTGCCGGTCAGTTCTCCTGGCAAAGATAAAAAAATGCTTGAACTGTCTTCAGCCAGGAGCGTTAAGGCAGCAAACAAGTTGGGCTACGAGATAATCCCTGGCGACCAGTATCGATTAACTGATGTTGCCAACAAACTCGTTGATTCATCGCGCTATGAATTACTGCTGCATACCGCCTGGCGCCAACCCGGGCTTAAACAAGAACGGGCTTTGCCCGTCTGGATCAGGGGTGGGCGCATTTATGGCAATGAATACACGTCCATCGACAGTCAAATCGAGTTTCTGGAGAGCATGCCCAAAGCTGACAGCAAAAAGGCCGACGGGACTCCCTACGAGTTCGATGAGCAGACCCTTGAATCGATCGAACTGCAGTTGCTGGAACAGCAAAGTTCACAACGTCACCAGGGGCTATACGAACTCGAGGGTAAAATTACAATCGGGTTATCACGATACCTGCACGCTTACACCGATCTTGTATTAAGGCGACCACGTCTTTCGATCGATCCGGTAACGACTAATTCCGCCCAGAACCGTACCCTGGCTGCCTACTCTGCTGATACTCTTATATTGAACAATCATAGCCTTAAGGAACGTCGCCGCATGCGCAGCAAAAACCTGCACTATCTTGACAGCCCCGAGTTTGCGATGCTTATTCTGATTACACCTTACAAAGTTCCAGAAGTTTTCGAAGAGGCACCATTGGAAACAGAACCCACGACTGACGAATAGATCCTATTTGTTGTATTTGCGAGTTACTCCGTAACCGCCATCCAGGTTTTCGAATGGAGGCGCCCTACCTACCAGTTCTTCGATTAAAATCAGTTCTGAATCGGTATGGTCTATAACTGGCGCCGGGACGATGAGCTTACCACCACTGGTTGCAGCAGGCTTACCAGATTGGGACCGGCAAATAAGCCCAGGCTTAAGGCTTTCACTAAAAAATCTCGCCTTGGATCGTCAAAATCTTTACTCATTTATATTCCCGGGCAATTCTTCCTACCTACTCTAGTAAGTTAGCGCTAAAATGCAATTTGACCTAGGCGTAACAAAAATGTATTTGCTGTTGCAACTCGCTTCAAGCCTGACAATAATGGCGCTAACGACCACATCAGCCAGACGAAGAATTGTCAGAGGAAAGGTTCATGGTGACTCGAATGATGAAATCTCTTATTGAATTGGTGCAGTTATCGCAAACTACTGCTCGGCGCATGCTATTGTCGAAAGAATTTGTTCAAACGCAACGCAACATTGTTTGGGCCGACAGCCTCAGGTACGATGCTGCCCACACACAACTCCCGTTATGTCTGGGAAAGTTTTTTGTAACGCTTTTTAAGGTAAATAGATCAATGACACGAACTATCCTGCTGGCGCTCGCTTGTTTTTTCGCAACTGGTCCATTGCATGCGGCGGATACCCGGTACGTTACCGACGAATTCGAAGTTACGATGCGCAGCGGTACCAGTACATCGAACAGTATTGTGCGCATGTTAGGCAGCGGCGAGGCGGTTACGGTACTCGAGGAGGACCTGCCAACCAAGTACTCGCTGGTTGAAACTTCCTCCGGCAAGCAAGGCTATGTTTTGACCCGCTTCCTGATGCCAATTCCTGCCGCCAGGCAAAGGTTGGAAGAACTTGAAGCCCGTTTCGAACAGCAAAAAACTCGCCTCAATCAACAGTCATCGGAGATCGTCGAGCTTAAGCAATCTCTGGGCCAGGAAAAAGCTGACAATAGCGCTCTGACAACCACCTTAGGTGCTTCTGAGCGGGAATTAACGGAAGTTCGCACTGCCGCGCAGGATACTCTGAGCATCCTCGATCAAAACAAGCGCCTGCAAACGGTAGTGGATGATTTACGGCAGGAAAAAGCAGAACTTAGCGAGACCAACGCCGAGCTTACTGATAGCACCCGGCTTGACTGGTTTTTGCGCGGTGGCGCAGTTTCCCTGATTGCATTTGTAATCGGGATTCTGGTGACGCGGATCCGCTGGAAAAAACAGGATTCCTGGGGATCTTATTAAATTCAAGGCCGGATTCTGAGCCCGTCGCGATCCGAGCTAAACAGTTTCACCCCAGGCCTAACGGATTGTCGGCGTCAACGCCTTCCATAAAAGGTTTGCGCCGGTCGACATTGGTGACCTGGTAAATCAAACCCAGCCAGGTGCCGATGACTGCGCTTGCGGTGTCCTGCCAGGTGTTTTTCAAATTTCCCAGTATCAGGTGCTCCGGAAAATCCGGAATTTCCTCTCCCAAGGCCAGACTCTGCATCACACGACCCTGGTATTCACGACACACAGCCGCGTTGAACTCGCTGAAATAGTGTTCCGGCATCGGTGCGTAGTTATCGAATTTACCGTCAATGAACAGAGATACGTCCCGCTTGTATTCTTTTAGCAGAGAGACGGTATCGTATTCAGGGTGCCCCTGAAAAAAAATCGTACGAAACCCATCCGGACTGGTGGCGAGATGCACACATCCGTCATCGCCCTTTACCAGTATTTTCAGCCCCTGGGATTCGAACTGTTCGGGGTGAACGTCATTCCAGCGTGAATGTGGCACATCAAATTCAGAGTTGATATCGTCCACCAGGGGATGGAAGACATCGACGACCTGGTGACGGTAAACACCCCATTTCTTGGACTTCTGCCTGATACGTTTCTCTCCATAGCGGAAGTCCATCACCGCATGAGTGGCGAGGCAGGAACACAGTGTGGAGGTCACGTTCTCGTGGGCCCAGTCGGCCACCTGATTCAACTCATCCCAAAAGACTTCTTTAGAAAGATCGGGCCCGATTACATTGGCACCGGTAATGATCAGGGCGTCGAGCCCCTGCTGTTTAATCTGGTCAAAACTGTCGTAGTACTTTTCGATATGCTCACGTGCCGATTGTTCACGTGGTAATGCATCGAGGGTAAACGGGTGCACATAAAACTGGGCAATCGGGTTGCTTTCACCAATTAATCGGAAAAACTGTCGCTCGGTAGCGGCAAGCGCCGCGTCAGGCATCATGTTGAGCAGCCCGATATGCAACTCGCGAATGTCCTGCTGGTTTGCGGGACCCGGTTCCAAAACCAGCAAACCATCCTGTCGCAGCTTGCCGAACGTAGGTAAATCATTGTGCGCAACCAATGGCATTATGCGTCACCCTCCGCTTGTCTCTCGATGGCCATTTCCAGCATACTTAGAAAATCAGCATCGTTTTGCACTTGATCGATCTCCTCGGAGGTCACCGAGTAGCCTAATTTTGCAATCTCGTCGTAACGCGGCAGGCGGGAGTGGAACAGGCGCGGAAAAACCCAGCGCGCAAACTCATCGGGGTCAATTTGTGCTACATACTCGAGCCCGGTTTCCTGGTAGTAAAGCTGCAAATGTTCTTGCAGGAAGTCTGGTCGATAATACAGTGGCTTGGGGTCGGACACAGCGCGCTCAATTAATACTTTCTCCTGTGCGGCATTGGTAACCTGGATATATAGAATCAGAGTATTATCCACCAGGATGTCCATGACCCCGGGTTCATCAAGTTCACAAAGGCTGCCACCGACATCGTTGACAAAATGCGGGTATCCGTAAATCTCCTGTGCTTTCTCGATAAAATGCGGAATATCGTACATCGCATCGACTTCCGCCTGGCGGTATATCGACTGGCGCTCGATGAACTCACCGAGCTCTACGCCTCCCAGTTCGGGATTACCCAATTTACCGACAAAACTTAATACCGGCCCGAGGTCGTTAACCCGGATATTGTTTTTAATATAGATCCAGTCGTTACGCAGCAGCTCTTTCAGAAACGGAATCTTGATTGCCTGGTGCTTGATCATGTCAACTATATGTTCGTCGAGGTAGCGCGTACCAATCCGGTAATCGCCCGAGTAGTGAAACCAGTTACTGCCGCGCAGCTTGGCGGACAGGTACGATTTTCCCACTCCGGACATGCCGACCAGGGTGACTGTTTTATTTTCCCAGGCACGAAATTCTTCGATGCTAAATTTCAAAACTGACTCCACTTGGATTAGCGCCCAAATTATGCATCAACAGGAGCCCGGACGAAACCTGAAGTTATGCTTTACGCAACAGATGTAGTGTCTATAATCCACAATCATTTTTCCTGGACACATCGTGGACCTCGAATTCGAATACGTCATCATCGGAGCAGGTTCCGCCGGATGTGTGCTTGCCAACCGTCTCAGTGCCAACGGCAGACATCGAGTACTGGTACTCGAAGCCGGCGGCAGTGATCGGCGTTTCTGGATTCAAACACCCATCGGTTACGGTAAATCCTTTTACGACGAATCGGTCAACTGGAAATACACCACCGAGCCCGACCCCGGCATCAATAACAGGCGCAGCTACTGGCCTCGCGGAAAAGTCGTCGGTGGATCGAGTTCGATAAACGCGATGGTCTATATTCGCGGCCACCAACAGGACTACGATGACTGGTTGGCGCTCGGCAATCCCGGCTGGGGTTGGCAGGATGTTCTGCCCTACTTTAAAAAATCCGAAACCAACTCCGACGGCGGTAATGAATACCGGGGTGACGATGGACCACTCTACGTTAATAATGTCAGTCCACAGTATCACCCACTGTGCCACACTTTCTTCGAGGCGGCGCAACAACAGGGTTTCAACTACAACCCCGATTTCAATGGGGAATCCCAGGAGGGCGTTGGTTTCTACCAGATCACGACCAGGGACGGCCGACGTATGTCAGCAGCGCGGGCTTACCTGCATCCCGCGCTTACGCGCGACAATTGCGAGATCATCACGCGGGCCCAGGTCTCGAGAATTCTATTCGACGACAAAACCGCCAATGGCGTCGAATTCATTCACAACGGAAAAACTCGACAGGTTAAAGCGAACTGCGAGGTCATCGTCAGTGCCGGGGCCATCAATTCACCCCAGTTACTGCAGCTATCCGGTATCGGTGATCCGGAAATGTTAAAAGGTTTCGGGATTTCGCCGCGGGTGGATTTGCCGGGTGTCGGACGCAACCTGCAGGACCACCTGGATTACAGTATTTATTACCGTTCGCGGGTCCCGACCCTGAACAATCGTCTTTATCCATGGTGGGGGAAGATGCTAGCCGGCATGCAGTACCTGGTATTCCGCAACGGGCTACTGTCGTTAAGCGTGAACCAGTCGGGTGGTTTCTTACGCGGCCATCCATCTCGCCCACGACCGAACCTGCAAATGTACTTCGCTGCGATTACATATGCAACATCACCACCGGGCGAACGACCGCTGATGCAACCAGATCCATATCCCGGATTTTTAAATTCTGTCGGGCAAATGCGTCCCACCAGCCGCGGGCATCTGCAAATAGATTCGCCTGATCCATTTGCCCCGGTTAAAATACAGCCCAATTACCTGTCGAGCGATGAAGATATCACCCAGATGCTCGAAGGTGCCCGTCTGCTGCGCCACCTGGCAAGTGCACCCGCGTTAGCCGAGGTAATCGACCATGAAATGAGACCCGGACCCTCGGTGCAAAGCGATGATGAACTTATCGCCGATATTCGTCAGCGTGCCGACACGGTGTATCATCCCAGTTGTACCTGCATGATGGGCCCTGATCCGAAAACCGCCGTGGTCGATTCACAATGCCGGGTTTATGGCGTGGACAAATTACGCGTTGTCGATACCTCGGTCTTTCCGACGGTCACCTCCGGTAATACCAACGGCCCGACGATCATGGTGGCCGAAAAAGCTGCCGACCTGATACTCGCCTGACAGGAGCATTTCCGTTTCAAGTAATCCAGTTCCATTAGCAATACGTAGCATCGACAATCCTGCCCTTGGATTCGGTGCGATGCTGCTGAGCATCCTGCTGTTTTCACTCATGGACGCGAGTGTGAAATGGCTTGGCGCCAACTATCCGACAGCGCAGATCATGTTTTTCCGCTGCACCGTGGCCCTGGCCCCCGTACTCGTTATTATCTTGCTGCGCGGCGGCTCAAGCATTTTAAGAACCCGGCAGAAAAAACTGCATCTGCTGCGCAGCGTACTGGGCATCGGGGCGATGGGCTTTGCATTCTACGCATTTTCGCTGATGCCGCTGGCGGAAGGGATATCGATACTGCACACGGCACCGCTGTTCATGACTGCGCTATCGGTCATCTTGCTGCGTGAAACAGTTGGCATTCGTCGCTGGTCAGCGATCATCCTCGGATTTGTCGGCATGTTACTGGTCGTGCGCCCCGGTGCTGATATGCTCGCGAGCGGCAGCCTTTACATGCTGACGGCCGCATTTTTAATTGGCTGCACCACGATTATTATTCGCCATCTCGGCAAGATCGATGATCCTGTCTGTATCACCTTTTATTTTACCGTGACCGGAGTGCTGGTTAGTATTATCGGCATGCTTATCCAGGGTTGGCAGTCGCCTCCCCTGCTGGACCTCGCGTTACTCATCATGGTTGGATTGCTCGGAGGCATGGCTCAATACCTGATGACACTGAGTTATCAACGACTCGCGGTTGGAATCGTGGCACCGCTAAAATACCTGTCGATTGTTTTCGGTGGCGGAATTGCTTTCCTGGTATGGAATGAAGTACCCGATCTGCAGAGTGTACTCGGCATCAGTATTATCATTTTGAGCGGTCTTTATACGCTGCACCGCGAACTGGTTCGAGGCGTCAGGACGCGCGTATGATCGACGCTTATCATTTGCGAGCTTATCTGCTGCTGATAGTTACCACCTTGTGTTGGGGACTCAATGCGATATTCGGCAAACTCGCCATCAACGAGATCTCGCCGATGCAGTTGGTTACCTTCCGCTGGCTGGGTGTGGTTATATTACTGACGATATTCGCCCGCAAACACATAGTCCGCGACTGGCCAATACTACGACGCCACCTGCCCTTCCTTTGTTTCATGGGGAGCTGCGGATTTACCGCCTTCAACGCCCTGTTTTATGTCGCGGCACATCATACCTCGGCGATTAATATCGGTATATTACAGGGCTCGATACCGATTTACGTGCTGCTTGGCAGTTGGCTGGCCTGGCGTCACCAGATCACGCGGGTGCAGGTACTGGGCTGCTTCACAACCATGCTTGGAGTAATTATCGTAGCCTCAGGGGGCGACTGGAATGAGCTGCAAAGCCTGTCGGTAAATCGCGGCGATTTGTTCATGTTGATCGCCTGTTTGTTATACGCAGCCTACTCGATCGGCCTGAGTCGCCGACCCAACGTCAGCGCACTCGGCCTGTTCGCAATCATGGCGACTGTGGCCTGGCTGGTTTCAATTCCGCTGGTTGCGATCGAGACCTATCAGCTGGGCTGGCAAATGCCTACACTCACCGGTTGGACCATCGCGTTGTTGACGACCTTATTACCTTCGCTGGTAGCGCAAACATTTTTTATCAAGAGTGTTGCCCTGATCGGTCCCGGCAGAGCCGGTGTCTTTGTCAACCTGGTGCCGGTATTCGCATCGATAATGGCGGTCGTTTTCCTGCATGAAACTTTCCAGGCACACCATGCATTTTCGTTAATATTAGTTCTTGGAGGTATCGGATTATCCGAGATGGGGCGCGTTAAACAAGCCCAGTAAGGGGCGGGTATTGCTGCTAGTCGGTGCTAATCTCAAGCGTGACCATGCCAAGCGATTCCATAACTTCAAACACCATGTCATCGGCATGTTGACAGGCGAATGCAATCTGGTCGAGCGTCGCGTATCCCATGTCCCAGTTTTCAATGTCGTCGAGTATATTTTGCGTTTCCTGGTCATCGAGGGGTGGCACATAGCTGCTGAGACAGTTCGCCAGGTAAATCAGATGGGTCGCATCGCGATTCGGGCCATCGTGGACCACCTCGTGGTGACTGCGGGCGCAATCAATCAACAGCTGGGGCAGGCCCCAGTGTTGCATCAGCGCTTCACCCACCGCTGTATGGGTAACACCAACCTGGCTCAATTCCGCGCTCAATACATCGACCCGTTTTTGGATGGCGTATTCTTCCGCTGCAAGCATGCGTTCCGGAAACTTGTTAATCAGCAACAACTTGCCGATATCATGCAGTAAGCCGGCGGTAAACATCGATTCCGGTTCTTGAATTACGCTAACATGCGTTGCCAGCTGACGTGCGATTATTGCGGTCTTTATACTGTGCTGCCAAAAAACCTGCATCGAGAACGCGGGATTTTCCTGTACGCTAAAGACGCCTCGGAGAACCGAGCCAATCAAAATATGCTTAAGTCTTTCGCGACCCAGCAATGAAACTGCCTGGGAAACCGAGGCAACTTCGTTCGGCATTCCGTAGTAGGCGCTATTGACCATTTTCAAGACGCGGGTAGTAATCGCGGGATCATTTTGAACCGTATCGCCGATCTGCTGCACGGTACTGCCTTCGTCTTCCAGCTGCTCGGAAACACGCAGGTAGATTTCGGGCAGGCTGGGCAAATCCTGGCCCTTGCCAATCAGCTGCTCAAGGGTCATGGGTGGTTGAATATCGAGTTCGGCGCTCTGCATCATGCAATGAGCATAGCAGAGATATTTTTAAATACAGTGCCGTCTGTCCGGCAGATTCCCAGAGTTTCAAAACCCCAATCTGTTGCAGTCATTTCTGAATTCAAAATTAACTTAAAACATTAATATTCAATTAATTATATGTGTTTTTTAAAGTATTTTATTATTAGTAACATAACCGGTATCAACACGCATGAGTGATTTTCAAACAAGCTGAAATTCCCTAAATCGGGAGCCTTAAATCGGGTGAACCCGAGTCAAATAAGTGATAGCAATTCGTTGGTTACCGCAACCGTACCCATATCGCCGCCAAATTCGACCGGACGGATGCGTGCTTCGGCAAAGCCCCGGGAGACAGCGTTTTCGATCAATTGTGATGCGTCCTGCAGCGCAGGTTCGTCGGTCTTGTCTGCGAGGTATTCGAGCATCAGTGCACCGCTCAGAATCGCTGCGAGCGGGTTAGCCTTATCCTGGCCCATGATATCGGGTGCGCTACCATGGGCTGGTTGAAACAACCCGGTTTCATCCCCGATCTCGGCACAGGCTGCAATCCCCATACCACCAACCAGGCCGCCGGCAAGGTCCGACAGAATATCGCCAAACATGTTTTCAGTAACCAGCAGGTCAAAGTCCCAGGGTCGCCGTATCAGATCCAACGCCTGTGCATCGATATAATTGTAATCGGTTTGGATATCGGGAAATTCCGGCGCAATCTCATCGTAGATCTGACGAAAAAAAGCCATCGACTTGAACACGTTGGCCTTGTCGACACAGGTCAACATACCTCTGGAACCTCGCTGCTTGCGCTTACGCGCGAGTTCGAAGCCGAATCGATGCAGCTTTTCAGTTGTAGCCCGTGTTATCCGCAACACGTCGCGAACTTCCTGGTTATCAAGCACTTCGCTTCTGCCATGGACCGCCGCTGAATAGAACAAACCCTCGGTCGACTCGCGCAAAATAACGAGGTCTATTTCCTGGGCACGAGGATCTGCCAGGCGTTGCGGAGCATTCGGATATGCCCTGACCGGTCGCACCCCGGCATAAAGCTGGTAAATATCGCGCAGGCGCAAGTGCGGGGAGATTTCGGTACCGTCCTGGTACCTGATGTCCGGTAGTCCGATTGCGCCTAGAAAAATCGCATCCGCTTTCCCCGCAGCTTCTTCGCCACCTACCTCGATATCGCGTCCCGTTTCGTGATAGTAAGCTGCACCGGCGGGTATCTCGTTGTAACTGAGCCGGGTATTCGAAGTTTTCTCGAGTGCCGCTTCAATGACAGCAAGTGCAGCATCGGTAACATCGATACCGATGCCATCGCCCCTGATGACTGCAATTTGAAGTTTTGAACTGGCCATTTACAGTTTACCTCGACTGGAAGCAGCGGTATAAGTTACAACAAGACTTCTTAAAAGGACCTTTTGATGTTGGATATCGTACCTGGCGACAGTGAAACACATTCCTAGTAATTACTTTAAGTTATTATCATAAATATTTGAATTAAAGAGATAATAAGTCACTCATTCTGCGATCAAGTCACTGCCGATCGACCAAAATATTCCGGGCAGTCCCAAAGCCGGTTGACCATGACATCTTCGATGATCGAAGCGGCTTTCCTCACATCTTCAACATCAATGTAGAGTGGTGTAAACCCGAAACGCATGATGTCAGGGGCGCGAAAGTCGCCAATAACCCCACGCTCAATGAGCGCCTGCATCGCGGCATAGCCATTACGGAAACGGAAAGACACCTGACTACCGCGGTGCGTGGCATCGCGCGGGCTTGCCAGTTTGAGGTCAGGACAATTGGCCTCAACGAGCTCGATGAAAAGATTAGACAGATTGACGGATTCCGCACGGACATCATCGATATCAACCTGCTCCCAGATATCCAGGGACGCTTCCAGTGCCGTCAATTGCAGAATGGGTGGCGTGCCGACCCTCATTCGCTCGATGCCACGGCCAGGTCGGTAATCCAGATCAAAATCGAAAGGCGCTTCATGACCAAGCCACCCGCAAAGCGCTGGTCGCACTTTATCTGCCAACCCGGGTGCCACGTAGATAAATGCCGGTCCACCCGGACCCGAATTCAGGTACTTGTACGAACAACCAACCGCAAAATCAGCCCCGGCGGCGCCCAGGTTTACCGGCAGCGCGCCGGCAGAATGGGCCAGGTCCCAAATTGTCAAAATGCCCTTTTCATGGGCTTTCGCGGTCAGAGCCTTCATATCGTGGAGGCGACCGGTTTTATAATCGACTTCGGTGAGCATCAATACAGCGACATCTGTAGCCAGGCAATCTGCAACTTCTTCCGGCTCGCATAGTTTGAGTTCGTGCCCCTTGCCGAGAGACTTGATGAGCCCTTCGGCCATGTAGAGGTCAGTCGGGAAATTACCCGTATCTGATACTATGATCTTGCGATCTGCATTAATTTCGAGGGCAGAAGCCAGTGCCTGGTAAACTTTTATCGACAAGGTATCGCCCATAACAACCGTGCCAGCCGGAGCGCCGATAAGCTTGCCGATGCGATCACCAACCCGGGATGGCTGGTTCATCCAGTCCGCCCGGTTCCAGGCGGCAATTAACAGGTCACCCCACTCCTCCCGCATCATTTTACCGACCCTGGCGACGGCGGCTTTGGGTAAAGGGCCCAGGGAATTGCCGTCCAGGTAAATCTGGCCTGCAGGCAAATGGAATAGCGATTTGGTTTTGCCGATGTCTGTCACGATGATGCATTCTTGAGGGTTGCGCGGTATCAGGCTAGTCTAGCAACTTAATGAAAGACGACAATCGATGAATGTGATGATCGAGGACTGGGACGATGCCTACGCCAACGGAGCTCATATCGAGGGCGCGGCTCATTATCCTGAGAAATGGGCAGGGGAAGCACTGCAGTTCCGTCAATTAATGACCCAAAAGCAGCTAGCTGATTTAGATATCGGCTATGGTGAAAATGATCGACAGAGGCTCGATATCTTCCGACCGGAAGCTAACATCAATGGACTCGTGATCTTTATTCATGGCGGTTACTGGCGGGCATTTGACAAGTCCTGCTGGTCCCACCTGGCATGCGGAGCGATTCGCCGGGATTGGGCTGTCGCGATGCCATCCTATGACCTGGTGCCAGCCGTTTCAATCAGCGAGATTACCCGCCAGATGGGGTCGGCTATCAGCAAAGCGGCGTCTTTAATTGATGGTCCCATCCGGTTGACAGGCCATTCAGCTGGCGGTCACCTGGTAACCCGTATGATCTGCCAGGACAGCCCGCTTGCATCGAATGTCAGGGAACGAATTGATCGTGTTGTCTCGATCTCGGGCCTGCACGATATGCGCCCCCTGTTGAATACGAAAATGAACGATGATTTTCAAATGTCCGAAGCCGAGGCCGTGGCAGAAAGCCCCGCCTTGAACCAGCCCATCGCAAACGTCGAACTGGTTTGCTGGGTGGGTGCTGAAGAACGACCGGAGTTTATTCGACAGTCAGAATTACTATCTAACATCTGGACTGGATGCGGCATACAGACATCGGTTCATCAAGCAAAGGATCAACACCACTTTAATGTAATTGACGGTCTTGTTGATCCTCAATCGGCTTTATCTCGTACCCTGCTCGAATAGGCAAAGCAGACACTCAAATATGAGACATCAGGGTCGGCTTCCGACCCAACTGAGACACTCAGTCGCAGCAGGAACTTCCTTCTTGTATTGGTGGGCATTTGACGGTTCCGAACGAGCAGAAAACGCAGCAATCCCCTTTATTCGGTTTTAGTAGCGAATGGCACGATTCACATTCGTAGAAATACTGACAGGCATCGGTAGGCATAATCTCCATTTTACCGTGGTCGCAGTGTGGGCAAGTCAGGGTAGATTCCAAAATCACTACCGACATCAGTGTAAGCCTCCCAAGTAGGTGATCCGATAATTATTCGGCTTCAGGTTTGGCGTTTTCAGAGACATCACAATGGCGATTTGCTGGCCAGAAAATATCCCAAATAGATACTGCAATCATTAAACCCAAAGCTGCATAAATTGCATCGGTACGCCAGTAGGTAGCGAACCAGAAATTAAGTACTAGCAGAATAGCGGCCGGACCTATCACACCGGCGACAGAGCGATACCACTGGCGGTGATTAAAATACCCCAGAACATTTACCAGTAAGGTAAGGACAGCTGCACCAGGTAGTACTTTGGTTAACAGGAAACCTTCCCATTGTGCCAAAAAACCAAAACCTATTGCCGCACCAAGACTGGCTATGGCAGGGAAGCAAAAGGAACAACCCATGGCGGCAATCACCGCTCCAAAGGAACCGGATTTATCACCTAATCTTGTAACTATGGGAAGCATGTTGGCCATACCTTCAACCCTAACTGAGGTAGATATTCAGCAAAGTATAGATCCCGTACCTAAGTACGGAGTCAAGTGATCAAGAAGGTTTAATTTTCTTTGAGGAGGGTATCGACTATAGGGCAGTGAGCTTTATCCACACTTGAATTACATTGTCTGACTAAATCTGAGAGAACACCTTCGAGTTTTTGCAAATCTTTGATCTTGTCGTGAACCTGATCAAGTTTTTGCTCTGCAAGTGATTGAATCTCTGTGCAATGCCCCACTGATAGAAACAGTAGGTTTTCAATTTCATCGAGCTTGAAGCCTAGTGTTTGCGCTCTTCTGATAAAGAGTAACCTGTGAAGAACCTCATTGCCATATTGGCGGTAGCCTGTTGTGGGTTTATCTGGGCGCTCGATTAGCCCGCGTCGCTCGTAGTAGCGAATCGTTTCGACATTGACCTCGGCCTTACTTGCCAGTTGCCCGATCGTCAAACCCATTTTTATACATGCCAGAATCGATGGAAGCCTCAAGATACCACAAGTCGGCTTCGCGACCATTTACCACAGCAGATTGAGAGTCCGTTCCTGGCCGTTTCGAAAAGCCCAGGTAACTCATCTGAGGGTCTCCTTTGGAGATATCAATTCCTCAGTAATCTGCTGAAACTCCGGAAATGACCAATTTAAACTAAATATGTTGATCAGCTCGATTTCGGATCTTCATCTAGGTGCTTTGCTTGTTCGTACTCCAGTGCTACCCAGTCATTCGGGTCGGAAACCCCCACTGACGACCAGGACTTCATAAAACTCGGAGATTCTTCGCATCGTGTACGTGGAAGATCGTCGTGAATTTGCAGCCAGGGCATCTGGCTTTCTACACCGGCATGCCAGGTTGGAGCATAATTCTCGGGATCGTCCAGCGTAGCAGTAGGGATTACAAGATAATCTGCAGGCTCAGGCTTGATGGCCCGGTAGACCACTTGAGATCCACATTTTTTACAAAACCCTTTTTCGCCGATCAAGGATAATCGGTAATACTTAGGTATATCACATGTAAACTTCACTGCCTCAAATGGAAATGCCACCCAGGCAAACACGGGTGCCGCGACGGCGCGCTGACATATTCGACAACTACAATAACCCGTACCCAGCGGCTTCTGAGTTATTTCAAATTTAACCGCGCCACAGATACATTGTCCTTTGGTAATCACAGGATTTTTAATAGCGTCGTCGAATAGGGGTTGCCCTTTAATGCGTGAATCGATATCAGCTATTGGGTATTGATCAAGCAAATCGGAGAGTTTTAACCGATAGATATGGACCGGTCTCTTGATATTTTTGAAGTCTCGAAAACCGAGGTCATCAAATTTATAATTGGCGTCTTCGGTTAATTGCTCCCACACTGCGCCTGATATACAGATACCACCAGGGGCAGCGACTTCCTGAATTCTTGCCGCTATGTTTACCCCATCGCCGTAGATATCATCTCGATCGTGGATAACTTCTCCCACATTGATTCCAATCCTGAATTCTATTTGATCGCTTTTATCAAGCTTTGTTTCCTGCGACCTCATAAATAATTGAAATTCAACTGCTGCACTGACAGCCGAAGTTACACTAGAGAATTCAGCTAATATTGCGTCGCCAGCTTCGTGGACTTTGCTCCCACCATGAGCAGTGATTTTTTCGGTGAGGATATTTAATCCTGTATTGAGTTGCTGATGAGTTCGCTCTTCATTCTGGCCCGTAAGACGGCTGTAACCAGCTGCATCCGCGTAGAGAATAGCTGCGAGTTGTCGTTTCATGGAGCCATATTATCATAGAGGGCGGGGGTGACCTATGAGCCGATTGTTCGGATATTCAATGAGAGAATAACCAAGATTCTAGGCGTCAGCTCCTGGCCGAAGACTGTCTCTGAACGCTTAGTTTTGAGTGTCAGCTATCGGGAAAGCGGCCCCCAAACACCCTTATCACAACACCCGAGATCGGCCTAAAGTTCAAGTATTAACGAGGATCGCTACGAATCAGAGTAAACTCCAAGCTTCTTCGCACGGCTAATGTCTGTCGTTCCCTGACGTTATATATCCAACGACAGGTCCGGGTTTGTACGACTACTGCGCTAATACATTTAGCGTTACACCGGGCAAAGCGATCTCAGACTCTGTTTGAAAATCCGATACCGCGCTCTGCATAGCTTCTCGGGCAGTAACTTGTTCGCCCTGTGGGAGCGCTTCGATCAAAGTTGCAATCGCACCAGCGACTTCCGTCAAGAACCGCCAATAACCCTCAAAATCAAGATAGCGCCAGGTGATTGGTACCTCCTCAATGATGTGTTCACTGAAACCCGTTTCAGCCAGTAAACTGCCTAAGCGCTCCCTATCCCCTAATGCAAGAATTCCTGGGGACCCGGGTACCGGTGCTTCCATGAAACCTCCTTCAATTAACGTTCTTGCCGGTAACGCCGCCCACGGATTCTCTTCAGGCCCTGCGAAAACCGAAAAACTTAGCCGTCCTCCCGATTTCAACACGCGCCGCGTTTCTTTCAATGCCTTACTCGGGTCACTCATCAACATGTATCCCCAGCGACACAGGACACCATCAACACTTTCATTCTCCAGGTTCATGTTCTCAGCATCCATTACATAAAACTCGGCATTTGTTATACCAAGTTCATCAGCTCGACGTCGAGCACCATCAACCATAGCCGGGGAAAAATCAGTTGAAATCAAACGACCTTCATCACCCACTAGTTCAGCGGCAACAAAACCGGTATCACCCACCCCAGCCGCTAGCTCTAATAGAGTGTGTCCAGCGCTCGGCGAGAGCTTCTCGACCATCCATTCTGCAACCGGCTTTGACGTTTCCCACATATATTCACGGTTAACATCCCAGCCCTGGGCCATCTTGTCCCACACATTCTTGCTTGCTCTGCGAAACTCATCATTATCCATCTCCGATCCCTCCCGCCTCGAGTACTTGAAGATCTCAGGCTAACACAAAAGAAACCGATACCTAAAGTGTCCGTTTGTGGCCGAATGGCGAAGCTCGATAAGCTCTTTTCAGCGGCTGCTTTGGAGAAAGCAGGCGCATAATCCGCCCATATCAATAACTACCAACTGTTCTAACAGGATTCTTGGTAGCAGATTGTGTTACTTTTCTGGTGGGCTACACCAGCAATTGGTATTAGAAAAAGAATGAATCGGCTTTGGCTTATTTTAGCAATACTCACCCTGGCAAGAACGTCCATGGGTTTTCAGTTTCAATCAGTCGCTGCCGTGGGCCCCCTGTTAACGACTGATTCAATCATCACATATACCGAGCTCGGTGCTCTAATAGGCATCTACCTGCTACCAGGCGCATTGTTTGCCATTCCCGGAGGTTGGCTTGGCAAACATTTTGGCGATAAGCGCGTTGTTTTAATCGGGTTGGCGATGATGACTTTGGGTGGCGCGTTGCTTGCACTATCCGATACCTACGAGTTTATGTTCACCGGCAGGTTGATTTCCGGGATGGGTGCTGTTCTGTTAAATGTACTGGTTTCAAAAATGGTGACAGATTGGTTTGCCGAACGTCAAATTGCGACTGCCATGGGAGTATTAGTATCCAGTTGGCCGCTGGGAATCGCAATTGCGCTGTTGACCATGGGCCCATTAGAAGAAGCGATCGGACTAGAATTGACTTTTTTCGTTCCAGTGGCGATATGTGCGGTCGCACTATTATTGATCGCTACGATGTATACCAGTCCCCCCGACTCTATTGAAGCTGTAAAAGTGTCAAGCGAGCCGTTGGAGGGAAAGCTAACCCCTTATGAACTTCGGGGTGTTGTCCTGAGCGGATGTATCTGGTGTCTATATAATATCGCACTCATTTTGCCATTGAGTTTCGGACCTGAATTTTTAGTTACGAAGGGTGTAACGCTAATCTCAGCAGGCGCAATCGTTAGTTTGACCAGTTGGCTAATCATACCAGCGTTGCCATTGGGCGCATGGGTTGCTGAACGGATAGGACGGCCTGTGACAACCATGGTAGTAACCTTTCTGGCTATCGCGATTCTCATATGGATGATTCCCTTTACTTCCGCTTTCATCATGATTTTCGCCGCCATTGGTATCGTCTTTGGACCTGCAGGTGGGCTAATCATGGCATTACCAGGGCAGGTACTGAAAAAAGAAAATCGAGCAATCGGAATGGGAATTTTCTATACCGTCTATTATGTGGGAATGGGAGTATTCCCGCCGATTGCTGGCTATGCACGAGATGTCACGGGGGATCCTGCAGCACCCTTGTTCCTGGCAGGCGTTGCGATACTGTTTGCGGTTCTGGCATTGTTGGGCTTTCGTTTACTCCAGGTGAGACACGTGCAGCGCACCGCTGTATCTCAATAATTTCCAAAGGATACGGTCTTCAATATTGGGTTTTGTTCCTTGCAGATCAGTGTCCGTTCCTGGCCGAAGATTGCCTCCTAGCGCGGCCAGTTGAGGGTCTCTTTGGAGAAAAAAGCCGCTCAAACTCGATGAATAAGCGACGATAGCCGACCCTTGGGAGCCATTCGGGAAAAGGGGATGACAGCGTGCTCGATACTCGCGTGTACTGCTGTCCAATACCATTGGATTTTAGGAAAAGAGTGATTTACTCTTCATGATAATTCGCGATGTACGAGCGGACAGGAGACTGTTGGATGGAACTTCGTATCATCGGTGCCGA
>CAXMSP010000117.1:0-6216 GCA_964196225.1 uncultured Gammaproteobacteria bacterium | reverse complement strand
ACCCATTTTGCAAAATGATGCGAGGGCTTGTCCATGATCGGTGTAAACACTCCGCCGTTGAAGGCGCTCGAGCGACGGCCGCGCTGCATGCCTTCAACTATTCCGATATCCTCGTTGAATACTCTGGCCCAGACTTCGAGTCGGTGAGCACGTGCTGAGTCGAAGTCGGGATTGTCAGCGGCGTCGCCGAGGTAGTAAATCTGTAAATGATCGAGCGAGCGTTCGGCTGAAACCGGCTGCACGAAGCGCGTCCAGTAATGGTCGGCCTGCAGCCCGAGAAACACATTGGGGTACAGGGTAGGGTATTCGGCAACCATATCTGACCAGCCGTCAAACACCGGGAATGCATCGAGGTTAGTTTTCTCGTGATCGTACTTCAGAGTTCCCTGGCCGGCAAAGAGATCGCCGCCGTAGAAATGATAGTGATCTTCGAGTTTCGACACCGCGTTCAAATCAGGATGAATCGTCGGCAGGTGGTAACTCTCGAGATTGTTTTCCACGCATAGCTTCCAGTTGCCGGCAAAATCGATGGTGTAGGTACCATGGCTTGCTGCCGGTTTCAGCTCAGTGAATTGCTCCGGTGTCACCAGCTTGTCGATACGTTGCTGCAACGGGGCGATAAAGGAATCGAAATCAGGTGCATCTCCCGAAAGATTGACAAACACCAGGTCCATCCAGACGGCAGAGCGCGCCGTGCGCAGTCCGTGCTCATTCTTGTCGAGACAGTCTATGCTGTGCACGCCACTGCCGCCGACATTCGGGGTTGCCAGTAACCTGCCGTCGAGATCGTAAGCCCAGCCGTGGTAAGGGCATTGAATTGTATTTTTAACCTGGCAGGCATCCCAGACCAGCTCATTGCCGCGATGGCTGCAGACGTTGTGAAAAACCCGGAGTTCGCCCTGTTTATTGCGCAGCATCACCAGTGGCTGGCCCAGAAAACCAACGGGTTGCAAATCACCGGGTTCGGGAACACTGCAGCCGTTACCGATGCAGGTCCAGGTTTTGGCGAATAACTGTTGTTGTTCCACGCGAAAGAATTCTTCGCTGGTATACGCCTGGTTTGGCAATCCGGTGGCGCAACCGTCGTCGTTATTGATTGCATCGAGGGTTGCTTTGCTGAGCTTTGTATTCATGGCTCGGCAGACAATAGCAAATGCAAATTCGGTTTGTCGATAGAAGACTTGCAAAAAGCATGGCTATTCGGGCAAGTCCTGGCTACAGGCGTTTATTATCGAATATTGAATCCAGGCCATGTTCGGCGTGGTCAGGTAAATTGCCAGTAACGATAAACAGGTTTGCGGGAGATACTTATTAATATCCGTCAGGAATTATCATGACCGTATTTGAAGCCTGATCGACCCGGATAACAATTTTAACGTAACACGTGCACCGAGCAGGGCGCGTGACGTACGATACGAGCCGCGGTCGATCCGAGTAAAAAGTCCGCTATTTCCGGTTTGTGGGGGCCAACTATGATGCAGTCTGCGCCAATTTCTTCCGCATAATCGGTAACTGTTCGCCCGGGATGGCCGGTAAGCACTACGGCTTCAGCATCTTGCGCCTCACCAATTCGTTCCTCTATGGCCTCTTTGGCCGCCGCATTAATTTCTTCTTCCTTGTTGGACGACAGGTAGTACTTGGCGAAACCGGGAATCTCATCGATTACGTGTACGGCAATGATCTTTCCGTCTTCGGCCTTAAGTCTTCTGTCAATCTCCATCGACCTTTGGTCATGACCCTGGTCCAGTGCTAGTGGTAAAAGTATTGTCTTGTACATTTTCTATCCTTAACAGTTAAATTCAATATAGCGGGTAACCACGGATATGGGCTATGGCTGAAGGTTGAAAGTTTCATCTGGAAAATACTTGTGCAGGCGATCATCGCCGGTCCGAGCATGCGCCTCCATACCCTCCAAGCGTGAAATCCTGGCGGCGGCTGCAGCCACTTCGCGGTTCGCCTCACGGCTCATACGTTGCGTGGTTACGGTTTTGATAAACTTGCCAGCAAACAGGCCACCAGTATAACGACCTGCACCCTTGGTTGGCAGTATGTGGTTGGTGCCAGAACATTTATCACCAAAAGCCACGGTAGTCTCTTCACCGACAAACAATGAACCATAGTTGCGCAGACGATTGACCCACCAGTCCAGGTCTTCCGCCTGTACTTCAAGGTGTTCACCCGCGTACCTATCACTGACTTGCGCCATTTCCTCGCGATCCGAGCATAGGACCACTTCGCCGTAATCACGCCATGAGCCTTCAGCCGCGGTACGTGCGGTATCGGGTAGTTTTTCGATAAATCCAGGCATCAATTCGAGTACTTTGTTGCCAAGCTCACGATCGGTGGTGAACAACCAACAGGGTGAATCCAGACCATGTTCGGCCTGACCGACGAGGTCGCTGGCGACGATCATCGGATCTGCGGTTTTATCGGCGATAATGGCAATTTCGGTAGGGCCCGCAAATAAATCAATGCCAACACGTCCAAACAGCATACGCTTCGCTTCGGCGACAAAACGATTACCGGGTCCGACCAGGATATCTGCCGCATGTCCGGTAAACAGGCCAAACGCCATCGCGGCGATTCCCTGTACGCCACCGAGTGCCAGAATGGTGTCCGCGCCGCAGAGATTGGCGGTATAAATAATCGCTGGATTGACGCCTTCTCCCGGCTTCGGAGGCGAGCAGGCGATGACATGATCCACACCCGCAGCCTTGGCGGTCGCAACCGACATGACGGCAGATGCCACATGTGCATAACGTCCGCCCGGCACATAACAACCCGCGGTTTCAACCGGAATCTGCTTTTGGCCTGCAAACAAACCCGGGGAGAGCTCGACTTCAAAGTCGACCAATGCCGCTCTTTGTTTTTCCGCAAACCCGCGTACGCGATCGTAGGCGAATTGGATGTCGTCCTTCACCTGTTGCGAGATTTTAGCTGCTGCCGCTTCAATTTCTTCCGCGGTGACAACGATGTTGCCGGTGTAATTGTCCAGCTTGGTGGCGTATTCAATCGCTTTTTCCTCGCCACCAGCCTCAATATCCGACAGCATTTGCGCCACGATTTTACGTGTGTCGTCTTCGCCCGTGGTCGCCGATTTATCCGCTTTCTTCAGGTACTCTATGGTCATAAAATTGATCTCAGGTTAAATATCAAAAATGTAAAAATTATTATTAAAGTTCTACGGCTGCTTACTATATTGCCCACAGCGACAACTGGGGTATGAAGGCAAGCAGAAGCACGACCATAGCCATGGCAGTTACGTAAGGCACTGCCTTGGCGGCAACCTTTAGAATAGGTTCCCCCGTTAATCCCGAAACCACAAACAGGTTCAACCCCAGTGGTGGCGTTATGAATCCGACCCCCAGAGAGGTCACCATCATGATGCAGAAGTGAATTTCGTTCATGCCGATTTCCTGCGCCAGCGGCA
The DNA here is from genome assembly GCA_964196225.1 of uncultured Gammaproteobacteria bacterium. Taxonomy (GTDB): domain Bacteria; phylum Pseudomonadota; class Gammaproteobacteria. The sequence continues at coordinate 2,786 of CAXMSP010000117.1, read as the reverse complement.
GCATGATCGGGGCCAGGATAACGATATTGGGCGTGGTTTCCATGACGCAGCCGGCGAGGATAAGAATGCCAATCATCATCAGGATAATGAGGTTTTCGTTATCGGTTAAGGAAGTCATCGCAAACACGAATCCCTGCGGAATTTCAAGCGCCGCCAGCGTCTGTGCCAGCGGCAACGAGAACGCGATAATAGGCACGATCACGCCGTTGACCTTGGCCGAACTCGCCAAAATATTTCTAATACGTTTCAGCTTTACGCGCTTTCATACAACCGGGTAAGCACGAATTCCCGGTGCCCCAAAGCCTCGGCCGCTGTGAGGCGCCCGTTTGCGGTGCGAAACATGGAATCAAGCAGCTTGTCGCCGGCTTCACTCGGGGTCATTTCCTTACGCAGCAGGCCCGTCACATCGACATCGACATGCTCGCTCATGGTGCGAACGGTACGGGGATTAGCACACAGCTTTATCACTGGGAGAATCGGGTTGCCGATAATATTCCCCTGCCCGGTAGGGAAGAAATGCACCACGTAACCAGCCGCAGCTGCCAATGTCACCATTTCAGCCGCAGCCGATGACGAATCCATAAACCAGAGCCCCGGTCCGGTAGGTGCTTCTGCTTTATCAAGCACGCCATCCACCAGGCACTCTTTACCAATTTTTTGAATATTACCGAGTGCTTTTTCTTCGATGGTTGTCAAACCACCTTCGATGTTTCCCTTGGTTGGCTGGGAGTCAGACAGATCCGAGGTTTTGAAGCGTTCGATCATGTCCTGGTAACGATTGAACATGAACATGAAGCGCTCACGAACTTCATCGTTACGACAACGCTCGGCGACGAGGTGCTCACCCCCGGTAATTTCCGAAGTCTCACCAAACAGGAGCGTTGCTCCATGGGGATACAACTTGTCGAATGCGTTGCCAACCGTCGGGTTTGACCCGCAACCGGAGGTGGTATCGGATTCGCCACATTTGGTTGAAACCCAAAGTTCACTTACCGGCGCGTCTTCACGCGTCAATTCAGAAGCCCACTGCACATATTCTTTCGCTACCTTGGATGCTTCCATAATGGTTTCATGGTCGCCGTGCTGCTCGATGCCAAAACCAGTTACCGGTTTACCGGTCGCCGCGATGCCATCGACAATTTTCTGGGTCCAGCCGTTTTCGATACCAATCACAACAACAGCAGCAACATTGGGGTTGGAACCGGTACCGATCAGGGTACGGAAGTGCAATTCAAGGTCTTCGCCAAATTGCAGTCGACCATAAGAATGGGGCAGGGCCATGGTGCCTGAAATATTATTCGCAACCGCTTCGCAGGCGGCATTCGAAAGATCATCAACCGGCAGGATAATGACGTGATTGCGGACACCGACACGACCATTTTCGCGCCTGTATCCTGAAAAAGTTGCGGTGCTTAAATCTTGGGACATTTATTTATTCTCCAGAAAGGGATTTTTAATTTTTTTTGTTTGCCGATTACCAGCGCTTGGTCTTGATATTGTGAACATGGGCATGTTCACCGGTACCGATATCCGCGACGACCTTGCCGATATCCGTGCTGTACTTGATCACGGTGTCGCCTTCTTTCATCGGTTTTATCGCAAGCTTGTGCCCGATTGGTATATCGTTGGCCGCCTGGAATTTGATATCGACGTTTTGATCCATTACCCAGCCGGTTAATTCATCTCCGGCTTTCACTCCCTCAACCACGATAACGCCGACGCTATCCCCTTCGTCATGCACTACAAAATCTATCATTTGATTCTCCAGAAATATTATAAAGCTCGCTTGTAACCAGCGCTAAAACGAGACCCTACGCCTCATTATAGCTATAGTCAAGTGGTCTTATATAAGAGTTATAGATATGTGAGTACAGGCCCATAAGTGTAACCAATTGATTTTCGAGAATATTTTTTGAACTGAAAGTAAAGAAATTGTTGGCGAATAAAAATAAACTGTTACTTTTGTTTTTTGCCACGGTCTTATATAAGACATATACTCATTTTGATGGCCTAAAGTCGGCCGGGTGGTTTACGGGGTTTATACCTGGTCTATTCATATATTATCGTTAAATGAGATCTGGAGTTTTAATGCTTACCACTGGAAAAGGCTCTATTTCGCTTTACATGCAAATAAAGGATCTCCTCACTGCAAGGGTTGGCAAAGGAGAATGGTTGCCAGGCAGTATTATTCCCAGCGAAATAAATCTCGCGCAGGAGCTCGGGGTTAGTCAGGGCACTGTTCGCAAAGCGATTACTGAGCTGGTAGAAAACAACGTATTAACACGCAAACAGGGCCGTGGAACCTTTGTTTCAAACCATGACTCTGATAGAGCCCTGTTCCATTTTTTCCACGTTACCGATAACAACGGTCATAAAGTACTACCGGACAGCAGGGTGTTGCACTGTCGCAGGAAACCGGCATCACGCATGGAAGCATCGAAACTGCAGTTGGCTGCCGGGACTAACATAATCAGAATCGAACGTGTACGGAATTTCTCCACTAAACCGACCATGGTCGAAACCATTACTTTGCCTGCTAAGCCATTTGGCGATTTAGGCAGGGAAGGCAACTACGATCTGCCCAATACGCTTTATGAACTCTATGAAAAGCAGTACGGAATTACGATACACAGCGCCGATGAGCAGCTGCGCGCGGTAGCCGCTTCAAGTCATGATGCGAAAATACTGAAGCTGGAGGTTGGTACGCCACTGCTCGAAATTGAACGAGTTGCACTGACCCTGGATAAAACGCCGGTTGAGCTGCGTATCAGTCGTTGCAGCACCAG
>CAXMSP010000116.1:0-10515 GCA_964196225.1 uncultured Gammaproteobacteria bacterium | reverse complement strand
CATTATTTTAAGAAATATCCAGCGATCGGCCACAACCGCATCAGATGCCGTGGAACCCTATAGCGACATTACGACCGCATCGCAGTCATATAAGTCCTGGTATATCTCTTCGAGTTGTTGTTGGGTATATACAGTGAACGTGAGCGTTAACGCCTGGTACTTGCCGCCTTTGCTATTTCGTCGGCGAACCTCTATATGCTCCGCCTGGGGACATCTCGACCTCACCAGCGCCAACACGATGGCTTCGAAATCATCGGTTTGTTTGCCAAATACCTTGAGTGGAAATCGGCTGGGATAGTCGATCAGTGCTAGCGCGGATTCAGCGGATGCCTGGTCGCTGCTCATTAGCGGAACATTAACTTGATTCTATCCATCGCCCTGGCAAAGAAGCTGCCTGCCGCGACAGCCTGCATCGCTACAATGTCCTCGGATAGGATCAATTCATCATCGAGCTTTATACTGACTCTTCCAAGTTGCTGTCCACGAGCAATTGGCGCAGAAATTTCACGGTCGATTTCCATCGTGGCATCTAAATCCCGGTAACGTCCCCGTGGAATCGTGATATGAATTTCCTTACCAACACCCATGTTGACCTGCTCCTGATCGCCGTACCAGACTCTTGCTGACTTCAATATTTCTTCTGCACGATACAGTTGGTGGGTTTCAAAGAAACGAAATCCATAATTCAAAAGCGATTGGCTACTTTGAGTGCGCGTCTTGTCAGATTCCGTTCCAAGCACGACCGAGATCAGCCGCATTTCGTCACGCCGTGCTGATGCCACCAGGCAAAATCCAGCTGCTTCGGTATGGCCGGTCTTGACCCCGTCAACTGACTCATCGCGCCACAACAGGCGATTACGATTAAACTGCCGGATCTTATTAAAGGTATATTCACGTTCTTTGTAATAACGATAAGATTCGGGAAACTCCCGGATTACGGCCTGGGTTAGAGTCGCGATATCGCGCGCACTACTGTAGTGGTCTTTATTTGGCCAGCCGGTCGCGTTAACGAAATTGGTATTTGACATACCCAGTAACTGCGCCTGGTGATTCATATAGCCCGCGAAGGCCGATTCCGAACCGGCGACATGCTCGGCCAGCGCCACGCTTGCATCATTACCGGACTGTATGATTAAGCCTTTCATCAATTTCTCAACCGATACCTGCTTGCCTACTTCGACAAACATCTTGGACCCTTTCATGCGCCAGGCCTTCTCGCTGATCGTCACCATGTCCTCCAGGGTAATGTCCCCATCGGCGATCGCCTTGTCAACCAGGTAAGCAGTCATCAACTTGGTAATACTGGCTGGCTCAATATGATCATCCGGATTTTTCTCTGCGAGTACCCTGCCCGATTCAAAGTCGACCAGGATATAGCTCGTCGCATTAAGGGCGGGCGGATTCGGAATCGGTTTGGCCGCAGCCCAGCCAGATGCAGACCACAGCAGCGCGAGGAGAGTAATAAATAGCGAGACGATTTTCATATTAGACAGACTTTACAAAGGGGACCCGTAACGAGACGCGATTGTAGCGATCGCCGACTTTGCTCACAAGGTTTATTCGGTGGCGTCCGCTACCACGATGCGTGCGGTCTGAAAACCCTTGGTCTTGAGGCGCCTGACGATCGCATTTGCCTCGTCGATATCGAACAAGGGCCCAACCCGCACCCGGTAATAAAACCCTTGATCGGTTTGCAGGCGGGATACACGGGCCGTGGACTCGTTCGCAGCAATTAGATTCTGAACCAGGTTATTGGCATTCACAGGATTAGAGAAGGATCCCATTTGAATAAACAACGGTACATTAAAGTCGGCTTCATCGGTCAAGGGAATACTGCGCACCACGCTGGTCGGTTTGCTTTCCCCTGCTCTCAGCGCACTGATTTCGACATTGGCGGTACCGGGACCGTCAACACCCAGTTTTTTGGCCGCCGCATAAGACAGATCGATAATACGACCCGTAATAAATGGTCCCCTGTCATTAACCCGGACCACTATAGAGCGGCCGTTATCCAGATTTTTAACATGTACGTATACCGGAATTGGCAAGGTCTTATGCGCCGCCGTCATGGCATGCATATTATAGACCTCGCCACTGGAGGTCGAACGACCATGAAACTTGGTTCCATACCAGGAGGCGACACCACGTTGCCTGAACCCCTTGGAACTGTCGAGCACATGGTAGCGCTTGCCGAACACGACGTAGGACGGCGGATTTCCCCGTTCCGATGGTGTCGTTTTCCTGGCCACCAAATCCTGCTGTTGTGTCTGATTGTCGATTGGCACACCGAAGGTGCAGGCACTCAGCGTAAAGGCCAGCAATAACGGGAGGCCGAGATGTCGTCTCATATCGTTTTCTTGAACTCTCGACTGATCAGTTTGGCGAGCTGGTATACGGCCATCGCATAGAGCTCGCTATGGTTGTAGCGCGTAATAACATAGAAATTTTGAAACCCGGCCCAGTATTCTGGGTGATCTTTTTGTTGCAGCCTGACCAGGGCTACCGGCGTCTCCTCGTTAATATCAAACTGTGAAGTCAGGCCATTCTGTTTCAATTGCGCCCACTTGTAGTCAGTTTTAACGCCGGGTTCGAGACTATCGACCGAATGGTTTTCACTGGCAACCAACGGTCGCGCGACACGTCCATTGCGTTGCCATCCGTGCTTTACGAAATAGTTTGCGACACTGCCGGCGATATCGGGAATGCTATCGAATAAATTGGTCTGTCCATCCTCGTCAAAATCGATCGCATAGTTACGATAACTCGAAGAAATGAACTGCGGCATACCCATCGCGCCAGCATAGGATCCTTGCAAAGAGCGCGCGTCAAAGCCTTGCTCCTTGGACAGCAAAAGGAACTCTTCCAGTTCACGCATAAAAAATTGGGCCCGTCGGGGATAGTCAAAGGCCAGGGTCACCAGACTATCAAACACGGGATCTTTACCTTTGTAGGTTCCATAAAAAGATTCAACCCCAATTATTGCGACAATGATTTCCGGGGGCACACCCGTCTTTTCACTGACAGCGGTAAGAAGTTCTTGATGCTCTCGCCAGAATTTAACCCCAAGTTCTATGCGTTTATCCTTGATGAAAATACTCCGGTACTGATGCCACTCGAGTTCTTTTTCAGCAGGACGATCCAGCTTCTCAAACAGGTGCTCCTGTTTTTTCACCTGTGCAAACAAACCCACGAGCTCCTGTTCGCTATAACTGGTATCTGAGGCCATGCGCTGCACAAAGGCAACTACATCGTCACGGCCCTTATAATCACCGTCAGGTATTTCCAACGCGGATACCAGTGGGGCTGCAAAAAAACCCAGGATAAATAGTAATCTTCTCATCACGCCATAAATCGCTTTGCCGATCGAATCGACATAATTAAACCAAAGCTCATCATCAAGGTTACCATCGAAGTGCCCCCATAGCTTATCAAGGGTAACGGCACACCAACTACTGGCAGCATGCCAGCTACCATCCCGGTATTAACAAACAGGTAAACAAAAAATGTCAGGCTAAATGCGCCAGCCAGTAAACGTCCGAAATTTTCCGTGGAATGCGCGGCAATATAAAGACCACGAAAGATAATTACCACATAGATCAATATCAAGACAATACTGCCAAAGAATCCAAATTCTTCACCAAATACCGAGAAAATAAAGTCGGTCGAGCGCTCTGGAATAAAATCCAGTTGAGATTGAGTGCCGTTCAACCACCCCTTACCATAAACACCACCCGAGCCGATCGCAATCTTGGATTGTATTATATGGTAGCCCGATCCAAGCGGATCACTCTCCGGATCCAGCAGGGTTACTATACGCTTACGTTGATAGTCGTGTAATGCAAACTTCCACAACAGGGGCGCCATCAACGACAACAACACGCCCAGGCTGATCATTACCCGCCAACGCACACCCGCAAGAAATAAGACAAAGAACCCGGCGCTGCCAACCAGGATAGCGGTGCCGAGATCGGGCTGTCTTGCGATCAGCAGCACCGGGATCGCTACCAATACCGACGAAACCACGAGTTCCTTCAAACCCACGGGTAATACCCGATTAGCAAGATAGGTTGCGACGATCATGGGTACCGCGAGCTTGAGAATTTCCGACGGCTGAAAGCGGATAAACCCCAGACTCAACCAACGCTGCGCGCCCTTGCCAACTTCGCCATAGAACATGACTGCAATTAGCATCGCTAACCCGGCGAGGTATAACCATATCGAAATCTTGCGAATCATTCGCAGCGGTATATTCGCAACGGCAACCAACAGCAACAGTGCGACAACGATGCGCGTCATTTGCCGAATTACCACCGCAAGGTCTGAACCACTCGCGCTATACAACACCATGCTACCGAACAGGGCCAGTATGATGAGCAGCGACAGTAGCAGCGGATCCAGTCGCAGCGCGTCCAGTACACGCCTTGTAATCGAAGTCGAGTCAGAATCCAGTGTGTGATTCATGACCTCTCCAGTAAGTAGGCATCCATGATTCGACGTGCGATGGGTGCCGCCACCGAGGAGCCATGCCCCCCATTTTCGACGATGACAGCGATCGCAATCTGCGGATCATCTGCGGGGGCATAACTGACGAACAACGCATGATCACGCAGCTTCTCAAGTACAGTTTCTTCATCGTATTCTTCATCCTGGGCCACCTCAAACACCTGCGCGGTGCCGGTTTTTCCGGCCACTTTGTACTCAAGGCCCTGGCTGATGCGGCGCGCAGTTCCTCGCAGCCCATGCACGACATTTACCAACGCTTTATGAACATGCTCCCAGTTCTGCAGCTTTTGTATCTCGTAGCGCCCCGCTACGCGGTTCGCAATCTCGATCCGGTTGTATTCAGGGACTTTTTCGACCGATTTAACCAGGTGTGGTTGATAACGGGCTCCCTTGACCGAAAAAGCGGCGGTGGAGTTTGCGAGCTGAAGCGGGGTTACCAGCAATGCGCCCTGGCCGATGCCGGTAATCAGGGTCTCGCCGGGAAACCAGGGCATGCCTTCGCGGCGTCGCTTCCATTCCCTCGACGGCAATATGCCATTGCGCTCCCCGGTACTGTCCACGCCTGTCTTGACCCCGAAGCCAAACTGTCCCAGGAACGAAGACATGCGATCTATGCCAAGCCGATAGGCGAGATCATAAAAATACACATCGCAGGACTGGGTTATCGCATCGTTCAGGTTCATATGTCCATGCCCTTGCTTCTTCCAGTCACGATATCTGCGTTCTTCGTTCGGAAGTTTGTAGAAACCGATACAATAGGTTTCCTGGTCTTTTGTGGTCGTCGCCGATTCAAGCCCTAGCAGAGCATAGAAAGGCTTGGATGTGGATCCCGGCGGATATTGTCCCGAAAGCGCGCGGTTAAACAAGGGTCGCTGGTGAGAATCACGTAATTCATTGTACTTGTTAAAGCTGATTCCATTGACGAATAAATTGGGATCAAAAATCGGCATCGATACCAATGCCAGGATCTCGCCGCTGTTGGGATCGATAGCTACTACGGCCCCGGAATTATCGCCAAAAGCCTCCTCGGCGACTTTCTGTAAACTGGAATCGATGGTTAGATGAAGGTTGTCACCCTGCATCGGAGGAGATTCGTCTAGCACGCGCAGGGTGCGACCATTGGCGTTGACCTCGACATGCTGCACACCGACCGTACCATGCAGTTCGTGTTCATAGAATTTTTCCAGGCCAAGCTTGCCGATATGGGTGCTACCGGCATATTCTCTCCCGTCGACTTCACCAAGGTCTCTTTCGTCGATCCGACCGACGTAACCGAGCGCATGTACCGCGTGCGCACCTTGCGGGTAATTGCGGGTCAGGCGAGCGTTAATTTCGACGCCCTCGAATCGGTGCAGGTTAACCGCCAGCCTGGCAACCTCTTCATCATTCAGATTCAAGCGCAACGGGATACTTTCGAATGGTCGCCGGCGCTTTAAAGACTGCTTGAATCGTTTCAGCTCCTGGTCGCTGTATTCAACATACTGCCGCAGCTGCAACAGCGTGTTTTCCAGGTCTTCGACCTGTTCGCGCACGATTTCCAGCCGATAGGCAGGCAAGTTGTCGGCCATGACGACGCCGTGGCGATCGAAAATCAATCCACGTGTCGGAGGCAATGCCTTGATGCGAACGCGATTACTGTCTGAAAGCGTCGAAAAATGTTCATGTTCGACGATCTGCAACACGTATAATCTGCCGAGCACGAGGCTCAACAAAATCACGATGAAAATAGCTGATAACACCAGACGGCGTCGAATCAAACGGCTCTCGAGGTAATCGTCTTGTAACTGCTCTCGCTTCGGCATTGAAACGGATTTAACCTTTGGGACTGCGGATCATTGGCGGATGTGACGACAATAGCAGAAAAATAGCAAAAAAAGAGTCGGAAATATGTAAAGTAATTTCAATATAGGGTTAAAAACCGATATCATTCACGCGTTTTTTTATAGCCCCGTCATATATCGGGCAAAAAATCCTAAAAAACCATCACAATATTTGGGGAAAGAGTATGGAGTTAAGTAACCTATTGCCGCCGCTATTCGGTGCTTTCGGACTGGCAGCGGCCGCATTTGTCTACGCGCAGGTCAAGAAATATCCTGAAGGCGAAGGGAAGGTCGTTGAAATCGGCAATCAAATTCATCTCGGCGCGATGGTATTCATGAAACGTGAATACAAGATGCTAGCGATGTTTTCAGCCGTGCTTCTGGTCTTACTGTTTATTTTTCTCGGGGCCGGCACTGCATTTTGCTTCCTGATGGGTGCCCTGGCCTCTGGATCTGCCGGTTATATCGGCATGAACACGGCTACGAGAGCCAATGTAAGAACCACAACCGCTGCTCATAACGAGGGTGCCGCAGCCGCTTTAAGCGTCGCCTTCTTCGGCGGTTCGATCATGGGACTTGCCGTCGCATCACTCGGCCTGCTGGGCCTGGGCATCGTATTTTTCCTATTCTCCGGTGATCTCGAGTCGTTACACGCGATCCATGGTTTCGCCATGGGTGCATCCGTGGTCGCGCTATTCTCGCGTGTTGGCGGCGGCATTTTTACCAAGAGTGCCGATGTCGGTGCTGACCTGGTGGGCAAGATCGAGGCCGGGATACCGGAAGACGATCCGCGTAACCCGGGTGTTATCGCCGATAACGTTGGCGACAACGTCGGCGACGTCGCTGGCATGGGTTCCGATATTTTCGAGTCATACTGTGGCTCGATGATCGCATCCATCGCGATTGCATCGACCATGGCGGTCGCCGCAACTGAAGCACTGGGCGGGCGTGAGGCGATGATGGTGCTGCCGCTGGCCCTGGCATCGCTGGGCCTGATGTGTTCAATCGGCGGCATTCTGATCGTTAAGGTCAACTCTAGTAAATCTCCTGAAAAAGCCTTGCGCATGGGCACCATGGGATCTTCGGTACTGTTCATCGCACTGGCCTATTTCCTGATCTCAATGCTGGGACTAAGCAGTGGCATCTGGGTTGCGGTACTGGCCGGTGCAGTCGGTGGCATTATCATCGGCCTGGTCACCGAGTACTATACCGCCGGCAAACCCGTCGAACATATCGCCAAGGCCGGGGAAACCGGCGCGGCAACCGTCATGATCAGCGGCCTGGCAATTGGCATGCAGTCGGTTGCGATTCCGATTTTCACTATCTGTGGCATTATCTGGGTCGCGAGCGAGTTCGCGGGACTTTTCGGTGTCGGTATTGCGGCTGTCGGTATGCTCGCCACGGTCGGCATCACGATGGCAATCGATGCCTACGGCCCGGTCGCAGACAACGCCGGGGGCATTGCCGAAATGGCGGGCCTTGGTGAAGACACCCGCAAGATAACCGATTCACTAGATGAACTCGGCAATACCACTGCTGCGATCGGCAAGGGATTCGCGATCGGCGCAGCGGCGCTCGCGGCACTGGCAATTATCACTGCCTACATCGAAACCGTTGCCATCAATATCGAAGATTTTGAGCTGGTTCTGAATAGCCCGGAAGTATTGATCGGGCTCTTTATCGGCGGCGTTATCCCATTCATCATCGCGTCTTTAACGATGACTGCAGTGGGTGACGCGGCGTTCGAAATGATCAAGGAAATCCGCCGTCAATTCCGTGAAATCGAAGGCCTGCTCGAAGGCACGGCAGAGCCTGATACGGCGCAATGTGTTGACATAGCGACAACCGCAGCCCTGAAAAAAATGATCGTACCCGGTGTGATCGCAGTAAGCGCCCCGCCACTGGTGGGGTTTATTATCGGCGCGGAAGCGTTGGGTGGCATGCTGTCGGGTGCGTTGCTGAGCTGTGTCCTGATGGCTCTGATGATGGCGAATGCCGGCGGCGCCTGGGATAACGCCAAGAAGTTCGTTGAAAAGGGTAATCTCGGCGGCAAGGGCACCGATACGCATGCAGCAACCGTGGTCGGCGACACCGTCGGTGATCCTTTCAAGGACACATCAGGGCCTTCGATGAACATCCTGATCAATGTCATGGCAATCGTCAGCCTGGTTATCGCCCCGCTACTTGGCTAACTGGATAACCTGCAGGTAATAAAAGGGTAGTGCCTGCACTACCCTTTTTTTATATCCCCGCAGGGTAAATGTTTTTTCCGGTTTTTTACGCTATTCTGCAAAACCCGTAATCGATTCGAAGTGAAGTGCTCACTGCATCACCACATCGAATGAAACCATAACCAGAATCACGTGGAAGCAAAAACATGAGTTCCAAGAATGTATTTTACGCACAGTCCGGCGGCGTTACGTCAGTTATAAACGCCAGCGCCTGTGGCGTTATTGAAACCTGTCGCCAGCACGGCGATAAAATCGGCAAGGTATTTGCCGGTCGCAACGGTATCATTGGGGCATTGTCTGAAGAGTTGATCGATACCTCGCGCGAATCCGATGCCGATATTGCGGCGCTGAAAAAAACCCCTTCGGGTGCTTTCGGCTCTTGCCGATTCAAGCTAAAAAGCCTGGAAGAAAACCGACGTGAATACGAACGCCTGATTGAAGTGTTCAAGGCACATGATATCGGCTACTTCTTTTACAACGGCGGCGGTGACTCTGCAGACACCTGCTTCAAGGTTTCACAGCTGTCTGAAACCATGGGTTTTCCGGTGCAGGCAATACACATACCCAAAACCGTGGATAACGACTTACCGATCACCGACAATTGCCCCGGTTTTGGCTCAGTCGCCAAGTACATCGCAGTTTCTGCACTCGAGGCCTCGTTTGATGTTAAATCGATGGCCAAAACGTCGACCAAGGTATTCATCCTTGAAGTCATGGGGCGCCATGCTGGATGGATCGCTGCCGCCGGTGGATTGATCGAAGATTACGGAATTCCGGTATTGCTGCTGTTTCCGGAGGTGGATTTTGATCACGACAAGTTCGTAAATGCGGTGCAGGCGAAGGTCGATGCTCACGGTTATTGCACAGTCGTGGTTTCCGAAGGTGCGCGTAACCCGGACGGTAGCTTCCTTGCCGAGCAGGGTACCCGGGACGCCTTCGGACATGCGCAGCTTGGTGGCGTTGCCCCGGTCGTTGCCAACATGGTTAAAGAGGCGCTTGGTTACAAGTTCCACTGGGCCGTGGCCGACTACCTGCAGCGTGCGGCACGCCACATCGCCTCTACCAGTGACCTCGAACAGGCATATGCACTAGGCCGGGCCGGCGTGGAAATGGCACTAGCGGGGAAGAATGCGATCATGCCAACCATCGAGAGGATTTCGAACAATCCGTATCAATGGCAGGTCGGTAGCGCGGCCCTGGCCGATGTGGCAAATGTCGAGAAAACCATGCCGCTCGACTTCATTACCGAGGACGGTTTCGGAATAACCCAAAAATGTCGCGACTATCTTTACCCGCTGATCCAAGGTGAAGCTTATCCCGACTATGATGATCGCGGGATGCCTTGTTACGTGGTACTGAAAAACGAACTGGCGGATAAAAAACTCGACAATTTCGATCTCTAATGCACAGGATTGGATTTGCCGGGTGATGGCTGGGTCGATACCGAAGCAGCCAAACAGGAAATCCTCGACTCCATCGAACGGTGCGGCCATCGGTTCATTCACGATCAAAGGCAACCGGGGAAGCTCCTTGTGACTGACTGGGTGGCCTGCGGCTTCCCGAAAAAGCACTGATTTTGAAGGGCAAGGCGAGACTCGGCATCCATGCCTCGACTCGCCACAGGCCGCGTCCATGCGGCCTGACCCTCCAAAATCAGTGCCTTTTCGGCACCCAGCCTTTACGTCACAAGAAGCTTCCCCGGTTGCCTTCCAAGTTTTTTATTATTCTGGAAGCAGGGTTCAAAAATGTTTTTTGCAGAAACTGAAATTGTAAGGTGCGGGCACCGGAATGTCTTTTCAGAACGCTGCGCAACAGGGATGTTGCGCGCGAGCCTACATGGATGTATTTACGGCGATTCTGAAAAGACATTCCGGTGGCCGTACCGTTCGACGGTATTTTAGATCACCTAGGAAATAAAGTGGGGTGGTTACTCTTTGCCGAAGAGCATGGCTCGTTCGTCG
>CAXMSP010000115.1:0-5113 GCA_964196225.1 uncultured Gammaproteobacteria bacterium | reverse complement strand
TCGATGAAGCCTTTCTGCACGCTCCGACAGGCTGGCGCCGATCAAATCGATTGCAGCGCTTCCGCTGGGTTCGATTCGACTTGAGAAGTCGCCATCTGCCTGCAATGTGATCAGGTGCTGAAGCCTGTTGAAGGGCGCAGTCAGTGACACGCTCATCATCACTACCAGTACTTCGAATGCGAGCAGTATCGCAACAAGCGCGACCACGGCGAGGTCGAGCAGCACGTTCTCGAATTCCCGGGTGATGTATCCCCTGTCGACATCGATAATAATGTAGCCGATCTGCTCATCGTCCGACTTGATCGGATAGGCCACCACGCCTTTGCTTGAGCGACGCGGTCCGTAAATGTTTTCCTGTCGCTTGCCGGCTTCGAGAATGATGCGGCCGGTGGCAACACCGATATAGGCGACTTCCGGAAACTCACGCAGGAAGTTGCCGAAATACTGCTCGGCGCCGACGAGATTACCGAGCGGTACACCGGCGCTCACCGCGCGCTGGATATTCTGGTTGATGACAATGCCCATCAGGGTCGTACGGTTGGTGACTTCGGGCTCGATCGATCGGTTGACGGTGTTGATGGTCAGAATACCCAGCACGAGGGCAGAGCCGATGATCAGCAAACCGGCCCAGGGCATTAGCTTGCGCGCGATTAAACGTGCCAGCGAGGTTTCAGAAGTCGCCGCGATGACCACCGATTGTCCCCCGTTTTTATCTTTATCGGTAGCAATCCTGTCGTCGAGTGCTTCATCGGTACTGCCGAGCTCTCTCAAGACGCTGTCATAGTTACTGGTGGCGAGATCTAGATCGTCTTCCAGGTTCTCGATATCGGCACGCAGAAACCCCAGCTTTGCTGCCTGTACCTTGCTCATCGGTTGGGTTGGTTCAGCATTGCGGTCGCCATCGCGAATAGCAGATAGCAGAGAGTCGAGCCGCGACAGTGCATGTATGGCGCCAGCAAGTCGTAATCGAAGCAGCAGCCAGGCCGCGGCTGCAAAGATAATCAGCAAGCCGAGCGTGGTGATGGCGATGTGTTTGACCACGGTAGTGGTGCGCGCATCGAATTCCTGTTTGGGATAGACAACGACGATACTCGCTACGGTGGCGCCGGTTGCATTGTTAATGCTGACACCACTGAAAATTTGTGTGTCACTCTCGACACTCCATTCACCACCGTCGGCAAGTGATTGGGCCTGCCGCACCTCATCCGGGACTTTGTCTGGATTGTTCGGGTTAGTGGTTTTAACAATAATGCCACTCGGATTGAACGCATGAATAGCGGTGATTTGAGGATCGGATTGCTGTGCACGCGCCAATACTTCAGCGGCATTGCGTACCATGGAAATTGGCAGGCCGAGTTTCACCACCGACTGAAAGGAATTTGCCGAGGTTTGTGCGACAACGGCCAGGCGCTGGCGAATCAGATCGGAATAGAGTGCGTTGTGCTGAAGCGACGAGAGTACAGCGAGGGCAATCAAAACCGTGGCAATTATCGCGGTAAAAGTTATCCAGCTACGCCACAGAATTGACATTGGTTCCGAGTATGCGAAGTAAAACGCCATGTTACTTGCATGTTTAATGCAGTCAAGCGAGCTTGTATCGGCGGAGTTTTTACTGCGGGCATATAAAATAAACCAGATTAATCAGGTTAAAATTGATTTCGCGGGTTTACCTGATCCGGTAAAAGCGGTGAAATACACGGTTAAGCAATACAAATTTTGATCCCTGATTGTAAATGGGTGGAAATATAATATGAAACGGCCTTGTTCCATGGTTTGTAGAATAATTGGCAATGGATAATCAAGACCAGCAAGACTGGTTCCAGGATATCGAAACCATTGTCTCTGAACCTTTAAAATTCAAGTCTAAACTCGCGATCGGTGAGGATGCTTATGCTTCACTGAAACTAAAAAATGCCGTGTTTGAAGCCTGGGAAGTTGCCGGGGTAGCTACCACGGCGGTGGTGGTTGCGAAATCTTCGGCAATAGCGACTACATTTTTTGCCCCGACCGGATGGCTGGCGGCGATTGGGATTGGTACGGCAGCAACGCCTGTCGGTTGGGTAATTGCCGCTGGTGTGGTAACCGGGGGTGCCTGGGTTGGTATCACGCGATATTTAAAAAAAGCCTCGGCAAATCGGTTGACCGTGATCCCGAAGTTCATCAATACACCGCTCGATGTGCTGGCACTTGGGCTATTCGATTTGCTCGCGCCGCTGGCATTGAAGGTTGCCAATGCGGAGGGACCCATCAGTGATGCAGGGCGGAAACATATCCACGACTACTTTGTTAACGAATGGGGATACGATGCCAGATTCATTGGTGAGGGAATCAGCTACACTGAATCAAACCTGGATAGATTTTCAATCAGGGCCCTGTCGCAAACACTGGCTAAATTTGCCAATGAGAATCCGGACTGTAACTTCAGGGTGATGTCGGCAGAAATTCTCGGTTTTCTGAGAAACATGGCCGTGACCGATGGCAATATAGATGAACGCGTAGAAAAAGAAATCGAAAGAATTGAAGCCATATTCAAATCCGGCAATAAATTTTCGCTTAAGAAAAACATGCAAACAGGCTGGGGCTCTATCAGGCAAGCAGTCAGAAAGGTCTTTACCAGAAGTAACTCTTCTAAAAATAATTAATCAAAATAGCAATTAAGCAACCTCTGATTAATTCGTAGATTACTGTCATTGCGACAGAAAAATGCTCCTGCATTTTCTGCATACATGCCATCCATGGCTATAAGCGCAGCGCGGCAATCTTATGAAGTAATATCAGTGAGTTTGAGATTGCCACGTCGCTTCGCTCCTCGCAATGACGAATTAATCAGCGGTTCCTTAAGCAATCACAACCATTCAACATACTCAATCATGCGCTTTCGTGTGCTTTCATCGGGCAGGCGACCGTAGCCCGCGGCCATATTATCCACGATGTGTTTGAGCTTTGATGTCGCCGGAATAATGCAGGTGACACCGGGGTGAGAGGCGATAAATTTTAGGAAGAACTGACCCCAGCTGGCACAGTCTATCTCTGCTGCCCATTCTGGCAGCGGATTGCCCTTGACCAGGCGGAACAGGCTGCCGCGTTGGAAGGGACGGTTGATCAGCGTGGCGATGCCTCTTTCCCGCGCTATCGGCAGCAGGCGTTGTTCTGCAACCCTGTTCGTAATGTTGTAACTAAACTGCACGAAATCGAGCGGCAGTTGTTGCATGATGTTCTCGAGATCTTCGTGAGATCGTCCATGCGAGGTGGTAATTCCGATATAACGAATTTTGCCCTGGGCCTTCCAGTCGACCAGGGTGTCGATATGTACGCGCCAGTCACGCAGGTTGTGAATTTGCATCAAGTCGATGGTATCGACCCCCATGCGTTCCATCGAGCGTTGCATCTGGCGTATGCCCTCATCCTTGCCGTAGGTCCAGACCTTGGTCGCGCTAAACAGGTCCTGTTTGTTTTTTGCCTGTTCCAGCAAGGCGCCGGTGACGCTTTCGGCATTGCCATACATGGGCGAGGAATCGATGAGTTGTCCGCCCCGATCAAAAAAAGCCTGTATCACCTCGACCAGTGGCGAAATTGAACTCTCGCTGGTACTAACATCAAGGGTTCGAGAAGTGCCGAGGCCGATCACGGACAGCCGCTCGCCACTGGATGGAATCGTCTTTTTAATCACCCTGGCTTCGGTCGCGGATGCAATCTGCGGCAGTAATGAATATGCCAGGGAGGCTGCAGCGCTGGATTTTAAGAATTGTCGACGGCTATTATTGTATTTGGAGATTTTCATTGCAGGTTCCCGGTTCTGATGATTGTTGTGTCAGTGTTGGTGTTGCTTTTATCATAGTTAATGCCCAGGAAGATCGCGACCAGTGTCCACATCAACGCAATCATGGCGGCAACCAGCGCGATGCTGCCAAGCCCGAGTCCGACCCCCTGTGCGAGGCCGGTATAGGTCCAGCCGGCCAACACGTCACCACCCCGATAAACGACGATATCAATCACCGGTTTGGTTTTAAACCGGGTTTCTCGTGACACCCCGGTGAATAGCATTTCGCGACCGGGTCGGGTGATCGCATAGTTACCCGCGCGGCGGATAATCTGCAGGCCAATGAGTATTGCGAGTCCTGGTGCGACGGCGACGGCGAGCCAGCCGAACACCAGCAGCACGGGCACCAGGGCCAGTGTTACCGCCAGCCCACACCTGGTTGCGAGGCGGCCGGTGACGAATAACGCGGTAAATATTGCGAGTGAATTAACGATTAAATCCATTATCGCCCAGTACTGGGTACGAGTGGCGCGATCGTATTCCACCATGACGTTTTTCAACTCGAAGTAGACAAACGTGCTCATCATCGTATAGAGCAATATGAACAGGCCGATTCCTAACAGGAAACGATGGCTAAACAAGTCTACGAAGCCATTAAAAAAATCGCCGCCGATAGCCTTTATGGAGTTGGGATCTGATGGAGTGTGGGGTCGTGCTGGATTTTCGGCCATCAGTTTATCGAGATAGTGAATCATGGGGATCACCAGGAACAACATCAGTGCCGCGATGATTAACAGGTTATACACGCCGATCTTGTCACTGAAAAACACGGGTATCGAAGGCCCGATAACCGCGCCGATACTCGCGCCGGCGCCAATCAGTCCAAACAGGCGTCTGGATTGAGACCTGGAGTAGATATCCGACATGAAACTCCAGAATACCGATATATGAAACAGGGCGAAGAAACTCACCCAGACATAAAAGGCCTTATCGATGAGCCGCGTATCATCAAACCAGTGTGTCGCCAGGTAAAACAACAGGAACGAGCTGGCGAAAAAGATATAAATGCCGGGTACCAGTTTCTTAAAATCGACCCTGGAAACTGCTACGCCATATAGCAATACGGCGCCGGCGCTAATAAAAAAGTTAAGCGTCCATAGCCAGCTCAACTCGGCGTCGGTCCAGTCACTGGACATGGCGTCACGCACCGGCCTGAGGATGTAGTAAGCGGCCATCAGGGTGAACACAAACAGGAAGGAAGCGGCGACCGCGGAAATCTCGCGAGCTTCCACTTTCATCAGTTTGTTAACGAGAGTATGAAACAATTGGTGCATCAATCTGATATCACAATGC
>CAXMSP010000114.1:0-38506 GCA_964196225.1 uncultured Gammaproteobacteria bacterium | reverse complement strand
ACTGATTTCGTAACGCAGTCGGAGCCCCGCTTCAATGTCTGACAGGCCCGAGCCGATACCCAGTTCATCGTCGTCGTCGCTGAACCAGTTGATTTCGATCTCAGGTGATAGAACCCATTTTTGCGTGAGCATGAATTCGTACTCGGCTTCAAACCGCAAATTTTCCTGTCCATCCTCTTCAACAAACAATGCTGTATCGATTTCAAACCAGTAGGGGGATACCCCGTTAAAACCAATCACTGCCCAGTTGCGTTCCGGGTCGGGATCCGCGTCGTGGCGAAGGCCAACCTGCAGGTCCCAGTTCGCGTCGATGGCACGA
Organism: uncultured Gammaproteobacteria bacterium; assembly: GCA_964196225.1. Taxonomy (GTDB): domain Bacteria; phylum Pseudomonadota; class Gammaproteobacteria. The sequence continues at coordinate 38,187 of CAXMSP010000114.1, read as the reverse complement.
CTGTAGAGCAGCTGAAACTCGGCACTCTCGGTGCCCTCGCTGGAGCGCTCACCCTCTGTTTTAATCCATAGTTTGTTAAGGTCCTTACCAATCCAGAGGTGACCTTCCCATGCCGTTAGACTACCCTCATCGTCGCTGTCCCTAGCTTCGAGCTGATCAACCTTTACCATGTATAGCAAAGGATCATCTTCCATAGAGGCGAGTACTGTCGTTGATGTAAACAACAGGCAGATCGGCAAAACGGCGCATATTAATTTATTTCTCATGCGATCACCACCCGTCGAAACATTCCCGGCATGTGGTATTGAAGGTGACAGTGATAGGCCCAGCTGCCGAGGGCATCGGCGGTGACCCGGTAGCTGATTTTGGAACCCGGTTGTACGATTACCGTGTGCTTGCGCGGAATGAATTTGTCGTCTCCGGTTTCAAGATCACTCCAGACCCCGTGCAGATGCATCGGGTGATTCATCATAGTGTCATTCACCAGGGTGATGCGCAGACGCTCTCCATGCTTCATCATCAGCGGCTCGGCATCGGCGAATTTGATTCCGTTAATCGACCACATGTAACGGCGCATGTTGCCGTTCAGGTGTAATTCGATTTCGCGCTCGGGTTCTCGCGGATCAGGTGTGGGATCAAGATTATGAAGGTCGGCATAAGTTAGTACGGTTCTGCCATTGTCACGCAGGCCAACTCCAGGATCATCGAGCCGATACTGGGGATTTTCAGCAAGCATGTCGATGTGGGCTCCATATTCGGATTCGGCATGCTTGATACCGCCGCCCATCATCATGGCCATCATCTCAGGGCTCATATTGCTGTGATCCATATTGCTATGATCCATGCTACCCATCCCCATATCGCCATGGGTCAGAATCGGGGCCGCGTCCATTGGCGGTAATTCGGCTTGTAATGAAAGATCCGGAGTCAATCGTCCGACCGCGTAGCCGGAGCGGTCGATCGACTGGGCGAAAACGGCATAAGCCATATCATCAACCGGGGTAACAAGAACGTCATAGGTTTCTGCTACCCCAATACGAAATTCATCGACAGAAATCGGATCGACATACTGCCCATCTGCAGCGACTACGGTCATTTTTAAACCTGGAATCCGTACGTCGAACAAGGTCATTGCCGAGGCATTGATAAACCTCAGCAACAGACGCTCACCTTTTTTAAATGTGCCGGTCCAGTTGTCGGTAGGTGTATTTCCATTCATGAGATAGGTGTAGGTGTACCCGGTAACATCCGAGATGTCCCGATCACTCATGCGCATATCGTTCCACATTCCCCGGTCATTCCAGGTCTGACTCAGACCGTTATTTTGTATCTCGTTCCATAAATCGCTAGTCGTACGCTCGCGCGTGTTGTAGTAGTGGCTCATCTTTTTGAGATTGGCGTATATATCATCCGGGTCTTCATCTGACCAATCTGACAACACAACAACGTGTTCGCGCTCATAGCTGGTATGAAAGGGTTTGACAGGATCAATTACTATTGCGCCGTAAGCACCAGTTTGTTCCTGAAAACCGGAATGGCTGTGATACCAATAGGTGCCGCTCTGCTTAACATCAAACTCGTAGCGAAAGGTTTCACCGGGCTTAATACCCTTAAAGTCATCACTTATATTTGGGACGCCATCCATTGCGCTGGGCAGGATCATCCCATGCCAATGGATCGAACTGTCAACGGCCATGTTATTGGTGACATCGAGCGTCACGCGTTCACCTTGTTTCCAACGCAAAATCGGGCCTGGTACGCTACCGTTGATGGCGGTTGCGACTCGATCTTGTCCGGTAAAGTTGACGCTCTTGTATTCGAAGGCCAGCGAGAAGTGATTCCCGGACAGGATTTGAGGCTGTTGATAACTCGACCTTGCCATTGAAGAATAACCGAGACCCGATGCCATTAAGGCACCACCCGCGGCTACTCCCTGTACGAATCGTCGACGCGATAAGTCAGTTACAGGTCGATTTGGAAAAACGGCAGGAATTTTTGCCGACGCAGTACCACTGCATTTTTTGTAAAACATTTTTAAACTCCAGACAAAATGATGCGAATCCCGAAAAGAAACCGGGCACACTCAGTAACTGTCAGGAGATTCTAGGAGGCCTTAGAGGGGGAGCTGTTTCTGTTAGTGGAAAATGGGTATTTCTATACGGTCGTATAGCATGTGAAAGACCTGATGCAATAGTTCCAACAATTGATGAATTCCGTAAACTTTTTACATCACATCCAGTATGTCCAACATTTGAGCATATATCCGTGCCTGGGCAATCCAGGGTGTTCATATGTTCGCAATCCATAACAGAGCTGCTGAAATTACTGTTGACGGCTTGAACTTCCAGGCTACTACTTCCAGCAAACACAACTGCTACCGGTTGTAGAACCAGTACCAGTATGAGTTTTATGGTGAGCAGTTTTTTTATCATTCCGCGTATGAAGACAATGGCGCCAATCAAAAGTTTCGAGAAAGTACAACAATTCAAATGTAGTTGCTAACTAATTTAGCAGCTGAAATCAAAATTTGTGAAATATTGTTATAAATTCCAGATCAAAAAGTGCGGTGTGCGAAGTGCCCTTGAGGTTCGACCGATTCGTCGGTCGTAAATTGGAACGCGAGCCAGCGAGGCCCCGCCGGAGCGAAATACAGTAAGTGAAAAGAAGTGGTAGGAACCATGTTCGATAGATCAGCCCTATACCGAAAACGTCCCCAACGGGCTATGTTGTGGATGCGTCCATAAATAGTAATATAGTCCGCTTAGGCGGGGATTTTACGGGACTCCTACCGGTAGCCTAGTCATTTAGATTATATATAAATTACTAATTTTAATGGATATTTTATTAACATGATAAACCCCTTGGGGGTTCGAGCCCCCCCGGTACCAATCGATTCCGTCAATGTGAGTCGGGTCACGCTAAATGAATTCTGGATAACAGAAACTAAAGCAGTTTATTCGGGCAAAAAAATAGCGTGGTTAAAATAACAGTGATCCTGCCCAAAATTCTCCTGGTACTGCTGTTACCTTTTGTCTTAATCTGGGCAATCGTTACCGATATACTGGGCATAGCAGTCTCTGAAGGATAACGCAAAGCAGTCAACCCCCCAGGAACCCTGCTTTGGCAGGGGTCGGAACTGAATTCACGATAAGCTTAAGAAATACAAGCTATCCATCCAATTGAAGGGTAGCCACAGGCAATGGAGAATCGTTTCGTAACCCGAATGAAAAGCGAAATATTCAGGCAATGTCAAAAACTACTCCCCGAGTGGTCTGCACTTTCGATGGCAGATTTCGAGTTTGACGATCCCAGGGGTTTTTCGTCTTTCACGATGGGTATTCGGTCTACCAAACCAGTACAACCATCCGCGGTCCTCTACCGTCGACTCGAGGGTAAGGAAAATGCGATTCTGGACTTTGAAACCGAAAAGGAAGTGTTTCTTACCCTGGGGGCACATAATATTGCTGCCCACTGCCATTACTACGATAAAACCTGTCGCATCGAGAATTTCTATCAAGGGCGCAGTTTGACCGCCAATGATTTATTCGAACCCGAAAACCTGCGCCAGATAGCCAATCAGCTTTACCGCTTGCACCAGTTGATGCCACCGAGCCTGCCCCGACAATCACTTTTCGAACTGCTGCACAATAAGTGGGGCCAATTAGCAAGACAGGTTTTAGAAAATGAAATCGATTGCTTTCCGCCCAATGAACAAGCCATGTGCGAAGCACTGCGCGAGATATACAGTCCGGCTACTCTTGAAAAGGTCAGGCAATGTCTGCCTGATAGCGAGCTGACTTTTTGTCACAACGACACCTATCATGGCAACATCATGAAACTAGACAGCGGCGAGATTAAGCTGGTTGATTTTGAATTTTCCTGTCTCAACATCAAGGCTTACGACTTTTCCAACCTGTTTGCCGAAACTGTGATGCGCCACCAGCAAGCGGATTATCCTTACTTTCGGATTGCGGAGCCGGAATTTGGCGATCATGAACTTGGCATGCTAATCAATTTTTACCTGGATAACGCCGATTTTAAAAACCCGCAGGCAAGAATAAAAGAGTTTGAGAAACTGTTGCGTGATACTAACGCGATGCTGATGCTGTCTGACTACAAATATGCCATGGCTGCACTGCCATTAGCTGTTAATCCAATCCAGAAGATTCGATTTATCCCGTATGCCTACCAGCGATTTAACAAGTTCCTGGCATCCTGTGAACAGCTCAACTTCTGATCTAAATCCGTGGGGAATTATTTCATGCGGCTAATAAATATTGCGGTTACGGGCTGAGCTAATAAAATTAATCTGGCACGCAAACCCCGTCGGTTGATTTCCTTTCCAGATTTGCGTCAGCAGGAACAGGATTTGTCATGAATTGCACCACATCCTCTTCGATGAAAGCCGGACCATCCAGAGTCTTGCCCAGTAAATACCTTGTCAGGTTTACGGGCGTAACTTTATTTAAAGCACCTTCTTCTGAATCGTTAAGGCCCGCGGTCACACCCAACTCATAAGCGTTCGTGCATCCTGCTTGATAACTTTCTGCTAAAGGATCTGCTAATGCCATCCCTCTTTCATAGATTTCCCACAACTTGTCGGGCGAAATTTTGTTGCAGGTATCTCTGAGCAGCTCGTGCTGCAATGTCATGTCGTTACAGCCCTGGCGATTTAAAACGCTCCAGAAGAATGACTTTAGATAACCTGAAGTAAATGCGACTTCTTCCGGGGCTTGAAATAGCTGCTCATGACTAGTCAGGACATCGAGTATTTGGCGGTGGATCAGCACACCAAGTTTGCTGGCTGCCTTTTTATACTTGCGATTACCCCCAAAACCAAACATACGCCCTCTTATTTCGAAGTAGCTATTTTAACTTAAGTGACTGGTGAGAGATTAACATAACCGGTAAAAACCAAAACTCTTTTCCCACTGTTTTTCAAATCGATTTACATACAGGGTTGGGAGTCTATTTGAATCTGACGGTACAATTCGCGCTCCTTCCCTTTTGTCAATTGATAGAACTGGGGGTTCGCCTCCGGTAGCAATTAATACCCTCGATAACCGTGGGCAATCCACGGATACCGCGAAAATCAATTCCAATTCAACATCATGGTTTGTCGAGGTTTAGCGTACAACTTATTGATTTAAATATATAAAGCACAGACAGATTGAATGATGGCACCATCATTGCTCTATCCCTGTAGAGGACTTCCACGAACTGCAGCCAGTCTGCAAGACATTTCGTCAGACGGCTCAGCAAGCGGCAGGCAACTCTATCTAATCACTAACTTAGAAGGGGATAAATCTGATGAAAGAAGTTACACAAAACACGCAACTAGCCAAAGCGGTAAAGCGAGCCACGCTTTGTGCTGCGACGACCGCCCTACTGACCTCCGCTGGTCTAGCAGGGGCGGATCATGGCCACGAGTATGCTTCCAAGCACGGTTTCGATGTGGAAATTGGCGGCTATGTCAAAACCGATGCGACCTATGACCTGGACGCCGATCTTGGCCCATCACTGGCAGTTTCCGCGGTGCCAACCGGAAGTGGTACGTCATCCGATCCATCGTTTCGTATTCATTCGCTGCAATCGAGGCTTAACTTTTCCGTGACCAAAGATGACATGAAGGTTTTCATAGAGGCAGATTTTTTCACTGGTGACAGCAGTGAACTGGTCTCAAATTCGCGTCATGAAAGGTTGCGTCACGCCTATTTCAAAATAGGCGACCTGTTGATCGGTCAGACCTGGTCGACGTTCATGGATGCCAACTGGGTGCTCTACCCGTCCACGGTCGATTTCGCAGGACCTGCAGCTGCGACCTTCATCCGCCAATCGCAGTTTCGCTGGACGATTAAAGACGGTCTGGATTTCGCGTTGGAGAATCCGGAAAACCGGGTCAGCGGTGCACCCGACGTTCGCGACACTTTGCCAGATGTCGTACTACGTTATGCCCAGAGTGGGAACATTTCCTGGCAAGTCGCCGGGCTGTTCCAGCAATTTGAAGTAGACGGCGGCGCCGCCGATGGTGAATCCGAATCCAACCTCGGTATCACCGGTGGCGTCAACTTCAAGGTCGGCGACGGTAATTCGATATCGGTCAAGGCCAATGTAAACTCGAACCGATATACCTATTATGGTTGGCTCAATCCAGCAGCTGTTGTCGATGGTAGCGATATCGAACTGATCGATCATACCGCGGTTGTCGCTGCCTATAACCACGACTGGGGCGACGCCACAACCACAATTGCCTATGGCGCGGTTTCGTTTGACGATGATCACCTCGTCGGAACCGATGTCGATAATGTCAATACATTTCACATTAACTATCGCTGGAGTCCTTATGAAAATGTCGATTTCGGTGTGGAAGTAAGTCGCGCCGAACAGGAGCTGGTCAACGGTGACGATGGAGACGCGACCCGATTACAGTTTGGCGCACAGTACAACTTATAGCGCCTACCGTTCTGGATGAATCGGCATGGCCGCCCTTGCGGGGCGGCCATGCCGACCAGGAGTATCAAGTGAACTAAATCGTAAAACTCGGTCGAATATGATCATAGCCATGTCGAAAAATAACTTACAGATCAAGCCTACGAATACGATGGCACTGAATCAGCTGTTACAACAAGCCATCAGACAGCAACGCCAGGGGAATCTGGCAGCAGCGCAACGTAAATGCCGGACTATCTTGAAAAAGGTTCCCAACCATGGTGAAACCCTGCAATTGCTGGCGATCCTGATGCAGCAGTCGGGTAACTCGAAATCTGCGCTGCATTTCATGCAAAAGGCGCAGAGGGCTGAACCGGAAAATCCAGATTTGCTAAAAAATCTCGCAGAAATTTATCGCAGCTGTGGCGATCTCGAACAGTCACAGCATCATGCCAAACGGGCGCTGTCTTTTGCGCCAGATCATGCCGATGCCCTTTTTATTTCGGGTGCCGTTTACCTGGAGCAAGGCGATCGGCAAAAAGCCATCGAACAATTTTCCCGGGTGGTGGCAATTAATCCAGATGATGTTGAAGCACATAATGAACTGGGAAATTTAATGTGCACCAGCGGGCAGCAACACAGCGCAATTAAGCACTATGAGCATGCCCTGTGGTACCGACCCGAATTTGTTGACTGTCGAATTAATCTGGCCGATACCCTGCTTGAAATCGAGGAGTTTGACGCGGCGATCGATCACTATCAGCGCGTTCTGGAAACACAACCATACAATGCGACGATCCATAATCGCCTGGGTCAGGCGTTTGAAAAACAGGGAAATCTTGATAAGGCCATAACCTGTTTCGAGTTGGCATTGGAACAGAATCCACTGATGCTTGAGGCCCGATTAAACATGGGCAAGATAACCTTGCAAACCGAACCCCGACAGGCCGAAAACTGGTTCAAATCGGTGCTCGATATCGACCCGAAAAACGTCGAAGGATATTACTGGCTAGGCATCTTGTTTCAAACCATGGGGAAATTTGAACGGGCAACCAATTACCTGCAACAGGCGGCACGTCTGGATCCAGAGTTCACTTTTACCTGGTATCGCTTGTCGCTAGACCAAAACTTTCATCCGACGGACCAGCAACTGGAGATGCTGGAGCACCAGTTCACGCATCGCACTGAAAACGGAAGCCCCGATGACCAACTGGTTTCGCTCGATTTCACCCTGGGTCGATTTCACGAACAACGAAGCGATCACGTATCAGCATTCAAGTACTATCAACATGGCAATAATATCAAGGCAAGCCGCAATCGATTTGACAAGGAATTACACGAATCTCAAATCGACAACGTTATCGAAACATTCAATCCCGAATTTTTCAGCCACAGACGCGATTGGGGTAACGCTTCCAGTGTGCCTGGTTTTATTATCGGTATGCCCCGATCTGGTACCACCCTCGTTGAACAAATACTGTCAGCACATCCACTGATACATGGTGCCGGAGAATCACGTTCGATGCTGGAGCTGGCATCGTCTCTGAATCCGGATCAGCAGAGCACCACAAAAAGCCATACACGCCGGGTCGCGGCACTGAATCAACAACAGGTAATGGACATTGCACTGGAGCAACTCGAGCAGATGCATAGTCTGGCGCCGGAAGCCAGCCATGTCGTGGATAAACTGCCCGGCAATTATTTTCGCCTGGGCCTGATTCGACTGCTGTTTCCAGAGGCGAAAATTATCCATTGCCAACGCGATCCGATGGACACCTGCTGGTCCTGTTACCAGCAAAATTTTGAAACGGGTTTAAATTTCACCAACAACCTCGAAAACCTGGGGCATGCTTACCTCGGTTATCGACGATTGATGGCGCATTGGCACCGGATGTTCCCCAATCAAATTCTCGATATACGCTACGAGGACCTGGTACAGAATCCGGAAACCGTCAGCCGGAAATTACTGCAACATTGTGATGTGCAATGGCAGCCGCAGGTACTCGATTATCAAAAGCTTGAACGCCCGGTCAATACAGCCAGCCTATGGCAGGCGCGCCAGCCAATTTACCAGTCATCCATCGGACGCTGGAAATCCTACCGTAAATTCCTGGAACCACTAAGTGAGCTGATATCTGACTGCGCTTGATACCTTTAACGATATAGCGCCCGCCGAGGGCGCAAATGCCAGATATGTGTGTCTGGAACTGTTAGCCGGATTTGGCGTCCAATTAATTCGATCTGCTGCGAAAGAATTCCAGGTGAACGCCCAGTGTCAATCAGCTCATTGAACAAGTTTCCTGACGAAAACCCAAATCCGGTTATGCGCCTGTCAAAACAGGGGCTGGTACTCTACGGCAACAAGGCAAGTGAGGTACTGTTGGTTGACTGGGGTCAAAGGGCCAGTGAGTTCATACATGGCAGAGCGTTGGAGATACTCTATCGCGCGGTTGAGAACCTGGGCCCCATCTCCGATGATTTCGAATGCCAGGGCCGGGTATATACGGTCACCTTCATGCCAATCGCCCATAGCAATTATGTCAATATTTACGCCCTGGATACGACCGAGAAAAAGGAAATTGAAAACGCCTTGCAAGCAGCGCTCAAGGAAGTTCGGCAATTGCGGAATCGCCTGTTGCAGGAAAACAGTTACCTGCGGGAGGAGATCAAGGAGGAGATCGGTTTCGATACCATCATCGGAGATAGCGATATACAGAAAAAGCTGATGCATAAAATCGATCAGGTCGCAAATACCGATGCAACGGTGCTGATTACTGGAGAAACCGGAACCGGCAAGGAATTAATCGCCAGAGCGATTCACGCCAACAGTCATCGCCGTGGCCTGCCGTTAATCAAAATTAACTGTGCTGCACTGCCAGCCGAATTAATCGAAAGCGAGCTTTTTGGACATCAAAAAGGGGCTTTCACCGGCGCTCTATATAACAAGAAAGGTCGGTTCGAACTGGCCGATGGCGGTACCCTGTTCCTGGATGAAATAGGCGACATTCCCCTCGAGTCACAGTCGAAGTTACTGCGCGCACTGCAGGAGCAGGAATTTGAACGCGTTGGGGGCAATAAAACCATCAAGGTCGACGCGCGCGTCATCGCAGCCACCAACCGGGTACTGCTTAACAATATCGCCCAGGGCAAGTTCCGTGAAGATTTGTACTACCGCCTCAACGTTTTCCCGATTCAAAGCCCGCCGCTGCGTGAGCGCAGCGAGGATATTGCCACCCTCGCCTATCATTTCCTGAACAAGTATTCTAAAAAAATAGGTAAGCGGATTAATCGCATTGAAGCTGCGGTCATGCAGCGACTAGAGACATATCCCTGGCCGGGTAACGTACGTGAACTGGGAAATATCATCGAGCGGGCGGTGATACTCACCGAGGGTAGCAACCTGCAACTAGACGAAGCCTTCGAACTTAATACACCTCCATTGCAGGTTACACGAAAAACGCTCGGCGAAGTCGAACAGGAAATGATCCAGTCCGCGCTTCAAGAGTGCAAGTGGAAAATTGAAGGCGACAAGGGAGCCGCTACGCGTCTCGCCATGGCTCCCAGCACGCTGCGCGAGCGCATCAAGAAATATGGGCTCGAACGTCAATCCCCCGAAGAAATTACGAGCACCGGCTAGCACCACCCTGGGGGTGCATCGCGTTTTGCCGATTTGGTTGTTTTAGGTGTTACCGCAGCCGTCGTAATGGCTGCGGTAAAATACTCCTGATTAAGCTGCTTTTTCAGCTTTTTCCTTGTGCTCGAGGGTGGCGCTGGCGGAGCCGATAACAATCGACTTCGGCTTCATTGCCTCGGGGACTTCCTTGACCAGGCTGATAGTCAACAGGCCGTTTTTCAGGTCTGCACCGCTGACTTCGATATGGTCGGCAAGGTTGAACTTGCGCTCGAAGCTGCGGTTGGCGATGCCGCGATACAGGTAGGACCTTTCCTCGCTGTCATCGGCTTTTTTACCACTTACCCGTAACTCGCCTTTTTCGACCTGGATTTCGAGTTCGCTTTCTTCGAAGCCCGCAACCGCGAGTGTAATCGCATAGCGATCGTCTCCGGTAGCCTCGATATCGTAAGGTGGGAAACCGACTGTAGCCTTTTGGCTACGTAAGGCATTATCCAACAGGGAACCCATGCGGTCGAAACCGATGCTGCTGCGGTACAAGGGGGATAAATCGATAGTTGTCATAACAAATTCTCCTAATGAAGCAATTGGCAAATGTGCCGCCACTCTCTTTGAGACCTGGCGATTACAGCTTCCTATTTGGGAGTTTTTATTATGATTTCAAGACTGGATACGGGATTATTTTCCTGCTTTCTGTTGTTCGAGCCACTTGATCAGATGGGTGAAAGGTAACGGGCGCGACACGATGAAACCCTGTACCTGATCGCAACCGACCTCGGCAACAACATCCCAGTCTCGCTGGTCCTCGACGCCCTCGGCGACTACCTTCATATCGAGTTTTTTCGCCAACAGCACGCTTGATTCAAGAATTGCACGCGCCGAGGCCTCTTGCGCCGCGCCATGCACAAAAGCACGGTCAATTTTGAATTCGGAAAACGGGATACGCTGCAGCTGTTCCATCGACGAATAACCCGTGCCAAAATCGTCGATCGACAAATTAAAGCGCTTCAGCGACAGTCGGCTCAGAATATCAAGTGCGACCGAAAGATGCTCCATCAAACGACTTTCAGTGATTTCGAAGGAAATACTGGATGCCTCCAGTCCGCAGTTTTCCAGCATATTTGAAACCCGGTCGGGCCACTCCAGGTCAGTTAATGAATCGACCGACAGATTAATCGCAATATTGAGGTTGTAGCCCATCGATTTCAATTTGGTTGCGTACTCCAGCACCTTGACTAAAACCTGGTCGGTTAAATCTCTGATCAGTCCATTTTCTTCCGCCAGGGTAATGAAAGCATTCGGCTTTATTAACCCCTTGACTGGATGATTCCAGCGGACCAGCGCCTCGACACCGACAACCTGACCGGATTTGATATCTACCTTGGGTTGAAAGTAGGTATCCAGCTGATCATCGGCGATTGCTTTTTTCAGCTCTGCAAGTGGAAGCGGACCAACCATCATCATCGTGCCTTCCTGGCGAATCTGGTCCAGAGAATCCAGCAGCTCGCTGAGTTTGGAGGGTATTGCGGGTTTCTCCAATACGCCAAGCACATGTAAATCGTGTTCGATAGCCAGTTTTTCAACTGTCTTCAGAATTCGTAAATCTTCTCCACTGGTCAGAATCAATGATCCCGAATAATTCCGTTTTGCCAAATGCCGAATAAACTCGACTCCATCCATTTTGGGCATGTTCAGGTCACAAATCACGACATCGACTCCGTCGCTATTCTGCTCCAGAATTTTCAGTGCCTCCGGACCGGACATCGCGTTAAATACCCCCGAAATACCCAGGTCGTTCAGCATGACCGTCATCACCCGGTGCATGATGTAGTCATCATCGACCAGCAGCAGCTTGATACTAAACTGGGTAACGTCTTCGTCATCATCAAGCAACTGGGGGCTGAATTCTGGTTCCAAAACAACCGCTCCACTTTCGATTACCGATTCGCCGAGAAACTTTTCGATAAACTCTGACGCTTCGGCTGCATGCTTGCGTAACTGGGGCATCATAGCCTCAATCTTCTCCCAGGCCGCATCGGTCGCCCTGGATTCCAGGTGCTGGCATGTTTGCGCCATGGCCATTGCGCCCAGGCTGCGCGACGACGATTTTAACTTGTGGGAATATTCGGCAATTTGATCGCTATTCTTCCAGGCAAAGGCCTGCTGGATATTCTCAAGCTCACCTTCAAGCGCTTCATGATAAGATTTGAGTAACCTTCGGTGCAGGTCGGGATTATCTCCAGTGGACTGTGTCAGCACACTCAGGTCGATAGCCCCTTCCACAACCAGGTCAACCGCTTCGAGTTTATCCTGCTCGACTTCATCGAAGGCTTCGTCCGGTACCCATTTTTCAAGAACACTGCGTAAATCATCGAGTTCTACCGGCTTGGGAATGACGTCATCCACACCGACAGCGAAGCATTTCTCTACGTCCGCTTCCAACGCGTTGGCGGTTATTGCGATTACCGGTGCCCTTGTACCCTGGCCACTTTCCTGCTCCCTGATTTCCTGCACCAGTTCATAACCATTCATTTCAGGCATGCGGATATCGGTAAGCAACAAGTTATAGTGCCCCTGCTGCCAGAGTTCTAGCGCCTGCGCTCCGTTTTCAACATAGTCGGCGCTGTAGCCAAGAATATTCAACTGCGCGGCCATCAGTTCCTGGTTAATCAAGTTATCTTCGGCAACCAGGATGCGCGAGGTTTCCCCATTGGGGCGATTGACTCGGGTCGTTATCGGATCGGGGAAATCTACCAGGCCGCCAGGTTTCGGTGTTGGCGCGAGTTCGAGCGTTACCCAGAAAGTACTGCCTTCTCCGGGGTTACTATCGATTTCGAGTTCACCTCGCATTAAATCGACCAGCTGACGAGTAATCACCAGGCCAATACCGGAACCTTCGACGCCGCTAAATTCAGCACCCAGCCGATTGAAAGGCTGGAACAATTCTTTAAGTTTTTCGGGTGAGATACCAACCCCGGTGTCGCGGATGCCAATGCGCAACAGGTTTTCGTTGCCCTGTTCAAAAACAACACTGACGATGCCGTTCTCGCAATTATACTTGACGGCGTTAGTCAATAAATTCAGGAAAACCTGCTTGAGTCGAATCGAGTCCGCAACCACGTTTAAATTTTCAAACCATGACGCATCAAATTCGATGCCGATATTGCGAATTTGAGCTAGTGGTTCCACCCAGTGAACGCTATCGTTTAAAACCTGCTTCAGCGAAACCGGCTCCAGCGACACGTCGGTTTCACCCGCTTCGATTCGTGATAAATCGAGTATCTGGTCGATTAGCGAAATCAGGTGTTTGGCGGCTCGATTTATTTCGGTGGCGTTTGCGAGGTGCTGTTCGCTCAGGCTCCGATCATATTCAAATAGTTGCGAAAACCCGAGAATCGCATTCAACGGGGTACGCAGTTCGTGGCTCATGTTCGACAGGAACTCGGACTTGGCCTGGTTGGCCTCCTCTGCCTGTGTTTTGGCCTCGATCAATCTCGTTTCCGCCTCTTTACGATCGGTGATATCTTCATGAATGGTGATAACCCGCTCCCAGGTATCTTCGTAACCCCTCACTACGGTCACGATTGAGCGGGTTTCAAAATACGAGCCGTCCAAACGGGAGTCGACCCGTTCTGCAGAGTGGTATTTGTCATCGCTGGCGAGTGCTGCAATTTCTTTAGCGTAGTACTCGACCCATTGCGCATCCCACCAGTTATCGACATCGTTTTCACCGGCAAGAAACACTTCTCTGGAGTCGGCTTCGTGAATCCGCAACAACGCCTCGTTGACACTGGTAATGCGTGTCTGTTTAACCAGGTCCTGTAGAATCTTCGGGTTGTCGCGGAAATGCTTTTCAAGATCCGTCTCGCCCTGGAAACGCAGTTTATCGACTACTTTCTTGATCTCGGAATAGTCTTCTTCCTGAACGCCCAGTGGCAATTGCGCAAACAGGGTGCTAAATCGCTCTTCGCTCCGTTGTAACGCATTAATCGCGGCTACGGATTCGGATATATCCTGCACCATGCCAAAACTCGAAACCAGGTCACCATCATCATCGAATATACCCTGCTCGAATTCGCGCATATGGCGCACTTCATTTTTACCAGCCATTATTCGATACTCGAATACATGGCATTTGTCTGGCTTCAAAATAGACTTGGAATCAAGGTGAGAGCGAAAGAGTTCCAGGTCATCCGGATGGACGATACGTTCAAAATTGTTGCGATTCTGGAATAACTTTTTAAGCCCCGCAGTATCGACCCCAAAAACATCGGCCAACTCATCCGAGTAGGACAATGGCTTGTCCGCCTTTTCGTCCCACTCCCAGATGCCCAGGTTAAGCATTTTTGACAGTGTCTGGCTACGAAATTCACGGTATTCGAATAAAACTTCTGCCTCGGCTAACTGCCCACGCAACTCCGCAACTTCATCTTGTAATGCCTGCTTAGTGGGGCTGGCTTTCGATGGTTTTTTGGCTTTCGTTGTCAAAGCATTGAGAGTTCAAGTTTCACAGCGCTAAGTATAGGTGCGATTTGGGCGAAATTCCGGTGCAAATTCTCGTATTTGTGACCTGCATCTCCAACCGGAATTAGCGTCTATTTCGCGCTATCGAGAAGGATTCCTACAGGCGAGTTCCAATCCTCGCGGAAGTTTTGCGACCGAGAATTTCGACATGGAGTTCATCATCGGGACCGATCTTGTTGCGAAAATAGGCCAACCCGATCGCCTTTTGCAGTCGATGCCCAAAGCCGCCTGAAGTCACCAGTCCAATTGCCTCATCACCTCGGAACACTGTATGCATGTAAAATGGATCGAACTCCGGGCCGTCGAATTCGAGGAGCTCCATGCTCCAGTGATCCTCCCCCTGCGCCCGCTTAAGCATAGCCTCGCAGCCGATGAAATCTCGAGCTTCGGTTTTAACCAGGTGATCCAGTCCTGCTTCGAGTGGCGTGCGCGCGGTGCCGTGGAGACACGCTTTTGTCCATGCGATCTTCGTTTGCGCTTGCTTGCTGATCGTTTTGGAGTGTCAGGCAAGGTAACTCTCGATTAATGAACTGGCGATTATTCTGACAGAGATAGCGTTCAAAACAACCAGCTTGAGCTGTCTCAGGTAAAATCAGCAGCAGGTATAATTGTGTTCGTTCACCGTCAAACGGATTGTCTAAGCGCCGGGCTTCCGCTATGTTCGCTGGCAAGAGACGTCTCAGGAGACCTTGATGACTTCACAATTCGATCACGATCAGCATGAACTGGCACTCGACTGGAATACCGACGCCATCGTCGCGCGGCGCAATGCCTACTACGCCGCATCGCAACGCGCCTTCGTGCCTTACCAGCAACCGCTAATTTTCAAGCGTGGCCAGGACAACTACCTGTGGGATGAAAAAGACAACCGCTACCTCGACTGCCTGAGTCAGAACCTGACGGTCAGCATCGGTTACAACAATCCCGTGGTCACGCGTGAAGTAGTTCGACAGGCGCAAAACCTGCAACATTGCACGACCATGTTTTTCCACCCGATGCCGGCGCACTACGCAGAGGAATTGACAAAGACGATGCCAGCAGGCGAAGAATGGACTGTGCATTTAATGAACAGCGGTGCCGAGGCGATTGACATGGCGCTCCTGCTGGCACGCAGTTACACCGGCAACATCGACATGATTTCACTGACCAACGCCTATCACGGTGCTACCTTTGGCGCCCAGTCGGTTACCGGGATCAGCAGTTTCCGTCATAATGTGCCGCAACTTGGCGGGGTCCAGTTCGCCCCGGTACCGGATCAGTACCGCGGGATCCATGGCGAAGGGGTCGAGCCTTACCTTAACGATCTCGAAGGAACGATTCACTACGCTACCTCGGGACAGTTGGCCGGCATGATCATCGAGCCGGTGCAAGGCTACGGTGGCATCGTGCCGATTCCCGAAGGCTATATCAAGGGCGCGCAGGAGCGCGTCAAGGCCGCTGGAGGACTATTGATCATAGACGAGGTCCAGTCCGGCGTGGCGCGCACCGGCGACAGTTTCTGGTCGTTTGAACAACACGACGTGGTGCCCGACATGGTCGTCGCCGCCAAGGGCATCGGTAACGGATACCCGCTCGGAGCACTGATCGTCAAACGCGAAATTGCCGAGGCGATGGCACATAAATTTTATTTCCACACTTATGGCGCCAACCCGGTCAGCTGTGCAGCCGGACGCTCGGTGCTGCACATCATTCAGCAACATGGACTCCAGCAACGAGCGCAACAGGTCGGTACAGCCCTGCTCGACGTCCTCAGGGATTTGCAAACCCGGCATGAGGTAATCGGTTCGGTGCGCGGACGTGGCATGATGATGGCGGTCGAACTGGTCAAGAATCGTGAAACCAAGGAGCCCGACCCGGAGACCATGGCTCGTCTGTTTGAGAACACGCGTGATTCTGGCCTGGTGGCGAGCAAGTCCGGGGCGTACCGTAACGTGCTGCGCATTTGTCCGCCATTGTGTATGCAAATGGAAGACCTACCGTTTTTCGAAGAAGCCATTAACCGGAGTTTCGAAAACCTGTCGTGACGCGGCTTAGCTCGGTCGCCTTCGATCCTGGCTTGCTGGAGATTCAAGCTGCTTACGTGGCCTCGTAATCAGAGTATAATCGACTGCCAATCAAGTAAACTGAGCACCAAAATGTCAGAAACCCCATCGACAATGCTGGAAATTGGCACCCAGGCGCCCTCCTTTTCACTACCCGAACCTGCCAGCGGCAACCTGGTAAGCCTCTCAGACTATAGCGGCAAGCCGTTACTGGTCGTTTTCTCCTGTAACCACTGCCCTTACGTGTTGCATATCATCCGCTCCTTTAGCGAATTTGCCAACGCGGCACAACCTCGTGGAATGGGCGTCGTCATGATCAGCTCCAACGACGTCACCGGATACCCGGCCGACAGCCCCGAAAAAATGGTTGAACTGGCACAAAAATGTGGATTCGAGTTTCCCTATCTGTATGACGAATCACAGCAGGTTGCGCAATCCTATCGGGCCGCTTGCACGCCGGATTTCTTTTTGTTCGATGCGTCCCATCGGCTGGTTTATCGTGGGCAGTATGATGCGTCGAGACCCAGTAACAATGTCACCGTTAGCGGCAATGACATGAAAGCCGCGGTCGACGGGTTACTCGCGGGTAATCCTCCATCAGACGAACAGGTCCCAAGCGTGGGTTGCAATATCAAGTGGCGCGCGGGCAACGCACCGGTTTAATTCTGACCTTCGATTGCCGTCGTGCTGTCATGATCGGCTTTCATCGCGTCCACCTTATCCATAACTTCCTGTAAGGTAAGCTGGTGGTCCTTGCCGCCACCGAAGATTTCTCCAAATTCAGTAACCAGGTCACCGAGCTTGTTTTGCGCGACAGAAAGGTCGCTTCGCAGCATTTCGTTTTCGCCGCGCAGTGTTGTAATTTCCTGAACGACTTCCAGTTCTTCCAGGGGTAGAATCTCGACCCGTGGTTGCAGGCATTTGTATGATTTGATTAATTTGTCCAGGGACATATCCAGCGTATTGATTTGTGCTCTGCCGCCTCGGGACAAGCTCTCAACCAGGTGCTGGAAAAAATCTGTCTCATGTTTATCAATGTCAGTCAGCGTGGCCCTCAAATCTTCGCCTTCAAGTTGGTAAACCGCCTGCAAGAAAGATTCAGTCTGCTGTTTGCGCGAGGCAGAGCGACCCTTGATCGCTGTAGCAAGTTCCGTTATGTACCTTCGTTTACGCCGCTTGCGAATTAACGTTACCAGTAACCAGACCAGTAACAGTACCAGCGACAGTACGAAACCTTCGAGCAGTAGAATAAAATAAATGGCGTTGACTTCAAGCACCGAATTCCTCCTCTTTCAGAACCAGCTCAGGCGCGCCCTTTTTCCTCTTCAGCAACCACCAGCCAAGCACCAGTAGCAATAGTAAAGAAAGATTAACGGCGACTATTACCACCCCGACCAGTTTCCAGTCGATGGCATCGGATTTTGCCTCCTGCTCAACAGCATCGGCTTGCTCGGCCTCGACCAGTTCCGGTACCACAATCGGCGGCGCACGATAAACACCGAGCATCGAGAATGTCCCAAGATCAACATCCTGGATTTCGCCGGCATGCGATTGCGCCGATATTTTCACATGCGCGCGATAGAGCCCATCCTGATTGGTCTCAACGTCAGCACGCAACCATCCGGATGAGAATTCAAGTGCAAGGCTGTCCCTGGTTCCATCCGGTGCCTCGATATCTACCTCTGCAACCAGGCCATCCGCTGTCAGATACTCCTCGCGTGCGCGCAGTTTCAATTCATAAATGCCAGGTGCTTGTTGCGCCTCGATTTTGACTTCCACCGGCCACTGCACCTGCATGTCGAAGCGTTTGCTGCGGTTAAAGGTACTGCTATCTGCAGAAATAACAAAACGATGCATTCCCTCGGTTAATTTCTGTTCGAGCGGGTAAAGATACTGTCCCTTATCACTGCGCACGTCGGTGTGTGTCATCACATGCGTAACTGCATTACCCTCGACATCGACATGGGAAAATTCGAAATCAACAAAGCGCAGAAAGCTATTCCGGCTAATCTTCTTGTCTCGATTAAACAATTCGGCCGTCACCCTGAGCGCTTCTCGCGGTGTGCTATAGGCGGGTACCCCACCCACCTGCAGTTTTAAATCCGTAACCACCATCAGGCGATTGTCCGGATCCATCTCGGCATCGATTCGCCAGGTGCCGGCCTGGGGATTTTTAACCGTAATCAAATCGTAACCCTGGTCGCTACGCCATCGGGATCCACGTGGTTTTTGAGCACTTATCGCAGGACTATCTGGTGGTATCAGCAATGTTGGTGCGCTACCCGCCTTGCGAAATAACAGTAAAGTCATTTCCTTGATGCTGGAATCTATCGGAAATTCCCTGCCGTTTAGCTCAACCGTGTCCGGTTCACTGGCGCGCTCAAACATCTTGAAGAACACCTTTTGCAGTTCGGCGGCACTTTGCGCGACGGCGAATGATCCCCCGGTTTCCAGGGCAAGCTGTTTCAGCAGTATCTCGTCCGTACCCCGCGATAGCGCAATCGTGTGAATCTGTGCTCCCGCTTGCTTGAGGGCACCCAGGCTCTTGCTTAAGACCCTGGCGCGGGATTGCTCATTTTTTGCCGTATCTTTAGACACATCCACCTTTCCGTCGGTAAGTAGCAACAGAATCCGACTGGTTTCGGTATCCGGTTTGTTCCAGCCAACACTGGCTCGCGCGAGGGCACTTTCAATGTTGGTCAACAAGGCATTGGAGTGGATCTTATCGGCACCTAAATCGGCCAGCTTGCGCCAGGCATCGTTGACCACGCCCCATTTCACGCTCATATCAACGTAGCGCCCGAAGGTCCATACGCCAGCACGGGACCCGGTCGGTATCAGACCATTCATCAATTTTAACGCAGGCACGCGCAGATTCTGCGGGTCGCTTTGCTTCATGCTTCCGGAAACGTCGATCACGATCCGAAAGTCATAGCGAGGCTCCGCCGCTAATAGCTGACCCTGTGTAAGGGCAGATATTAAAAGCATATATAGACAAACACGCATGCGCATTGGTATAAGAAACAGTTATCTACAAAAGCTTTATCGGCCAAAGGTGGAACTTCTAAACTATTTGGAGTCTCAATAAAATGAGCCATGCAATCACAGCATATAAAGTAAAAAAAGGTCACAGCTAAATGGCCGTCGATCCAGATAATCCAGAGATCAATACCCGAGTTTACGATTTTTGTGTCAGGGCATTCCGCACTACCAGGAAATTGTTGAAACTCAATATCAAGCTGCACCAGGACGTCGGCGTCGAAAACGATGCGGTACAGCAGGGTGATATTTTCTTATTCAATCATTTCGCGCGTTTCGAGACCTTTATTCCACAATACCTGATCAATGAGGCAACCGGCGCTTACTGTCGGTCGGTAGCCGCGGCCGAGTTTTTTGAAGGCGACGAGCGTTTCAACCAGTTCCTTTACTCCATCGGCGTTGTTCCGAATGACCTGCCGAACCTGTTCCCGTTTCTGGCGCGGGAAATTTTACATGGTCGTAAACTTGTCGTGTTTCCCGAGGGTGGCATGGTCAAGGATAAACGCGTGATCGACCACAAAGGTCAGTACAATGTTTTCTCACGCACTGCGAACGAGCGCCGCAAACACCACCGCGGACCGGCAGTGATCGCGCTCGCGCTGGATGCGTTTAAAACCGCCTTATTACATGACTTCGCGGCCGGTAAGTATCACCGTGTAGAGCGTTGGGCTGAGCAACTGGATTTTGATAGTGTCGAACACTTGATGCAGAAGGCGGTAAAACCGACTGTCATCGTGCCAAGTCATATTACCTTCTACCCGATCCGGGTTAGTGACAACATTCTGCACCAGGCCGCACGTCTGTTTAATCGGGGTATTAACAAGCGCTTCGCGGAAGAGCTGATCATCGAAGGTAACCTGTTATTCAAGGAAACCGATATGGATATCCGATTTTCTCGGCCGATCATCGCCGGTAATTACTGGCGCTGGTGGGAAAAGAGAATTCTCCCCAACGTCGTGCATCGATTTGAATCCTTAAACGAATTATTCGAACTCAAACCCAGGACTGGTCATTGGGGTGGTCGCATTCATGCGATCGGCATGAAGGTCAAATCCAACCATGTGCGCGATGACTACATGGGCTCCATGTACGAGGCGGTTACGGTCAACCTCAGTCATATCGCGTCACTGGTCATTATGAAACTATTCGAGCAGGGTCTTTCTCAAATAGACTGCGGCCGCTTTCATAAAATGCTTTATCTCGGGATCAAGCTTATACAAAAAACCGAATATCACTTGCACCGCAGTTTATGCAACCCCGAGGAGTATGGTGCGATTATCAACCGGGGCAGCAGTCGGCTGGATCAATTTCTCAAAACCGCGGCCAGCATGAAACTGTTGCATGTTGATCAGGGCAACTACGTGATTGATCAAAAACTGATTGAAGATTTCCACGTCGACGATATTCGTACCGAAAATTTGATCAGTGTATACGCGAATGAAGTCAGCCCCTTGTCGAAAATAACTCGTATCATTGAAAATGCGATGCTGCAAGCGGACAAGATCAATGCGCGTGCGCTTGCCGATTATCGATTTAATGACCAGATACTGGCCTACGAATGGGACCGAGAGCAGTTTCAACGTGAGCGCTACGAAGAGATCAATTCGCAGCAAACGCAAACCGCCGATGCCAACTGGTATTTTCTCAAATCGAAAAATAAATCGGCTTCGGCGGTGCTGCTGATTCACGGATTCCTCTCAAGCCCCGCTGAATTGAGAAGCCTTGGTGAGCGTCTGCATGCTGCCGGCCATCATGTACTGGGCATACGACTCAAGGGCCACGGCACGTCACCCTGGGATTTGCGCAGCCGCAACTGGCATGATTGGGCCGCATCGGTGGAGAGAGGCTACGACATCATAAAAGCATACAGTCAATCGGTGCATATCGTGGGCTTTTCCACCGGTGGCTTGCTGGCCTTGAATCACGCCTCAAATCATCCCAATAACAGGATTAAATCGGTAACCAGCGTCAACGCGCCAGTCCATTTCAAAAATAAAAATATGGTTTTTGTACCCCTGGTACATCATGCCAATCGACTCGTGAGCTGGGTGAGCTCCGAAGGATTAGTACCTTTCACTCCAAACCAATCCGAGAACCCGGAAGTGAATTACCAGCATATCCCGGTACGCGCGCTTTACCAGTTACAGCAATTTATCGACGATTTAACAGCAAATAACCTCACGATCGCTGCAGATGTCTACCTATACCAGGGAAATAATGATCCGGTGGTGGCGCCCGCCAGTGCCGAAACGCTGGATAAACTGATTATTGCCGAGAATAAAACCCGGATTACGCTAGACAGCGACATACACGGCGTGGTTTATCGCAATATTGACCAGGTTCAGGAAAAGATTTGCGCATCTATTCTATAATTAGATCAATATGAGACTGGCATAAGGATAGAGCTACTAGATTCAAGGCTTGAAACTCGGTAAATGCATCACCCTACTCGTTTACTAATCTATGGCTTTGCGATCATCATCCTGATGATGATTACCCTGGCCGTTATCGCGTTTTACTCGACCAGTAGCAGTAATCGCGATGTAACCCAGCAGGTTTCTCATCAGCTCGAGAAAATAAACCTGATAAACGAGCTCTCTAGCATCATCCAAAGCCGCACCCGTTTCATGCAATCGATGCTGCTGCACGATGAGGAATTCATCGAGAAAGAGTCATGGCCAAATTTCAACCGCCTGGCCGGCGCCTACACCGAAACCCACACCAGGCTGGTACCCTTGCTGGCACCGCGGGAGCGGGAAATCATGGATGCGATTGATCGTCTGGATCGCGATATCAACGATTTGAATCGACAGGTTTCGGTGCTGTTTCTCAATGGCAGTCGCGATGAAGCCAGCAAGATCCTGCTGCAGGAAGTTCTACCCAAGACAGCACCTTTACTCTCCCACCTTTCCGAACTTACCCAGGCGCAGCGTATGGATGTGCAAAAGGTGTTGCTGATGGCCACTAGCGGTGCTGAAAAAAATCGCATTCAAATCGTTATTTTCTCGATCATTGCGGTGTTGGTAAGTCTTACCGTGACCTTAATAGCAATATGGTACGGCCGCAAGTTGTCGGGCCAGTTACAGAATATGAACAATTACCTGGAGCAGAAAATATATGAACGTACCGAGTCCTTGCTCGATACGCAAAAGGAACTGCTTGAAGACAATAGCGAATTAACGCGCATGGCGTTAACCGACAACCTGACCGGTTTGTCGAATCGCACCAGTATGAACCAGATCCTGCGCAAGGAATTTTCCCGGTTTGAACGCCACCATCAGCGTTTTGGCATCATCATGCTGGATATCGATCATTTCAAGAGTGTCAACGATAGCTACGGCCACGATACCGGCGACACCGTATTGCAAAAACTGGCATCAATTTTTGAAAACGCGATTCGCGCCAGCGACTTCGTCGCACGCTGGGGTGGAGAAGAGTTCCTGATTTGCTGCACCACGATCGAGGAGGAAGATTTATTGCCCATAGCGGAAACAATCAGAAAGCTTGTCGCAACTACCAACTTCGAATCCGCAGGACAGATAACCGCCAGCCTCGGCTGCGCGGCGATCGTAAAAGGCGAAACCATTGGCGAACTTATCAAGCGCGCTGATATAGCCCTTTACGAAGCAAAAAATAATGGCCGCAATCAATCGGTGGTTTCAGAGTTCACCGATATCTCGCTTATCCAGGACCCGGATGAGAATGTGGATAAGGACTCCCACGATATCTGACACTGTGTACCGGCCATCGCGCCCTCACAGCCTTTTACAACTATCCGCCTCAATCTAGTCGATGGAATGCAACACCACGTTGCGGTCTGCGCCTCGACTGAACCAGGCGTGGTGAACCTTGTCGGTGCCATGCTCAAAAAACAATTTCAGGCTATGGGTCACAACCGGGAATGCAAGCTCGTCCCAGGGAATCTGTTCCTGGGTAAACATACCGACGTCCAGGCTTTCCTGTCCTGCCGAAATCTCTTCACTGGTAAGCTCTCCATGAAACATGAGATAAACCTGGGAGATATACGGCATGCTGAAAATACCGAACAAAGTCAGGGGCCCCGATTCCGCATTGGCCTCTTCCATCGCTTCCCGGGCCGCGGCCTCGGCCACGGTTTCATTATTTTCCATAAAACCCGCAGGTAAAGTCCACAATCCGTAACGCGGCTCGATCGCGCGTTTGCATAACAATATCCTGTCGCCGCGCGTTAGTAGCGCACCACACACATTGTTCGGATTTTGATAATGAACATAGCCACAGTGGTCGCAGACAAAGCGCTCACGATTGTCATCGACCGGAATTTTCAGAATAACGGGTTGTCCACACTGGCTACAGTAGTTCATTGCTGCATCAGCCTCGCCGCTGCGAGTAACAACGACTTAACCTGCTGCGTGCCCTGCTCCATGTTTTGCAGAATATCCTGCATGCTGATAGGGCTGTCCCCGACACCTGCAGCCCAGTTTACGACCAGCGCCAGGCAGGCGTAATCTATCTCGAGTTCACGTGCCAGTGCCGTCTCCGGCATGCTCGTCATACCGACCAGATTACAGCCATCGTTTCGCATCCGGGTAATTTCGGCAGCGCTCTCGAGGCGAGGGCCGTTGGTGCTGCCATAAGTGCCGGATGCAGCGAGCGGCTGACCCATTTGCAATCCAACTTCCATCAGGATACCTCGTAACTCGGCGCTGTAAGGCCAGCTGAAGTCAACATGGGTAACTTGTGCATCGTCACCATCGAAAAACGTATGTTCACGTCCCGAGCTGTAATCGATAACCTGGTCTGGCAGGGCCAGTGTCAGGGGTGGCATATCGCTAGTGATTCCACCGACCGCATTTACCGCAATAATCTTTGCAACACCGAGCTGCTTCAAGGCCCAGATATTGGCGCGATAGTTAACGCGGTGCGGCGGCACTCGATGCCCGGGACCATGGCGCGGTAAAAAAACAAGCGGAATATCATGCCAGCGGCCTTGCAAAATATCTGCCGAGGTATCGCCGAACGGAGTATTACGAGACGCCTGTTCCTCTAGATGGAAATCTTCTCCTAGCGAATAAAGGCCGCTACCGCCAATGATAGCCAGCATCAGACAACCTTTTCAGGCAGGGCATAAATACTGGGGAGATTGCGAAAATGTCCGTTCAAATCCATGCCGACTCCATAGACATAGCAGTCGCCGCACTCGAGTCCGACGTAGTCCGGAACCACATCCGCTTTTTTTCTTTCATGGGTTTTGCCGATCAGGAATACACTGCTGCATTTGCGCGCGCCGTGCTTCAGACAGTAGGATTTAACTTCTTCGAGGGTATAGCCCTGGTCGTAAATATCGTCAACGATAATCACGTTGCGGTCTTTTATTTCATTTTGGGGATAGGCTTTCCATAACACGTCTTTGCCGAGCGTCGCGAGCCGATATCGAGTGGCGTGCACATAATCGAGCGTTAACGGAAAATTCCAGTGACGCAGCAATTGCCCGGTTAAATAGAGCCCGCCATTCATAACGCAAAGCACCAGCGGAAAATCCTGCTCGCTGTCAGCTTCGACCTTGCGCGCGAGCTCAGCAATAGCCTGCTCTACCGCGTTATCGTCGAACAATAGTTCGGCCGTCTGGTGTACTTGCTGGGCTCTGTCTGCATTCATGTCAGGATTTATTTATCGCAATGGGATCACCAATATGAATTGTCGATGTCGGAAATGCAATCTCGGCGTTGTTTGCCTCGATAATCCTGGCAATGCGCAGCATGACATCCTGCTTGATCTGATGGAATTTTACCCACTGCGTAGTTTTGGTAAAGCAATAGATAAAGAAGTCCACCGACGAATCTGAAAATTCATTGAAGTTAACCATCATGGTTGTATCGGGATCTATTTCGTCGTGGCTTTTGAGCATTGCTTCTACCTCGGCCACGACCTTATCCATGCTGGTCAGGTCGGAATATCGCAGACCAATGGTTTCGTAGATGCGACGATTCGCCATGCGCGAGGGATTTTCGACGATAATATTGGTGAAAACCGAGTTTGGTACATACAGGGGGCGTGATTGAAAATCGCGGATCATTGTTACCCGCCAGCCGATGTCCTCCACGGTGCCCTCGATATTGCGATCGGGGGAGCGAATCCAGTCACCGATGACAAACGGTCGGTCGAGATACACGATCAGCCCGCCGAAAAAATTGGCAAGCAGGTCCTTGGCCGCGAAGCCAACCGCGATGCCGCCAATGCCACCCATCGCCAATACGCCCGATACGCTGAAACCGAGTGTCTGCAGTATCACTAAAGCGGCAGTAATGATAACCGCCAGGCGCACCAGCTTGCTGATAGCATGCACGGTATGCTTGTCGATCCGATCCGAATTCTCGCTGAACTCCTGTTCCGCACCGCGAATTACTCCGAGCACAAACCAGGTAATACAAACCAGTACCCCAACGTCACGAATCGAATCGGAATAGGTAAAGATCGCGCTTTTGGTTTCGAGATAGATAATATCAATCGCGATATCCAGGCCAACCAACCAGACTATCCAGCTAATTGGGCGCATCATCGCCCCAAAAACAATGTCGTCCCAACGCGTCGGGGTACGGCCAAGCTTTTTCAACACCTTCGCGAGAAAGAGCTTGGTGAAGTAACTGGCAAATGCAGTGATCAATACAACGATGAATACCTGCACTACCCAGAGCCATTCCCGGTCGATACCGGGCAACCAATCTTCCAGATTAAACATTATTCAAATAAATCCCCACTTTCCGCCAGTCCCAGGCGATGATTGAAGTCATGTAATTCTTCGCAGGCATTTTGCCAGTCCCGGGAGGCGAACAAATCCGCGTTCACCGTGGCACCGTGCAATCGTATCATGCGCAGCTGCGAGGTCGGATTGGCGTAACCGTTAAGCGATTCCAGCACTTCATCGGCACCGTCTGGACTGTTGCACACCAGCAGAATATCGCTACCGGCTGCAAGCGCATGCCTCGCTCGTTCCGGGTAACCGCCGACCGATTCTGCACCACTCATGCTCAAGTCATCGCTAAAGACAATGCCTTCGAAACCGAGCTGCCCGCGCAAGACCGTGTCTATCCAGTAGCGCGAGTAACCTGCCGCGGCCTTATCCACCTGATCATAAATTACATGGGCCATCATAATGCCGGTTAGATGGGTTGTAATCACCCGCCGAAAAGGCACCAGGTCCAGCGCTTCAATTTCCCGAAACCGGCGACGATCGAACGGCATCACATGATGAGAGTCACCTTCCACCGAACCGTGTCCAGGAAAGTGCTTGCCTACCGCTTCCATGCCTGCCCTGCGCATGCCCCGAATCCAGGCATTGGCTAAATGAGAAACCGTTTCCGGATCCCGGTGAAAAGCACGATCACCGATAACACTGCTGATCGGATTAGCAATATCCAGAACCGGGGCAAAGCTCAAATCAACGCCGTAATGGAGTAACTCGGCTGCCATCACCCACGCGAATGTCTCCGCCAGGCGGATTGCCTGTTGCGGATCCTCGTCGTAAAGATCACCCAGCAATCCCATTGCCGGTATCGCCTGAAATCCGTCTCGAAAACGTTGTACCCGGCCACCCTCATGGTCAACCGCAACCACCAGGCGCGGATCTCTAAGCGCATGAATTTCCTTGCACAGACCGGCGAGCTGATCTGAGTGCTGGTAGTTACGACTGAACAGGATGACGCCACCGACCTGCGGGTGAACGAGGCGTTTTCGATCCTCCGGGGTTAATTCGCATCCGGCGATATCGAGCATAACCGGCCCGAGGGTCATTGATCCGTCTCCAGGATGACTACCGCCTCGGCGGCAATTCCTTCTTCACGTCCGATATATCCGAGCCTCTCGGTCGTGGTTGCCTTGATATTGATTGTTGCAGGCGCACAGTCCAGTTCCTGCGCCAGAATTTCTTTCATCGCGTCGACATGGGGTGCCATTCTCGGTGTCTGCGCAATGATGGTGACATCGGCATTACCCAGGCGGTAACCATCGGCATCAAGCAGTTGTTTTATTGCGCGCAGAAATTCACGACTATCTCGATCCTCGTTGCGCGCATCGCTATCAGGAAACAGCCGACCGATATCACCGCGCCCCATGGCACCCAGTAATGCATCGCATAACGCGTGTATAAGCACATCGCCATCAGAATGGGCTACCACAGCTTTATCACAGGATATTAAAACGCCACCCAGGACAAAGCCGCTACCATCAGTGAATGCGTGCACATCATAACCGTGCCCAATTCTGGAAATGCTCATCGGATCCCAGTCTCGATTTTATCAAACAGGGCAATTATAACCGCCTGCCGCGGCAACTACACCCGGCTGAGTGCATGTAAATTAAAAAGTAGCGCGCTGAATAACAGCAACGCACCGGCCTGGTGTAACGCACCCAGCAGCACGGGAACCTGCATTAGCAGGGTTGTAATACCTAGTACCAACTGAATGATAACCATCATGCCGACGAGCTTGAAACTACGTTGCAGCATTGTTTCTTCGAATTGCGAACGTCCCCTGATGTACCAGGCAACCAGGATTATGCCGGTCGTAATCGCCAGCCATCGGTGATTGAACTGCACCGTAACCATGTTTTCCAGCAGGTTCAGATACCACGGGGACAAGGCACCGATACCCTCGGGTATCAGGCTGCCACCATTAGCGGAAAGGTATTAAAAATTAATCCCGCCTTGAGCCCGGCCACAAAACCGCCGGAAACAATCGTGATCAGCACCAGGATGACCAATCCCAGGGACAACTTGCGCCAAGCTGCGACACTCGACTCGGCAAGTCGCCGGTATTCACCTGTCGTCACCAGGTTGAATATCGTCCACAGGATGAATCCGTAGATCAGAATCGCACTGAGCAAATGTGCGCTCAATCGATATTGACTGACATTCGGGTTGCTTACCAGGCCACTTTTAACCATGTACCAGCCAAGCAAACCCTGCAACCCTCCCAGTACAAACATGATCATCAATCGAGGGGTCAATCCCGGTTTGATCATTTTGCGCAACCAGAAGTAAACAAACGGCAACAGGAATACCACGCCTATTAATCGTCCGAGCATGCGATGTGAATACTCAAACCAGTAAATCGATTTGAAGCCATCAAGCGTCATATCGCTATTAAGTTTCTGAAACTCGGGGTATTGCTTGTAAAGCTCGAATTCGACGAGCCACCGTTCAGTATCCAGCGGCGGCAACATTCCGGTCGGATGCCAGGTGACCATGGAAAGTCCTGAATCGGTAAGCCGCGTTACACCACCCAGAATTATCATCGCAAAAACTAAAACCAGGCAAACCAGCAACCACCACAGGATGGCGCGGTCATTTTCACTTATGTCATGCATGCTGGCTAAATACTCCGGAGTTACTATGGTGCTTGAAGGAGTTTCCGCCCATAAAAAAAGGCGCCTATGGGCGCCTTTCTCGTTCTCGCAGCCGCTATTATTTTTATTCGGCAGCTATCTCCTCCAGTTTCTTTGCCCTCGTTTAACTGACCGTCTGGGGCTGTGTCTCCAACACCGGGTCAGGGGCCACTGATATTGATTGACCGTAGTAGACCACAGGCTTTTCAAAGTTTCTAGCGAATTTTGCATTAATTTCATCCAGGTAAATTTGAACATTGGCCTGGCAAAGCGAACCAGATGCGACGATCACAGCAGCGATCGTGATCCTTAAAACGCGAACTAAATCTCCTCGAACGGGAAGCTGTCGAGACGTTCGATACCCCTGTCCCTGACCACTACCTGGACTTCCAGCTTGACCGATTCGCTGCCTTTTTCACCGATAAGGCTTTCCACACAGAGCACCATGTTTTCTTCGAAATGACCTTCAGCCGCGGTTTCAAAATCGGGGTGAAGCGGAATCACCGGCCATTCGTCCGCCATGCCGACACCATGTGCCGCCAACGAGTAGCGATAGGGTTGATACTTTTGTGGAATCTGCCAGGACTTCGCATTGAACTCGCGAAAACTCATCCCGGGCTGGATAATTTCCAGATTGTGATTAATCTGCTCGACAGCCGCGCTGTAAAGTTCGGATTGCTTTGCTGTCATCGGGGTATAGCCACAGGTCCACGAACGCGACAGGTCGGCGCAGTATCCGTAAGGCCCAATCAGGTCGGTGTCAAATGAGATCAATTCCCCTTGTTGGCAGACATAGTCCGAGCATTCCTGGTACCAGGGATTGGTGCGCGCCCCGCAAGTCAGCAAGCGGGTTTCAAGCCATTCCCCACCGGAACGCGCATTTTCGTAATGTAACTCCGCCCACAATTCCTGCTCGGTGCGGCCCGGCAGCGAGTTCTCGTACATGCGCGCCATCCCGGCCTCGCAAACGCGTATCGTCCATCGCATCAAGGTCAATTCGTCCTCGCTTTTGATCGCGCGTGCCATTTCGGTAAGTTGCTGACCTTCGACATACTCGAAACCCTCCGCTTCGAGCGCCTTGAGCCCCAGTGGCTCGACCTTGTCGATCGCAATGCGCTTATTTCCGGCGCCGTGTTCACGCATCAGGCCGGCTATTTCGCGGCTCCAGTCGCGCACCATTTCTTCGCTGCGACTGCCGGTTTCCATGAAAATCCACGGAATCGAGTTGCGGACCTCATCGATACCTTCGTAACCGTCGCATAAATGATGGCAACCCTTGAACTCGAACATGATCGCCGGCCCGTCAGCAAAAATAAGCGCGTAACGCATCGCATCGTGCGCCGTCCAGACCTGCATATTAGTGACATCGAGGGCGTAGCGGATATTGATCGGACTGTAGAGCAGAATTGCCGCACAATCGAATTCCCGCAACTTTGCGCGTATTCGCAGCAGGCGATACTGTCGAGCCTTAACCAGGGTGTCATGCGGGATGGGACTTTTCAGCGGGCGATCGGCACCTTCCGGATTAAGATAGGCTCGCTTGCGCTGGTCAAAGAAAATTTCACCAGGGACCTTCATTTCATCGCCTCGGATCGGCCAGGTGGAGGCCGTCGAGCCTTTCCCCGGTTAATTCGTAGGCCTGCCCAAAGCCACGAACAAATCGACCCGATGTTACACGTACGCAAAACAGTTGAAAATCAGGGAGCGGTTCAATTATCTTCATCACCTTGCCAAAACGTCGATGAAACAGGCTGATCACGCTTTTGAAAATATCGCTACCCCGCTCAACAGGTTGGGCCCTGCCCTGCAGGCTGATACGCCGTCGGGCAAATGAATTTGCTGCTTCGAACTCATCTTCGATCAGCATCAAACCAACCTCGGGATTGCGCATCAGATTGGCCGTGTGGCTCGCCAGCTGACTGAGGAAAAGATAGTAATCCCCTGCAAACAATATACAAGGTGCGTAACTCGCCTCGGGAGTCGTGTCTTTAGCGAGAGTCGCTAGCTGAGCACTAGAGGCGTTATCGCGTAGCGCCAGGAAATCCTGGTCTGCGCTATCTGATTCGCTCAAAACTGTTCCCGGTAGTCAATACCCGGTTATTTTGCCACGTTAGCCGGGCATACGCATCAAGCTCGCACTGGCTTCGTCGTTCTCACTCGCAAGCTTCATCAGTTTGACCTGGTGCTCATAGTAGCGTGCGTAGTCAATCATTCGCACCATCGCGTCGACTGTGTTGACATTGCTTGCTTCGAGTGCACCCGAGGTTACGCTAACCGAAGCATCGGCGACGGCCTCAACACCATCTCGACTGCGAAACAGCCCATCTTCACCACGATAAAGCTGATCTTGCGGCGGATTAACCAGTCGGATTCGATCCACCCCCACCAGGGCACTGGCGGCCTGACCCGCGGCACGAATACTGATACTGCCGTCACGACCGATCTGGAGACTTTCAAATTGAGGGAATGTTATCGGACCACCGTCACCAAGTACAATTTGATTGGCGCCGTTGAGCAGCAGACCGGTCGGGTCGATTCTGAAATCACCGCGTCGTGAATACGCGGCGCTACCATCAGCGGTCTGAACCGTAAACCATCCGTCACCATTGAGTGCCAGGTCAAGATCCCGCCCGGTCGTAACTACTGCACCAGGATTCAAATTAGCACCACTGCCTTCGTCACTGACGTACACACGATCAGCGTAACCTGGGCCGGATACCGGTTTTGATTCGAAAAAGTCCAGCGCGGACTTGAAACCAACCGTACTGACGTTGGCAAGATTATTGGCATTACTTTGCTGCGCAAGCATCGCTTGCGCAGCTCCATTCATTGCCAGGTAAAGGTAATCATCCATTACGATTTAAACCTCAATGCCTTATCGAATCTGGATAATGGTATCGGTGATCGAATTCGCTGTTTCGATCGAACGCGCGTTGGCCTGGAAGTTTCGCTGTGCAGTGATCAGGCTTACCAGCTCCTGCGTCAGGTCGACATTAGAGGTTTCCAGCGCACCGGATTGAATCTTGCCAAAGCGTCCGGTTCCGGCAGCACCGGTGATCACCGGACCCGAGTCGATGGTTTCCTGCCAGGCGGTTCCACCAACGGCATTCAATCCCTGGACATTGGCAAAATCAGCCATAGCGACCTGGCCCATGGGAGTCTGGATACCGTTACTGTAGGTCGCACGCAGCAATCCGTCTTCGGAGATATCAAGCCCGGTCAGCCTGCCGGTAGTAAAACCATCGGGATCGAGGGTGCTGACTGAAAACGCAGCCGCAAACTGGGTTGTGTTGTTGTTGGCGAAATCATGCAGCACGGTGAGTGGGCTGGCACCGTTGGTTAACGGTATCGCGACGTTTTGCAGCGCCGCGGGCGTACTGCTGTTATAGCTGCCATCGGGATTAAAATTCAGAATTCCAACATCCTGGGCAATCGGTAAACCGCCGTTCAGGTGGTTAACCGTGGTACCGCCCGCGATATCGACTTCGGCACCATCAAGATAGGACGCAACAATCCACTGGTTAGGGTCGCTTGGAAGCGGATTTGTCGCCGATCCCGACAGGTCATGGACGAAATAGTAAGACATCACATGCGAGGCGCCGAGTGAGTCATACACCGTGGTCGAAGTCGCATGTGAATAGGTATTGCTCGCAGTCGGGTCGAACGCGGTGGGATCGAGCGCTGTTCTCGAAGCGTCCAGGTTCAGACCGACCTCTACCTCGGTAGTCGCCTGCGGCGCGCCAGTGGTTGCCGGCAACACGATCGGGATCGTGGTGTTCAGGCTGGTCGAGGTGACATTACCACTCGCGTCTACCGGGAAAGCCTGCAGGAATTCGCCCGAACTATTGGTGATGGTCCCAGTGTTATCAACGCCGAACTGGCCGGCACGGGTATAAGAGATGTCGCTACCGCTCAGGGATTTGTTGGTAACGAAAAAACCCTGCCCGCTGATAGCCATGTCGAGGCTGGCGTCGGTAAACTTCAGGTTACCCTGGTTGAACTGCTGACTCACACTCAACACCTCTACGCCGCTTCCGACCTGGGTAGATGTATTGCCAAAAGGTGATATTTCGAACAGATCGCCGAACTCGGTGCGCGAATTCTTGAACCCGGTGGTTGCGACGTTAGCGATGTTGTTGCTGGTAACGCTAAGATCGACGGTTGCGGCCTGTAATCCGCTGAGTGCTGCATTAAATGACATTATATTCTCCTGCCTTGTTACATTATTTTGCGAACCTGGCCCATATCGATATCGTCGAGGCCGGACACGCTGAGCGTAAGGTCCTGACCACCGACGCCGAGCGTTACACTCTCGACATCAACCACCGAAAACATACTTCCCGAGCTAACCTCGGTTCCTCGATAAACCTCTGCTGCAATCTGGTATTCACCACTCGGCAGACTGTTGCGGTCTGCATCCAGACCATTCCATTCAAAATCGATCAGGCCTGCCTGCTGCAGACCCATCTCCTGGCGATTCACCAACTGGCCAGCAGAATTCTTAATCGTAATAACTAACTTACTTGCTGGCTGGGCGAGCTCTACGGACCCCATCAAGCTAGCACCGTCATTCAGAATCCCGGTCTGCGAAGGCACCAGGACACGTCGGCCAACCAGGGTCGAAGCCTGCAAGGCCTGGTTTGACTGGAACGACGAACTCAAAGTGTTGAACGTGGCGTTCAAATCATTGATTCCACTGACTGTACCGAACTGGGCCATCTGACCCAGGAAATCTCCGTTTTCCATTGGCTTGAGTGGATCCTGGTATTGTAGTTGCGCAGTCATCAATGCCAGAAACTCGGCTTGCCCAAGTTCATCGTTGTCCCTGGTGCTGTTTTCTGCAGACTGGTTTAAACCAAGCTGGGCATAAATCGAATTAGTATCGATATCAGGCATCTTAAGTCTCCGTTAACTTCCCAACGACAGAACCCGTAACAACAGGTCGCGTGAGGTGCTCAAAACTTGCACATTATTCTGGTAGGCGCGTGAAGCCGAAATCATGTTAGCCATCTCTTCGACCGGGTTAACATTGCTGCCAAACACAAAACCTTCTTCATTGGCAAGCGCGTGGCCGGTTCGTAACGACGATTAACCGCCTCCTGGCTTTCAACGATTTGAAGCATATGTACGCCAACCTCACCCGGTCGCGTATGATTGCCGAGCATTGCCTGGAAAACCGGCTGGCGCGAGCGATAAGCCTGGGCCTCGCTGCTGGCACTGGTTTCGACATTGGCCAGGTTGCTGGCGATAGTATTCAGTCGCACCGACTGCGCGCTGATTGCGCTTCCAGAAATATTAAAATTGGCAAACAATCCCATGATTATTCTCCCGTCAGGGCCTTCATAAGACCCGTAACCTTGCTATTCAGAAAACTAAAACTGGTTTGAAACATCAACGCATTTTCGGAAAACTCGGCCTGTTCCACGTGTGAATCTACGCTGTTGCCGTCCAACGACGGATGCAACGGATTGCGATACATCAGTCCAGGTTGCATGGCGTTTGACTGGGGTGCGATGTGATCACGATGCGTGTTGGCCACCACAACCCGGCCAACCTGCTGCTCGCTTGCGCTGCGCAGCATTGCGCCAAAGTCAATATCGCGCGCTTTATAATTCGGGGTATCTGCGTTGGCGATATTAGAAGCCAGAATCGAGGTGCGCTGACCACGTAGCAGCAGCGCGTCATCGTGTATTGAAAAGGCTCTTTCAAAGCTTATTGGCATGGTTCTCACCGTAAATCATCATTACGGCTACCTTTGCATAGACGGTGCCATCAAATTATTATTATTGCGAATCAAAGACTTAGGTCCTGGCGCCTGGCTCATAGGTGGCAATGCGGCAACACAAAGAGGCAATATTGCCGCCTCCTGGCAGGCCTTTCAGAAAGCTGTCACTAAACTCAACAAGCAAGTTTTGCACCCGCTAGGCGCTGGTGGTGACAGCAGCCTGCAAGATCGCGAAAGCGGGTACTGTCCTGCAGAATTGCCTAAAATCCTGAAATCGACATCCTTACAAAAACGCCTCATCGGATTTGCCCCGGATCGATACCATCTTACATACTGACAATGAGGCTGTGTTTTGGCCTGATAATTGCCGTGACTCTTGTCATGACGAAACAAATGATTCTGAAAACCGTTACAAACTCCGTATTGCAACTTGCGATAACGGCCTGTTTCATACTGGCATCTTCATCGTCACTACTGGCTGCGGAGTACCAGAGCCTGGCTTCGATCCGTATGCAAACCGAATCCTTTATCTCGAATTATCCTTACGAAAGCCCCTATCCACCTCGCTTTCAGATCAGCAAGCTGGATTCGAGGCTGCGCCTTAAAGTATGCCCGGAAGCCCTGGCGGTCGATTTCGTGCGGCAGGACATAGCCCTGGGGAACACTGCAATCCTGGTACGCTGTCCAATAGAATCTGGCTGGAAAATTCACTTACCAGTACGCATTGATGTCTTCGAAGACGTCATCGTTACCGCCAAACCATTACTGAAAGGTCAAAATATTGACACATCGACGGTGACATTTCAGAAGCATAATATCGCGCTTCTGAGAAACGGTTACTACGTCAAAAACAGCAGGTTCGAACAGCTGCAGGCGCGACGTAACCTGAAGCGTGGAGCCGTTCTTACCCCCAAAAACCTGAGTCCCAGGTTAATGGTTCGCTCAGGACAACAGGTTACACTGGTATTAGACTACAACGGGCTGCAGATCAAATCGACCGGCACGGCCCTGAAGTCCGCTACTCTCGGCCAGGTAGTCAAGGTTCGCAATAGCCAGTCGCTTAGAGTTGTCGAAGGAATAGTTTCGGGCGAAGCCCTGGTACGGGTGAGCATCTAGTGAATCTAAATGCTTTTAACAGTAAACTATTTTGCCATGCGGCCGATAAGTTAAACAGGAATCTCAAGGAGACCAGTAATGTCCGACGCGATTAACACGCAAAACCGCCTGCGAAATACCGGGGTATCCGGGGATACCAAGGCTGGCTCTACTGCGAAAACAAACCAGCCGCCTACACAAAACAAGTCCGCTGCTAACGTAACCAGCGAAGCGAGTACCGTCGAGCTCAGCACCACCACACTCATCGAGGAACTGAGCGAGCAAATCAAGAACCTTCCCCAAGTTAACGAGGCCCGCGTAGAAGCGATTAAACAGGCAATCGGCAAAGGGGAATATCAGACTGACGCTGAAGTGATTGCGCGCAAATATAGTGAAATCGAGAAGTTACTGCCATGAATAGCGAATCATGTCGTGAGCAGCTGATAGAACTGCTGGAAGAACATAATGACCGTATTAACAGGGCCACCGAATACCTGGCCAATATCAAGCAGGCAATAGCCGAAAATCGACTGGAAAACCTGCAAGACTCACTGTCAAATCCGGATTTCGCCGTTGATGACATTGAACGACTCGAGCAACAGCGTTATCAGCTGCTGTCCAACTACGGTTTTAGTCAGGATAGCGACGGCTTTGAAAAATGCATGGCCTGGTGTGACGATGAGCAAAAACAGATCTCTGGACTTTATCAGCAGTTAATACAAAGCCTGGTACAACTGCAACATGCCATTCAGGTCAATAGCCTGCTGGTTACCCGGGGTCGAGACCGCGTAAAACGTTCACTCGGTATACTGACCGGACTTGGCGCTGCGAGTAATTACAAAACCTACAGTAGTGATGGCAAGACGCTTAGCACCCCGGGTCGGCGCGACATCGCTATCGCCTAGCCACCAGTAGCGCCTGCTAATTCGAGGGCGCCAATTTCACGCTTATCATTTAAAACTCTGTCAGTGCCGTTATACTGTCCGCACCAGCACGGACCAGGCACTTATGAACAAAGATTTATCCCTGCTACAGCCTTACCCGTTTGAAAAACTGGACCAGCTGAAACAGGACATACACCCCCCGGAGCACCTTGACCATATCGCCTTGTCAATTGGTGAGCCCCGGCATCCGTCACCACAGTTTGTGGTCGAGAGCCTGATCGCTCATTTGCACCAGTTATCGACCTACCCCGGCACGCGCGGCAAAGACGAGTTACGCCAGGCAATTTCGAGCTGGCTAACATCACGCTACTCGATAGGACAGGATCTATTGGATCCAGAAGTGAACCTGTTGCCGGTAAGCGGCACGCGCGAGGGCCTGTTTGCTATCGCCCAGTGCATCATCGATCGCACTGCCTCCAATCCCCTGGTTTTCATGCCGAATCCGTTTTACCAGATATACGAGGGTGCCGCGATGCTGGCTGGTGCATCACCGCGTTATCTCGATTGCCTGCCGGAAAAAGATTTCCTTCCCGACCTCGACCAGGTTGACGCACGGGAATGGTCGGACTGCCAGATGATTTACATTTGCAATCCCGGTAATCCAACCGGGGCAGTGATGCCACGTCAATACCTCGAACAATTGATCGAGCTGGCCCATCGCCACGATTTTGTTATCGCCAGCGATGAGTGTTATTCGGAGATTTACTTTGACGAAAGCGACCCACCCCCGGGTTTACTGGGCGTTGCCGCTAGTATGGGAAACGAAAGTTTCAGGCATTGCCTGGCATTTCACAGCCTGTCGAAACGATCCAATTTACCGGGATTGCGCTCGGGTTTCGTGGCTGGTGACGCACAAATAATAGAAAAATTCCTGCTCTACCGAACCTATCACGGTTGCGCTTTGCCGCCAGCGACTCAAACAGCAAGTACCGTGGCCTGGGGTGATGAAGACCATGTTGTCCAAAATCGTAATCGTTATCGGCAAAAATTTGAGCAGGTTTTGGCACTGCTTTCTGATACACTCGCGCCGCAGAAACCGCAGGCGGGTTTTTACCTGTGGGCCAAAACGCCAATTTCAGATACCGAGTTTGCGCAACGTCTTTACGCCGAGCAAAACGTGACCGTGCTGCCAGGCAGATTCCTGGCACGTGATCATGGCGAAGGTAATCCCGGTGAAAACCGGGTGCGCATGGCGCTGGTAGCCCCCCTGGACGAATGCCTCGATGCGGCCAAACGAATCAATTCGCTGTTAGCGGCTCTTTAGGAGAAACACCATGGCTGAACTTCAGCAAATTATCGAACAGGCGTTCGAAAATCGCGCTGAAATAAATCCCGGCAACGTCGATGCCGAGATCAAGAATGCTGTGCTCGAGGCGATCGAGCTTCTCGATTCGGGGC
>CAXMSP010000113.1:0-2585 GCA_964196225.1 uncultured Gammaproteobacteria bacterium | reverse complement strand
TAAGATCCAGCATCTCCCGCTCGCTCGGTTTCGGAGATGCAAAATCAGCAATTTCACGTGTTATTTTTCCAAGCCTGGTGATCTGCTCATCAATCATGTCGATATTTCTACCGATAGTTTCGCCGTCGGCTTTGGAATCGCATGCCTGTTTAACTTCGGCCGCGGCGCCTGAAATTGCGGCAATGGGATTACCGACCTCATGCAGAATACCGGCAGCCAGTTGCCCGATAGCGGCCATTTTATCCTGGTGAAAATATTGCTGTCGTGTGGTTTCAAGCTCTTGCTGAGACTTTATGCGCTCAGTAATATCGTGAACAACAACGATAAAACTGGTTTGCCCCTGGGAATCCTCGAGTGAACCGATCCAGATTGTTGCCGGGAATTCCGTACCCCGTACCCGTTTCGAAATGGTCTGTTGGCGCACTGAAGTTGCCGAGTTCAAGGCATTAGTAATGTCGTCTTCGCTAAAAAAACCGGTCAGATCCTTATCCACCAGTTCTGATTCTTTTCCGTTGAACATACTCTGCGCCGCCTGATTGCAGCTTCGAATTACCCATTCTGAATCACAGTTAAAAATGGCGTCGGGGACACTGTTCATCGTCGCCAGTAGACGTGACCTGCTTTCTTCCAGCCCTTCTTGCATGCGAACCAATTGGGTAACGTCGTGCTGGACTTCAACTACGCCTAAAAACTCTTCCTCGTCGGAATAAAGTGGTGTGACCACCAGGTCGACAGTCATCGGATTGTTATCGGCGTCGTAATGGGTGTGCCTGACCCTTTTCAGTTCCCCGTGTTCCATGGCTTTTGTCAGTGGGCAGATTAGCTCGGGATCGTCGCAGTAAGCACTCGCCCTGTGCGAAATCTGGTAACAATACTGGTAATCCGATGCGTCCTCATCCGCGGGGATAAAACTCCTTGCAGCTTTGTTCATCAGTGCAATCGTGAAATCTGGTTTGATGACGAACACAGGATCTCCAATGCCATCGACAACCGACTGCAGGAAGTTCCGCGAATGTTCCAGTTCAGCGGTACGTTCGATTACACGCTGTTCTAAATGGGCCTGTGTGGCCTCTAGTTCCCCGAGGTGCGCCTTACGCTGCTGTGTCTCGAATAGCAACATCCGGTGGGTTCGCAGGAACGTAATCGCCAGGGCCAGGTAAAAAACGCCAATGAGTGCAGCTATCAACCAGAATATGGTCGATTGTTTCGCTTGAATATCGTGCGCGACTTTCGATACCTTCATATAGGTTTCAAAAACACCGATAACCTCGCCCGATTTCGAGGACTTAATGGGGATATAGTGCTGATGCAGATCCTCGGTCTCGATAACATTGTCGTATTCATTTAGATGATTTGGATGGATATGGCCAGCGACAGATTTGCCGGTTAGCGCTTGCTGAAACCCTTCATTTTGTTGTGCATTATCGCCTATTTCGCTACTTTTACCGGAATACAGGACGATAGCATCACGATTGTAAATCTTCACTTTAACGACCGGAAGCCAGCTCAGCGCGTTTTTCAGGATGGGTTCGAGTTCGACACGCGTCGAAGCTGACAATTTCCCGGAACCTGTTAGCAGCGCCTGTTCCAGACCATTTTTCAACAGGGTGTTGCGCAATACGGTCGCGAGGTCTTTATTGTGCGATTCCAGGTGTTCCGCATAATAATGCCGGCTTAGGTCGATATGGAAATAAAATAGCGATATAACGGTCAGCGTCATACCGACGACACTGATAATCATGAACTGATGCAGCGGCGATTTCACAGGTTGCGCCGCTGCCCCACGGGCTTGCCACGGCCGCTTAAAAAATGGATAAAGTTCTGAGTCACACTTACTTGACCCGATCAATTTGTAAGGCTATTCGCTGCGTCGCCGGAGTGCGATCGAGCGCTTTGATTTCGGTAAAGAAATCTCCGGGTTGTGGCACTGGCTTACCACTCCTGGATACGCGCGCTCCCAGGATAAGCTGGTCGAAGGACGAAAGTTTCATCGACGGGATCATCGCGTCGTTATCGCTGAGCACCACCGTTGCCGGCAAGTCACTCAATTTGAGCTTCTTTACCGCCAGCGGCATGGGCGGTCCCTGCGCCGCCTTGGCATACACAAAAACAGTATCATTCGGATTCGCCCTGTTTTTTAATTCCGGGGTGATATCAACCTCGAGATTTATGCTTTGAATAACGCCCGCGGCCGGGACCAGATCAGGATTGCGTTGCTCCAGTCTGTCGATCAAGGCCTGTACTTGCTGCAACGAGGCCTGGTCGTCCGAAACCAGGGGTAGTAACGTCGTCCAGTAGCGTTGCGCTGTGCTGTAATCTTTGCGCTGCTCGGCGGCGAGCCCGCCAAGCCATAATCCTTTCGGGTCTCGGGGCGCAATCTTCAAGCCTCGCTGCACCAGTTTCTCCGGAGTGCCGAGCAGGTTGCCGCCATTTTGCATCGTCAATGCGTCGGCCAGTGAAAACAGAATGGCAGGCTCATCGCCAGTCAAATCGTAGGTCCGCTGGAAAGCGACAACTGCCTCATCATAACTTTGTATAGCCATTAAAGATCTGCCCAGCATATACCAGCCGCGCGCATCTTCGGG
>CAXMSP010000112.1:0-18969 GCA_964196225.1 uncultured Gammaproteobacteria bacterium | reverse complement strand
TGGCGTCGCAACAACTGGTATTCAAACCATAGTGCCCTTCGCGTGTGGTTGACATTTATCAAATACAAAAAATGGCCCTCTATCAATAATGATCCCATCGAATCATGGCTTCGAAAATAAAACAAACCATCATGTAAAGGCCCTGATCTCCAGGCCACAGCGACAGGTACCATCTATGAAGACTAAAGGCTTTGTTTCACTGGTTGGCTCCGGGCCCGGGGATCCCGAGTTACTCACCGTTAAGGCGCTACGCTTGATACAACA
Source organism: uncultured Gammaproteobacteria bacterium (assembly GCA_964196225.1). Taxonomy (GTDB): domain Bacteria; phylum Pseudomonadota; class Gammaproteobacteria. Next base: position 18,705 of record CAXMSP010000112.1, on the reverse strand, counting down.
AGCTGATGTCGTGGTTTTCGACCGCCTGGTCAGCGCCGAAATATTGAACTTGATTCCCCATGGTGTAAGCCAGATTTCGGTCGGTAAATCCCCCGGCAAACATTGCGTTCCGCAAGACCAAATCAATGAAATCATCGTCAGCCTGGCACTCTCCGGTCGACGCGTGGCGCGCCTGAAAGGCGGGGATCCGTATATCTTTGGGCGCGGCGGCGAAGAGGCCCTGGTATTGCGTCAGCACGGCATCCCTTTCGAAGTCGTCCCCGGGGTTACCGCCGCAGCGGGCTGCAGCAGCTATAGCGGCATCCCGCTGACGCATCGCGGCCTCAATCACGGAGTGCGTTTTATCACCGGACATCAAAAGAACGATGAAACCCTGGATATCGACTGGAACAAGGTTGCCGACCCGGACTGCACCCTGGTGATTTACATGGGACTCGTAAACCTGCAGACAATCTGCGCCGAGCTCGTGCGCGCAGGCCTGCCCGCATCGACACCAGCCGCCGCGGTGCACGGTGGCACGACCGCACACCAGCAAAAAGTCATCGCGACTCTATCGGACCTGGCTGACGCGGTAGTCACTGCGGGATTGAAATCACCGGTCACCACAATCATCGGCGAGGTAGTCACGCTCAGCGATGAGCTCGATTGGTTTCAGCCTGACTACCAGCAAGACGAGAGGGTCGAGGTATATGACTCGTTTAATCTGGCTCGCGCTTAGCTTCATGGTTGCGGCACCGCTTGCCGCAAGCGATCAACTTTCCGGCGATCGCCAACAGGAGCTGCGTAATGTTCTGATCCAGGACTGTGGCTCCTGCCACGGTCTGACGATGCACGGCGGACTGGGACCGGCACTTTTGCCAGACAGGCTGGCGGGGAAATCCGCCGAATATATCAGTACCGTGATTTTAAACGGTCGACCCGGCACGGCTATGCCTGCCTGGCGCTCGCTATTGTCTCCCGCCGAAGCCCGCTGGATGGCAACCCAGCTGCTACAGGGAGAGGTACAGTGATTAGAGTTGCTGCATACATGCTACTGGCAATGCTCGCGAGTTCACCTGCGGCCGCACGCGGTACCGGTGACCTGGGACTGTTCATTGAACGCGCCAGCGGTAGCGCCCAGATCATTGAAACCAGCACCAATACCAGCATCGGTCGGGTTAACGAACTCGGTGATTTGTCGCACGCTTCGGTAGTCTATTCGCGCGATGCACGTTTTGCCTATGTTTTCGGGCGTGACGGGGGCTTGAGCAAAGTTGATATTCTGAAGGCTGAAATCAGCGCACGTATCCTGCAGTCCGGCAACAGCATTGGTGGCGCAATCTCGCAGGATGGTCGCCTGGTCGCGGTTTCGAACTATGAGCCCGGTGGCGTCAAGGTTTTTGACGCCGACACACTCGCGCTGGTCGCCGATATCCCGGCCACGTTTGGTGACAACCAGCAACGCTCCAAGGTCATCGGGCTGGTCGACGCTCCCGAACAGAAGTTCGTGTTTGCGCTCTGGGATGCGGATGAAATCTGGGTCCTCGATATGTCAGACACCTCCAGTCCGCATATCCGGAAATTTCACGACATCGGCCGCAATCCCTACGATGCGCTGATCACTTCCGACGGACGCTATTACCTTGCCGGCCTGTTCGGTGAAGACGGTATGGCCATGCTCGACCTGTGGAACCTCAAGTCGGGGGTTACCCGCATACTGCCAAATTACGGTAAGGGCGAACAAAAATTACCCGTTTACAAGATGCCCCACCTCGAGGGTTGGGCGGTCGCCGGAGACCTGGCTTTCGTGCCTGCCGTGGGCCGCCACGAGGTGCTCGTGATCAACCTGCGCAACTGGCAGGAAGCAGGCCGCATCAAGGTACACGGCCAACCGATTTTTGTCATGGCCCGCCCCGATGGTCGCCAGGTCTGGGTCAACTTCGCTCTACCCGACAACGATACGATCCAGGTGATCGATACGCAGACACTTGCAGTCATACGAAAACTGAAACCGGGCAAGGGCGTGTTGCATATGGAATTCGAACCGCGCGGGGAGGAAGTCTGGTTATCGGTGCGTGACGAAAACCGCGTCGAGGTTTATGACACCAGGACATTCGAGCGCAAAACAACGATTCCGGCCACCAAACCGAGTGGCATTTTCTTTACCGCGCGCGCGCACCGGATCGGGTTATGAGAGAGTATTCCAAACTCGAGCAACGCCTGCTGAACGAGTTTCAGCAGGGTATGCCGCTGACTTCGACCCCTTATGCCGATATCGCCAGCCAACTCGGCGTCTATGAAACCACGGTACTGGAAACCCTCAAACGCCTGCAAACCGAGGGCGTGGTCAGTCGAGTGGGTGCAGTTTTTCGACCCAACCGGGTTGGTGCCAGTACCCTGGCGGCGATCGCGGTGCCCGCAGCAGAACTCGAAGACGTCGCCGCGATCGTCAATGGATTCGACGAAGTCAATCACAATTACGAACGCGAGCATCGCTTCAACCTGTGGTTCGTAGTGGTCGCCAGCGATGAAGATCAGCTGGAAAAGGTCCTGGCTGAAATCGAGGAGTGTTGCGGATACCCGGTGCTCGACCTGCCATTACTGAATGAACACTTCATCGACCTGGGATTTGATCTGAAATGGACATGAGAAAAGATTCCCGCTTTGAGAATGCGCTGATCGAGGTGATCAGCCAGGGCTTGCCGTTGGTCAGCCATCCATATGCAGCGATAGCGGAGCAGCTTGGCTGTAACGAGACACAGGTCATCGAAGGCATTAATCGAATCATGATGCGTGGCGACATGAAACGTTTCGGCGTCGTCGTGCGCCACCGCAAGCTGGGTTACCGCGCTAACGGTATGGTGGTGTGGGACATTCCGGATGCGCGCGTTCCCGAAATCGGCCACTGCATCGGGCAGTATTCTTTCGTTACGCTGTGCTATCAACGCCCCAGGCGCCTGCCCGAATGGCCCTATAACCTGTTCAGCATGATCCACGGGCAAGACCGCGATGCCGTTATCGAGCAGGTTGAGTTCATCGCCCGGCAATGCGGATTGCGCGACATCAACCATGAAATCCTGTTCAGCAACCGCTGCTTCAAGCAGCGTGGCGCAAGCTACGCGCACAAACACGATCTGAACCTGCCTGAAATGGTGCTCAATGAATGAACTGGGCCGCCAGTTTATCAATCGCTACCAGGGTGATTTCCCGATCGAGGAACAGCCCTTTGCTAGCGTTGCTGAAGAGCTCGGCACCGATAGCGCCACACTTATTGGCATGATTCAGGAATTGCTGGATGACGGTGTATTGAGCCGTTTTGGCCCGCTGTATGACGCTTCCAGTATGGGTGGCAGCCTGACCCTGGCCGCATTGTCCGTGCCGGATGACAGGTTCGACGAGGTCACGGAACTGGTAAACGCCATGACCGAAGTTGCGCATAACTACCACCGCGAACACGAACTCAATATGTGGTTCGTGATCGCCACCGAAACACCTGAACTACTGCAGCAAACCATAGGCCGAATCGAGCAGGCAGCCAACCTGCCGGTGTACAACTTCCCCAAGTTGCAAACCTTTTACCTCGGGCTGTGGTTGCTGCTTGATGACTCGGGCGGGGTGAGCACGCAACCCCTTCCAGGCCCACTGAAGCAAGGGGGCATGATAATCGATGAGCTGGACCGCAAAATCGTGCAGGCAACCCAGGAAGGCCTGCCGCTGCAGACGGCTCCCTATACCGAAGTTGCCGGGTCCTGCGGCTGCGATACGAATACAGTGATGCAGCGCATGCGCCGCATGCTCGAACGCGGCGTCATTCGCCGCATCGGCGCAATACCGAATCACTATCGTTTAGGCTTGAGCGCTAACGGCATGTCAGTCTGGGATGTCAATGACGCAAAACTGCTTGAGCTTGGCGCCCGGGTCGGCAGGCTGGATTTTGTCAGCCACTGTTATGAAAGACCACGTCACTTGCCACTATGGCCCTATAACCTGTTTGCGATGGTGCACGGTCATGATCGTGATGAAGTGAGTTCCAAAGTCGAACAGATCACCGAACTGCTGGGGACTGAGTGCAAGCAGCATGACGTCCTCTTCAGCACACGCATCCTTAAAAAAACCGGATTGAGGTTAGTCGCCTGATGTTTCGTATAAGCCGATATATGCACGCACTCGCAAGTGGACAGAGTGTTTCTCCCACCCCTAAACCCGTGATGATGGGTAGCGGGCCGGTCGTGATCTGGAACCTGATTCGGCGCTGCAACCTGGCCTGCAAACATTGCTATGCAACCTCAGCGGACATCGATTTTGAGGGCGAACTCAGCACTGAAGAAGTGTTTGCGGTAATGCAGGACCTGAAGTCATTCGGGGTATCGGTGCTAATCCTGTCGGGCGGCGAACCACTACTGCGCCCGGATATTTTCGAGGTTTCCGCACGCGCCAAGCAGATGGGGTTCTACGTCGGCCTCTCGAGTAACGGCACCCTGATCACTGAGAGGAATATCTCCGATATCGAGCGCATTGGCTATGACTATGTCGGGATCAGCCTCGATGGGATGCGTGAAACCCACGACTGTTTTCGACGCAAACAGGGTGCATTTGATGAATCCGTAAGGGGGATCCGGTTATGCCATGACGCGGGCATCAAGGTTGGGCTGCGCTTCACATTGACCCAGGACAATGCCAACGAACTTCCGGACCTGCTGCAATTAATGCACGCTGAAGATATCGACAAGTTTTACCTGTCACACCTTAACTATGCCGGACGTGGCAACCGCAACCGTGCCAGCGACCTGCACTACCAGATGACGCGCAGCGCCATGGACCAGTTGTTCGAAACCTGCTGGCAGGACGTCAAGGATGGCGTAAAACGCGAATTCGTCACCGGCAACAACGACGCCGATGGCGTATACCTGCTGCAATGGGCCGCCCAGCACATTCCCGAGCATGTCGAAGCATTGCGCAAGCAGTTGCTGCGCTGGGGTGGTAATTCATCCGGCGTCAATATCGCCAATATTGACAATCTCGGCACCGTGCACCCGGATACCATGTGGTGGGATTACAGTATCGGTAATGTCAGGGAGCGACCTTTTTCAGAAATCTGGCAGGATACCTCGGATCCCCTGATGGCCGGTTTGAAAGCCGCACAAAGACCGCTCGAAGGACGTTGCGCAAAATGTCAGCACCTTGCCATTTGCGGGGGTAACTCGCGCACCCGTGCCTGGCAGCTAACCGGCAATCCGTGGGCAGAGGATCCGGGTTGTTACCTGAGCGATGAGGAAATCGGTGTCGTGAATATGCCGCAACGAGTCGAATTGACACCTTACCGACGCAAGCAGGAAGCCGAAAAGGAATTGCACACCTAAGGCAAGGGTTGCTGCGCTACTCCGAACAAAGGCTAATCATCGCGTCTCGATCGTGAATCGTGACATTACGGCCGTCGATCGACAAAATTTCCTGTTCGTGCAGATTTTTCAGGATTCGTGAAAAGGTTTCGGGTTTGACCGACAACCTCGACGCTATGACGCTCTTGGCAATCTTGAGCTCAAAGCTATCTTTGTCAGGCGCAGAATGGTGCAACAGGTAGGCAACCGTGCGCACGGTACCGGTATCGAGGCTGAGTGCATCAATTTCGTGAATCAGCCCCCGCAACCGGAAACTCATTTTACCCAGCAATAGAAAACAGGTATCCATTGATTCGCGCAGCATTGACTTGAAATCCTTGCAGTTAATGCCAATCACCCTGCTGGGCGAGAGTGCGGTAGCGGTAACCGGGTAATGCGGTTCATCCATAAACATCAGGGCTTCGGCAAAGGTTGCACCGGTCTCCATGATTTCGACAACCTTTTCCTTGCCTTCGGGCGACACGCGAAACAACTTGATCCGCCCTGACAACACGAGGTAAAAACTGGTGGCGTTATCCCCCTGGAAAAATAGTGACTCGCCCTCGACCATGTCGGTGACATGGGAATGACGGCGCACGCGATCCATTTGAGTTTCTGTCAGCTCTGAAAACAGGTGCGATGTGCCCAGCGCTTCGAGTATGCCTTTGGAATCCAATCTAAGACCCTGCTAAATTCAGCTTTTAACCAGGGCAGGATATTGACATGAAACCGATTGATTCGCACCGGTTTTTTCGGTCATGCAGAGCTCAGTCATGATGTAATAGAGTTTGTCGAATTGCCACGAGCTTTAGCGCGCGGTTGGTGAAAACCCAGTCCACGCCCCGATTCAATTCACGGTACAAACTAAAACGCGATGTAATGAAACCTGTACCTACTTTCTGTCCCTGTCGATGATGGCACTTGATCATGTCCCGGTTTAGTAACAGGTACTGACCACAGGTACCCGCGAAATTGCGCAACAACGCTTCGCGGCTGACTGTGCGCATATCAAGCTCGGCTACCGGCAGGCAGGCCCCAACACCCGCAAATTTGACCAGGTCGAAGAGGTCTAACTGTAGCGCGAGGAAATGATAGTCGGCAGCGGGGGTAAGCGAGGCAAAGATTTCCTGCAAACGCCTCGACCTGCTTACCTCCGCACCCAGCTCATCGCGTTTCAGTTCGACCATTAAATGACAGACCCCACCAAAACGTTCTACGACTTCTGACAGTGTCGGGATTTCAGGCACCCGTTGTCTTAACTCGGCTAAGCTCACTTCGGCCACGACCAGCTCGACATCGAATACACGTCTAGTATCAGTATCGTGAATCACCACCGGCTCCAGATCACGGGTCCAGCGCACATCGAACTCGATCCCCCAGGCCCCCGCTTCGACAACCCGCGCGAAAGCTGCCATGGTGTTCTCTTTTACCTGAAGATTATCGTGTTCGCCACGATGCGAAATAATCTTGCCGCCAAGCAGCGCCTGATGCGAAGGTCGTGGTCGAGGTATGGTCATGAACCAGAAGTCGACTAAATGCTGCGCAACGCGTTCCAGCTGGTAACGCAGGTGCATCACGGTTGCCAGTTCAGGTCACGGCAGGGCATCGGGTAAGACAGGCTGACCGGTGTCGGTGTAAAGTCGCGGGCGCTTTCGTAACAGGTAACCTTGCCTTTACCGTCGAACCAGAATAGTTGTGGATCGAGATCCCTGATTGCGACCGGTATATCGTCATCATTCAGTTGATGCACTTCGAAATGCAGGTGTGGATACAGTCCCGCGAGACCGGTGACGCCGGAATATCCGACTAATTGCCCCCGACGCACGTTTTCACCCACTTCCATCAGTTGTTCATCAAGGTGAAAATAGCGCGTCTGAATCCGGTATCCAGCAGCCGTGCGGCCGTGGTTTAAAATCAGCTGATTACCGTAAAGTAGCGATAGCGCCACCTTGCTTACCTCGCCATCCGCGGGGGCAAGCACGGGTGTCCTGCTAGGAACCAGTATGTCAAAACCTTTATGCTCACCTTGAGCTGACGCAAACATCGGACGATAACGCTGGCTGATCGAAGGAGCAATAACTGGCAATTGAACCGGGGTAATTAACGCTTGATCGAGCTTGGACCGGGCAACCCTGCCATAACCATACTTTTCATAAACGCTGCAACCACTGGTGGCCAGCATTATAAAAAGTGCCGTAATCGAGATACGCATAGTTAAAACAGGCATCCGAGAACTCTAATAGAAGAAGTCTCTAATTTAAATGATTATGCAGAATTAAAGTTTAATAAAACCAACTCTATTTGGCCTCGATCGGTGTTGGGAGGGGTCCGCCATCCTTGGCAGAGAGGGGAAGTCAAAACAGGGGGAATTTCTACTCTAGCTGGTAATCGCTTTCTCGCGTACCGATCTCAAACGCTTGTTCAGAAAACGCAGTTCAGATATCAGGTAACGCTTACGTCCGGATTCGAGCTGCGACGCATTGCTCATCCCGACTTGTTGTCTAATACTGTCTATCGATCGTACCAGTTTGATTTCGTCGATCACGAGACCCATGTTTTTCAAAACACATTGCGTCGACAGCGGATCGATATGGATATTTACCTGGCTCATGGTATACCTCAACTTAAATTTGAAGAGGATATATAGGACCGCAACCGGCTCTTATCTGTGACTCAAATTCCCCTCCAACTGTGAATTTATTCACTGCCATAGGCCTCATAGGATAAGGCTGTGACCGAAGTCAAAATTTATTTGGGCAGTGCGTCACAGTTAGGTTTTGCGGCAATTCGATTAATCCGGATCGATATAATCCAGTGCCGCGTTTAGCGCCATGCCACAATCTTGCTCGACCTTCAGTTGCAGCAATTCATCGGCCCGGGTTTTACCACGATTAATTGCCGCAATCGGAATTCCCGTTCGCTGCGCCTCGCGTATAAAGCGAAAACCCGAGTACAGCATTAACGAGGATCCGACAACCAGCATGGCATCGGCCGACGCAAGCGCGTCGAAGCATTCCTGGACCCGTGCCCGGGGTATAGTTTCACCAAAAAACACAACCTGCGGTTTCAATACCCCACTACAGGATTCGCAAGCGGGTATATCGATCGCGCTGTGATCGAAATCGTTCAACAAGGCGTCGCCGTCCGGTGCGCTATTAGCCGATAGATCTGTCAGCGCAGAATTGCAATCGAGCAACCGCTGCTGCATTGCCGCACGCTCGATGGTAGCACCGCAGTCGAGGCAAACCACCGTAGCCAGCGAGCCATGTAACTCGGTAACCTGCCTGCTGCCAGCGCGCTGATGCAGGCCATCGACATTTTGTGTGACGGTAGTTGCGAGTCGGTTCAGCTGTTCGAGGCGTGCCAGCGCCTGGTGGGCCTGGTTGGGCGCGGCACGGCAAAATCGCTGCCAGCCAATAAAAGAACGCGCCCAGTATCGCTGCCTGGCCTCGTGCTGTTCGACAAATTCGCGATACTCGATCGGTTTCTGGTGCTTCCAGTTGCCACTGTCATCACGGTAGTCGGGAATCCCGGACGCGGTGCTGACCCCGGCACCGGTAAGCACGAAGATGCGCTCGTGGTCAGTGATAAAATCGGTTAGCAATGAAGACATGCGCACCATTTTAACAGGCTCGAAGCGATCATTAACGCTTTTATCCGCTACCCTTCTTCCATTATTATGAGCTGATGACCATCCGTACAACCTGCATCGGCGCTTACCCGAAACCCGAATATATCGAGATCGGCAACTTCGCCGAAACCGAGGAGCAGGATGGCAGTGTTACGCGCGCTTTCACCTATACCCAGGACAATGCCGACAAGGTGCCCGAGGAATCGCTGATCAGGGCAACTCGCGAAGCGATCCAGGACCAGATCGATTGCGGCATTGATATCCCGACCGATGGAGAACAGCGCCGCGAGAATTATATTCACTATCACTGCCCTCATCTCGAGGGTATCGATTTCGAGAACCTGACCAACAAGGTGCATCGCAATGGTGCGGCGGTGGCCGAACTGCCAACCATAAATGCCAGGATCGAGCCCAGGGACAATCTGACTTTGTGTTACCAACCGGCTAACCAGCAATTTGGAGCCGTTCAACCTAATACCAGGGAATTCATATGCCGATAGATCTAACCAACAAGAAGATAATTATGGTCCACGGCCTGGCCTCCAAACCACCGCGAAATCTTACGCACCAGTTATGGCGCCGAACCCTGACCGAAAATATCCGCGTCAGTCACCGCCAACTCGCACGTAGCCTCGACGCCAATCCCGAAGTATTCGAGTCCGCTTACTGGGCCGACGTGGTACCCCATCATATTCCCGACGATGCCGGCTACACCAAAAAACTGCAGCGACAGGTGGACAAGGTCATCGCCGAGCGGCGTGCAGTTAAAGACAAGTTCCATGTAGGCATGGGTGAAAAGGTATCAGGATTTTTCAAAGATCGCGGCATCGACCTGGTGAAGTTGCTGGCGGGTGCGTTAACGGTCAAAGACAACGTTATGACCAATTTTTTACGCGAGACCGAACTCTACGACCAGGACCAGTATATTGCCGATCAAATTCGCGCACCGCTCGAAAATGCGCTGCGCCGTGCCTGGGATGAAGGACGCGAACCCGTCATCGTTGCGCACAGCATGGGCACCTTTATCGGCTACGACGTGTTGTGGCGGTTTGCGCATCGCAAAACTGCCGGCTTTAAAATCTATAATAAAAAACGGGTGAAAATGTTTATCACGATGGGCTCACCGCTCGGTGATTCGGCGGTGCGGGATTTGCTGTTCGCCAAACATCACAAGTCTTACAGCCCGCGATGGTTTCCAACCAATATTGATTTTTGGCACAACTACGCCTGTCTTGGCGACGTGGTTTCGCATCAGAGAAAATTCGAATCCGTATTTTATGAGCCGATGCGCAAGCTGAAGCTATTCCCGGCAAAACCGAAATTTCGCACCATCGACTATGTCGATTTACACAATCCATTCCAGGTCGTGACTCACTCCGGAAATCGCAAACGGGAAAAACGCAATCCGCACAAGTCCTATGGCTACCTGGCGCAGCCGCGACTGGGTAGCTGGATTGCGGATTACCTGCTGGATCGATTGCGTTAGGCAAGCCGGGAAGGACCGGCCGAGGTTCGTTTTAACTTGATCGCGGTGTATCAGGAGTAAGTGTCAAAACTGCAAATCCGGTTGCGGCCGCTTTGCTTTGCCTGGTAAAGAGCAACATCCGCCTGCTCTATTAATAAGGTGCTGCTTTTATCGTAGATCGGCAACATCGCCGCTACCCCGATACTGACGGTTACATAGGGCGAAACGCTTGAAGTGATGTGTGGCAATTTTGCATTCTCGACTGCACTAAGACATTCTTCAGCAACCTTCATTGCACCTTCTAAATCTGCCGCAGGCAGCAAGGCAATAAACTCCTCGCCACCGTATCGCGCAATCAGGTCACCCGTACGCTGCATGCAATCACTCAGAATTTTCGCCACCGCAACCAGGCACTCGTCGCCGCGCAAGTGACCGTGGTGGTCATTGTATTCCTTGAATTTATCGACATCGATCATCAGCAATGCCAGTAACTGTTCGGCGCGGGCGCTGCGACTCCATTCAGCCATCAGTCGCACATCAAATTCCCTTCGGTTACAAATCGATGTCAGCGCATCGACCCGGGCAATATTGTTAAGTTCCTGCTGCGATCGCCGGGCCTGCAAATGCATGTTCAGTCGTGCCCGCAACACCCTGGGATGAAACGGCCGGGCGATGAAATCGGCGGCACCTGTCTCAAACGCTTTCACTTCGGCCTCAGTGGTTTTGTCATCGGAAATAAAAATAACCGGAACCGCGGTATCAAGATCAGAATCGGTCGAATTACGCCACCAGTCGGTGCTTTCGATCCCCCCGATCAATGCCGTATTCACCAGCACCAGGTCCGGCATCCCGAGATCTAACGCCGAAGCCACGAGCCCCTTGAAATCCACGGCTACTTCGACCTGAACATCCCGCATTTGCTCGATGATCATTTGCAGACTCTGCACATCATCATCGAGCACCAGCATCCGCTGCATCACGGGCTGCTCGGAGACTCCTTTCGAGCTGTCGTCCGAGATCATCGAACCGGTTTTTAGAAACGCATCCAACTCTGATTCGAGCGGAAAGCCGATGACCAGCTCACCCTGGTTGCTAATAACGATGGGTATATTGTGGTCAAATTCGCGGTTGCCATCCCATTCGGTCTGCCATTTAGCCTGGTCATCATCCTGCAAGGCGTCACCCGTAGGAGGCTTGATACCGAGCTCATTGAGTAACGTGGCGAGGAGACCCGGATCGGAAATATCCTGACCGTCGACCCACAATGCACGATATATGCGTCGGCGCAGCTGGCTCGCCTTCGCGGGCTCACTCTTATTAACCGCGCTGACCAACGCCGAGGCGGCCGCCGAGTTGGGGCGAAACATGGGGACGTTTATCCGGGTTGACGGCGCCTTGCGGCGCACTTCGGCGACCTCGGTCACTAGTCCGCTAAGGACTTTGAAACCCGCCTGCTTGCTGGAAACGGATGGGGCATGCTGAATGCTGCGAAACTCAACCTGGTCTTCCAGGTCCATCGCATGCAGACGTTCATTTAACGCGTAACAGAAAGGACAGTTAAAATCGGCGTAAACGGTGAGACTACCAACACCCGACTCGCCTGACTGTGCCCCTGCTTGTGATGCATTTCCCATGCCCATGGGTTCCAGTTTTTGGTTATTGTAGTTATCTACGAATAATCGCGCTTATCTGACGGGGATTATAAGCTATTCCCGTGCGCAATCGAAACTTTGATTATCCACCCATGCAAACCTTGCGTACCCGTTCCGCGGGAATGTACAACTGCTGCTGCAAATACTTGACCAGGTCCGGCGGATAATCCTGAACATTGAGTGCGCGTGACATGCAATCGAGCCAAAGATCTCTTTCGACCGCGGTTATAGTCAAATGCCTATGCACTTCCGGAATGCGAATCTGACCATATTTTTCGACAAAGGGCCTGGGGCCGCCCATCCAGCCGCATAAAAACAGCGCCAACTTGTCGCGCGATACTTCTTTATCTTGCGGATGCCAGTCGTAAATTACCGAGTATTTCGCATCGCTTGCCATGAAGTCGAAAAAGCAATCAACCAGCTTGCGAATTCCGGCCTGCCCTCCTGCTGCCTGATAGGTTGTATCTCCATGACCGTACTCTGCCTGGTGCGTCACTGCCTGTTTCACCCGTTTATTTTACCTGGTATAAATATTCCAGCGGATATCAGCTTCGAGCCCCGCTCGTACCCGGGAACTTAATCATTTTCTACCGTAATATCAAACCCCATGTTAAGGTTACCGCGGGGTAATTGACAATGACCCTTAAATTCAATGATCTTCAAGCGGCTCATCATACCGATTGCTATCGTTACCCTGTTGACGCTTACGCTGTACTGGTTGATTGCGTCGCGACTACTGCTGGACCCGCCTGAGACTACCCCATCGCCCGGTACCTCATCGAACTCAGCAGAAATCGCAAAAACCGAAGTTAAACCAGTCGTAACCACTGAAAGCGAGCTGCCCCCGGTTGTTACAAGCAGTCTCCAGAACAGCACAAGCCAGGGGAGTACAAGACTGGTCGAAATATTCGGGCGCGTACTGGACAGGGAACTGCAACCTGTCAACGATGTTTTCATTACCGAAGAACGCTATTTCTTCCATACCCGCAGTGACGCGGACGGCAACTACAGAATCTCAATGAACTTGCCCCCGCATCGCTATCCGACGCTCAATTTTCTGCGCCAAAAATTCAATGGAAAACGCATCAAGCTTACAAAAGAGCTACTGCAACAGAAAAGGTCATATGAGCTCAACGTCACACTTGAGGATAATCCCGACACGGTCAAACTATCGGGCTGGGTTGGCAACGAGCTCGGCGTTGCACTCGAGGGAGCGCGAGTCGAACTCAACGCGCAGGAAGCGTTTGACGGGGAAAATTTTTACCTGACCGTGTTTTCCGATCCCGGGGGTAATTTCCATCTTGACGGTGTACGGGTTGGGAAAAAATACAGGCTATCGGTAAACCTGGCGCCCGAGTATCCTGTTTTCCTGGACCCCGACTTCAGTGTCAGTCTCAATCCACAGCCGCTTAACATCGAGCTCGAGTCTCTCAAGTTTGTCGATATCGACGGCATGATGATGAATCGGGAAGACGCGCCGGTAACCGATTTTGAGATCTACGTTAGCAATGTCACGACCGGGGTGCACTCAGCCAAAATCGTCAGCGACTCTTCGGGATTTTTTTCACTCAAACACTTCCCCGTTGGTGAAATCAGTCTGGCAACCCGCGGTTCAGATATCTATAAAATTACCGGCCTTGTATTGACCGCCAACGAGTATCAAAACCTGCAATTGACTATCGACAGGGGCAACCACAACCTGGCTGGCTGGATCAGGGGTCAAAATGGCATCGTACCCCAACGCGCCATGGTGACACTCGATCAGACCTTTCACGAAGGGCCGGTCAGGTATCATCAATACCGTTCGCAGGCCACCGACATCGATGGCAGATTTACCTTTAGCAACCTCGGTAGCGGCGAATACCGCATCACAACGTATGCGCAGGGCTATCAGAAACAGGAATTGATGCACCGCCTCCGCAATCAGTCTGATGAAGTTCAGGTCACATTGCAGCGCCTCGATAACTGAGAACCTTGATTCACCCATTATCCATGCGATCAAGATAAATCGACGCACGATCGGCGAAACAAATGTTATTATCCGCGCAATTAATGATTGCCTGAACCTGCATCCGCTGCTGGAACTTTCCTCGCGACTGCCAGTGAAAGGGATTTCAGAATAATAGTGTTCAGCCACAACTGAGGGGGAAGAATGAACAAAACTGCAGAATATCTTGAGCGATTCTTGAATGGGGTTAAAAAACGCAATCCTGGAGAGACAGAATTTCACCAGGCGGTATCCGAGGTCGCGAGTACCATTTTTCCTTACATCGCGGATAAACCCATCTACCATAAAATGCAAATCATGGAACGCATGGCGGAACCTGACCGGGTTATCATGTTTCGCGTGCCCTGGACCGATGACAAGGGCAATATTCGCAATCAACGCGGTTACCGCGTGCAGTTCAACAATTCGATCGGCCCTTACAAAGGAGGCCTGCGTTTTCATTCTTCGGTCAACCTGAGCGTCCTCAAGTTTCTCGGCTACGAGCAGACCTTCAAAAACAGTCTTACCGGGTTGCCCATGGGTGGCGCCAAGGGCGGCTCTGATTTCAATCCCAAGGGCAAGACCGACAACGAGGTAATGCGTTTTTGCCAATCTTTCATGGTCGAATTGCACCGCCACATCGGTGAGAATACCGATGTACCGGCAGGCGATATCGGCGTCGGCGCGCGTGAAATCGGGTATCTGTTCGGCATGTACAAGCGAATCGAAAATCGATTTGTGGGCGTACTCACCGGCAAAGGCATCGAATTTGGTGGCAGCAAGATCCGCACCGAGGCGACCGGTTACGGCGCCGTGTACTTCATGGAAAACATGCTACAGCGCCTCGGTGATAGCATCGAAGGCAAGACCGTGGCGATTTCAGGTTCAGGTAATGTCGCTACTTATGCCGTTGAAAAGGTAAATCACCTCGGCGGCAAGGTGGTCACGCTGTCGGATTCTTCAGGCTTTATCCATGACCCGGAAGGAATCGACGGCGACAAGCTGGCTTATGTCCTCGATCTAAAAAATGTACGTCGAGGACGCATCAAGGAGTACGCCGACGAATTTAACTCGGCCACTTTTCACGAAGGCAGACCCTGGAGTGTTCCCTGCGCTCTCGCCCTGCCCTGCGCAACCCAGAACGAAATTAATGAGGAAGATGCCAAAACCCTGCTCAAGAACGGCTGTATCGGTGTTTCCGAGGGTGCGAATATGCCCACCGAACTCGCCGGCATCGATGTCTTCCAGCACGCGAAAATCCTGTATGCACCGAGCAAGGCCGCCAACGCCGGCGGTGTCGCGGTTTCAGGCCTTGAGATGAGTCAGAACAGCAGTCGGATATCATGGAAAGAAGACGATCTGGACGATCTACTCAAGCAAACGATGCTTAACATTCACGAAAGCTGTGTCGAGTACGGCAACGAAGCGGGGCATATCAACTACCTCGCCGGTGCAAACATAGCGGGATTTGTCAAAGTGGCTGAAGCAATGCTCTCCTTTGGGCATACCTGATATCGTCGAGATTGCACAGATAAGACCGTAACCAATTTCATGAGAGCAGCTACCTCGACCTGGTCGCTATATATTATCGAAGCCAGCGATGCGTCGCTCTACACCGGCATCACAATCGATGTCGAACGTCGCTTCGAGGAGCACCTGAACTGCCAGAAAGGTGCCAAGTACTTTAACGGGCGCACACCGGTCAGGATCGTTTATCGCGAGGATGGACACACTCGCAGCAGTGCTAGCCGGCGTGAAATGGAAATCAAGAAACTGTCGCGTCGGGAAAAACAGAACCTGATCGCGCAACACAAGTAAGTTTCATCTAACCATGCATGATCTCCTCTCAGATTTCGAAATTGAACGACTGCCATTACCTGACGCGGATCTATTATTCTGGCGGCAGGTGGATCTGGGTCGGCCGTACGACTCGTTGCTGAAGGAATTGATCGATACGACTGACTGGCGCCAGGAAGAAATTACCGTCTATGGCAAATCTTACCTGCAGCCGCGCCTGAGCGCCTGGCACGGCGACCTGTCCTACAGTTATTCCGGCATCAGGCTCGAACCTCTGCCCTGGACCCCGACCCTGCTTGACCTCAAGGCCCGCGTGGAAGCGCTGACCGAACACGAATTCAACAGCGTTTTGCTAAATTATTATCGCGATCAAAACGACAGTATGGGCATGCACTGTGACGATGAGCGCGAACTCGGTCCACAGCCGGCGATCTCGTCATTGAGTCTCGGCGACGAACGAACGTTCCTGCTTAAACACAAGACTCGCAAGGATCTCAAAACGGTAAAGCTGGCATTACCCGCGGGTAGCCTGCTGCTAATGCGGCGCGATACCCAGCAATACTGGCGCCACGGAATCAATAAGGAAAGACACCCCTGTGGTCCCCGCATAAACCTGACTTTTCGCACTATTAGAACATGAAGCAAACTTCCAATGACTGAAATCGAAGCAATCGAACTTTCCAGGGCATACGTTGCGCTTTCCAACACGCACCGGGTCGAACTGATTCTGCCAATGTTTTCTTCTGCCGCGGTTTATAACTCGTCCGCAGTGGGTGAGTTTGTCGGCCCGGACAAGATCGGGGAGATGATGAAAGGGTTTTTTACTAACTACCCGGACGTTTTCTGGCTGGCAGAAAATTATCGCTACGATAACAACCGGGTGACGTTTGATTTCAGCCTGCAGGCGAACGCTGCGGCAACCGGCGAACACCTGCAACGACAGGGAATAGAGCGTATCGAGTTTGACGAAAACGGGTTGATTAAAAAACTCGAAGTGAAAACTTCCTAAGTCATAGCATCGCCAGACCCGTAAGTTTCAGGAGAACAGGACTACCTGATCGTCCGGCATTGAAAGCGTGGGTCTGGTTGAGGTTTCAAACCGAACCGAAAGCGCCAAATTATTGCCCGGCTCTATCGACGTATCCGCTGCCAATCGCCGAGAACGGTAACTCCAGCTCGAGTTCAGGCACCTGTTGCGCAATCCAGGCGATGAAGGTGTTGCTGTTAGGCCCGGGGAAAGCGCGGTAGGACTTTTTCCAGGGATAAAGTCGGGCCGCGGCGTCGATGGCGTCGATCAAAGATTCCGCGCCGACACCGTGGTGGGCCTTAAGCAAACGCGGCCGCGCGCCATACCAGTGCCGATCGGGGATATCGCGGTGTATCCCCATAACCTGTCGCCCGCTATATCCGCGCCAACCGACAACATCATACAAAGTGTAATAATCCTCGCCCTTGCGCTTGGCCGCGATCCAGGTGTGAATCGCAACCCAGCCGCGCCAACCCCAGGCATCGGCGCCATAAACGTGTAAAACCGCCTCGCTGGTGACCGCGGGATCGGGCGCAATGCCTGCCGATTCACGGCTGGCAGTACGCCAGTCACCGCGCCCGGAGACACTCACTAAAATGCCTCCCAACAAGACGACGAGCAATATTGGCGTGAGAAAACGCATCGAGGCTCATGATTTGAAAACACGGCCACTTATTTTAGTTGAATTTGCCTCGCGAAGCACACTGGCCGATCGAACGGCCGGGTAAAGCTGGCCCGAACTAGGCAACCAGCAGCTTTACCGCCATCGCTCTCGCTTTGGCTACGGTTTTCTGTGGTAACTGCTGGTGCTTTTCAGTGCTGATCATCCCGGTAAACAGCGTTCCGACTGGTTCCGCGCCGATGGTTTGCGCTGCCATCCTGAGCTGCTTGCTGGAACCGAACAGCCAGCGCCCCATCAAGGCGGGTGCCGCGCTCGACGAAATCAACATTGCTTTCTTGCGCGGCGCTTTTGCCTTTCTTAACTGGGGATAGGGTTTACCCCAGGGCCAATAAGCATAGGCCACCAGGCGTTCCATAAAGCGTTTAAAAATCGCCGTCACCGAGCCGAAATTGGTTGGTGCCGCGAGAATAAATGCCTGCGAGGCTTCAATTTTTTCAATCAAGTCCTGCATGCCATCCTCGAGGACGCATTTCCCCGGGGCTTCGCCGGGCTGCTGGGTGCATTCACGACAGTTCAGGCAAAATTCGATCGGGTAGTCGCGCAGATTGATGATTTCGGTTTCGGCACCCGAACCATTCAATGCCGCGATCGCGGCTGCGACCGCCTGGTCGGTGATGCCGTCGTCGCGGTAGGAACCGTTGATCACCAGTATTTTACTCATTGTCATCATTATCACCCTCGCGCAAGAATGTTAGTCTGCAACGCCTGGGCTGTATTGATGCAAATCAAAATCCTGGGAATTGATCGTGAAATGCTGCGCCGGGTCGCATAGAATCAGCGCCTGAACAAAGGGTTTAGCAGTTTGCCGATAACACTGGAAAAACTAATCGATCATCACGCGCGCTATCGCGGCGATCGCCTGGCGGTAATATTTGACGACCAGCGACTGAACTGGGCCGAATTTAATGCGCGCGTCAATCAGCTTGCCAACGCATTGAAGGACCGGGGTATCGAAAAGGATGACAAGGTTGCGACCGCGCTGCCTAACAGCATGGAACTGCTCGTCATTTACTGGGCCACGGTTTCAATCGGTGCGGTGCTGGTGCCGTTGAGTCCGTTGCTGAATGCAGGCGGGTTAATCAATTTGCTCAACAATGCCGACGTCAG
>CAXMSP010000111.1:0-16969 GCA_964196225.1 uncultured Gammaproteobacteria bacterium | reverse complement strand
GAACCGATGACGAAATGGCGATGCAGCAGTCTATCTTCACCCGCAAGGGCACCGACCGGGTGCTTAAATATGCTTTTGAATTGGCGATGTCACGCCCGCGCAAACGCCTGACCTCAGCCACCAAGTCGAACGGCATCATCCATACCATGCCGTACTGGGATGAGCGGGCTGCAGCCATGGCGGAGAACTATCCGGATATTGATATGGATAAGTATCATATCGACATCCTGGTCTCGCACTTCGTCAACAAACCTGAAATTTTCGATGTCGTGGTGGGTTCAAACCTGTTCGGCGATATTCTGTCCGACCTTGGCCCGGGTGTAACCGGTACCATCGGTATTGCCCCGTCAGCCAACATCAATCCGGAGAGAGAATTTCCGTCGATGTTCGAACCGGTGCATGGTTCGGCGCCGGATATCGCGGGCCAGGGCATTGCCAATCCGATCGGGCAAATCTGGTCTGCGGCGATGATGTTGCAGCATCTCGGGCATGAAGACGCGCACGACGCGATCGTCGCCGCGATTGAGGATGTGATTCGCGAGCGTGACAGCCTGACGCCGGACATGGGCGGCGCGGCCAGCTGCAGTGACTGTGGCGCTGCAATTGTGGCTCGACTGGGTTAATTCGACAGCAGGATAATGATGATTGAGGCTGTGACTAGCAGGATACCCGCGATCTCAGCACGCGCTACTTTTTCCCGAAAAAACAGCAACGTCACCGCGAAAGTGAAGATCAACTCGATTTGCCCGAGGGCGCGCACGTAGGTTGCATTTTGCAGCGTAAACGCGGTGAACCAGCCAATTGAAGCCAGGCCACCGCTAATGCCAACCAGCAAGGACGGACGCCAGTGGGTCATGACCCTGCTGAGTTGCGTTGGTTCGCGCAATCCTATCAGTACCGTCATGATCGCAATTTGCATGATAAGCACGATCAATAGCGTGAACGCAGCAGCCACCATAAAACTGTCGAGATTCAGAGACAACGAGGCGGCCCGAAACAGCACGACACTCATACCGAGCCAGGCCGCGCAGGCCAGCCCGATTAGTGTTGGCAAGCGCCATAGTCCGCTGATCAAATTGCTGATGTTGAGCTTTGCCTGACCGGCACTTAGCACCACCAGTCCCAAAGTACTCATCGCGATCGCAACGATGATTGCCGGGGTTAATTTGTCACCGAGTAACAACAGTCCAAAAATGGCGACCATGACGGTTTCGAGTTTGGAAAACGTCGTGCCGACCGCGAAGTTATGAAATGAAAACAACCACAGCAGGAAGATCGTGAACATGATCTGGCAAATGCCGCCGAACAGCGCGTAAAGCAGAAAGCTGGAATTGAAGCCCGGCAGCGGTTGACCTTCGATCACGATGACGGCAAACAGATAAACTAGCGCGATCGGCCAGGCATAGACAAAACGAACGTAGCTGGCCCCCAGTGTCGAGAGCTTCCCCCGAAGGTGTTTCTGCATGGCCGAACGAATGTTTTGAAAGAACGCCGCGGCAATCGTAAGAGGAATCCACAGTTCCATAGTTATTATTGTCATCCCGGGCTTGACCCGGGATCCATTCTAATCGAAGCTCGCCAGTAAAACACTCATACAAATATGGATTGCGCGGTCCGACGTATCGGCTCGGGGGCCGCAATGACTGCCAATGATCTTCACACCTAACCTCGTCATCGCGCTGATCGCGACCATCGTTTCCTTCAGCACGCTGTACATTCCGCAGCCGATGCTGCCATTGTTGGCGGAAAATTTCGGGGTTACCGCAAGTGAGGCGGGACTATTGATGACGGTGGCCATGCTGCCGCTTGCGATTGCACCGTCAGTTTACGGTTACTTCCTGCAGGCCATCCCAGCCAAACTGATGTTAACGGTCGCGCTCGCATTACTGGCACTCGACCAGGTATGTTTCTATTTTGCCGACGAATTCTGGCACCTGATCGTGTTGCGGCTGCTGCAGGGTTTGCTGCTGCCGGCCATTTTTACCGCCTTGATGACCTATTGTGCGAGCATGGTTCCAGCGCAGCTGGTGCGTCGCGCGATGGGATTTTATATCGGTGCAACCATCCTGGGTGGCTTCAGCGGCCGCCTGATGGGAGGTGTATTCGCAAGTTCCTTCGATTGGCGCAGCGCTTTTGTCGTGATGGGTCTGATGCAGCTGATACCACTACTACTGTTGACACGGGTAGAGTCCGACGCCGATATCAATTTTGCCAGGCTCGATCCGAAAAGTATTTCGCGGGTGCTCCTTAATCGAAACTTTCGTTTCATGTTTCTGAGCCTGGCCTCGGTATTCTTCGTGTTTTCCGGGATATTAAACATTGTTCCGTTTCATCTGCAGAATATCGATGCCACTGCCACGCCCTTTATAATATCGTTGCTTTACCTCGGGTATCTTGTCGGAGCGCCGGTATCGTTTTTCAGTGATTCGATCAGCAAGCTGTTAAATGATGAGCGCAAAGGATTGTGGTTAGGGCTCGTGATTCATGGCTTTGGCCTGGTAATGCTGCTTTTCGTTGCGTTTAAAGGACTCATCGTGACGATGTTCTTTCTGGCGGCAGGTTTCTTCCTGATTCATGCCTTGCTCTCGGGACTGACGAATCACCTGTCACAGGAACACAAGGGCGTTGTTAACGGACTCTACGTGTCGATTTATTATTTTAGCGGTGCATTGGGTTCCTGGTTACCGGGCTATTTGTTCGAAGGACTGGGATGGAATGGCATGATTATCGTGTTCATGCTGATACTTGGCTTCTGTGTCTGGACTATCAGCCAGTTGAGATTGCCGACTGGCTAGAAATACACGTGAAAAAATACGTGATCTGCGACGGGGCAGCGCTTAATATATTGGTCAGTTCAGAAAGTTTATAAATCATGCCGCATATCGTACTCGAGTATTCCGATAATCTGCCCGAACTGCCGGATTTCCGGGCACTGTTTGACGACATTCACCAGGCGCTGAATCGGATCGGCGGCATCAAGCTCGACAACTGCAAGAGCCGGGCGCGCTCGGCCGAGCATTGCTACATCGGTGCTGGTGATCCGGACAATGCATTTATCCATCTCGATATCGAGTTCGTCAAAGGGCGCAGTGCCGAGGTTAAGCAGGCGATTGGGCGTGAATGCCTGGACCTGGTGAAGCGGTATTATCACCTGCATTTATCCGATGAGCTGCAAATCACCGTAAAAATTGACGATATCGCCCTCGATTTTTACTTCAAGGATCCCGCGGGAACACTCAACTACCAATGAAAAAAAGCAGCACCACGCCGTTTATGGCGGCCCCCGATTACGGCCAGTCTTTGTCTGGCTTTACCGTCAATGTCCTGTCTGGCAATTTACCCCGTGCACTGGTTTTTCAGCGTGACGTTCTGCAGGCGGAAATTTTGCACCAGGACCAGGATTTACTGATCCTGCGCGGTTACGGCAGCAACTGGATGGTGCATGCCGATCATACCTACGATCAACATCCTCTGCTGACCGATACCCGGAATGAAACCCGGCGTGGCGCCGGCGTGGAGTTACGACTGCACGACTGTGACCCCGATGCGGCGGCAGCACGTGCACTGGAGCATGGATTCAGGGTGCTCGATGGTCCGCGTGATCAAGCCGATCATGGCCTGCGCGAGGCGCATATCATCGATGACGATGGCTACATCTGGGTACCGGACGTGCCCGTTTCGGAATAGTGCGAGAAAAGAAAGATATTCGAATTTTCTTCGCGCTGTGGCCGAACGATGCCTTACGCGACAGTTTGCATCACGCCAGTAAAACGATCCCCGTCGAGCGACCGGCAAGGCGGGTACCACAATACAATCTGCACCTTACCCTGCACTTTATCGGCAACGTATATTTCGACCAGATGGCCTGTCTTCAGCAACAGGCCAGGCTGGTAAAGGCCGCAGCGTTCGAATTCAAAATTGACGGCCAGGGATATTTTAAAAAGCCCCGGGTTGCGTGGCTGGGTTGCAGCGAAACGCCAGCTGCCTTGAGCGAACTACATCAGCAGCTGGGACAGCGGTTGCAACTATGTGACTATCATCCTGAGGCGCGGCGTTACAACCCCCATGTTACGATGGCGCGAAAAATTGATCGGGTCCCTGAGCTTGAAAGCTTCGAGTTTATTCCCTGGGCAGTCGAGAATTTTGCGCTCATCGAGGTTCGTCAAATTGCCGATGGCGTACAATACCGTGTTATCGAAACTTACCCATTGGCATGAGTAAAAGCAAAACATATAAACTGCCGCCCGAGGTATTGCAGCGACTGACACAGCGTTCGGATGCCAAAGGTCTACTGCAACTAGCCGCACACCTGGCAATGCTATTGTTTGCCGGAATCGGATTGCACCTGACCCGCGATAGCGTCTGGTTAATGGTTACTTTGCCATTTTACAGCGCGTTACTGATCTTCCTGTTCGCGCCTCTACACGAAACGCTGCACTTCACCGTGTTTAAAACCCGCGAGTTCAATAACCTGGTCGCAGCTGTCATCGGATGCCTGTTGTTGCTACCGTTCCAGAATTTTCGCGCCTTCCACTATGCGCACCATCGGCATACGCAAAATCCGGAGCTGGATCCAGAGTTGCTCGACATGAAACCGCTGCTGCGCAGGCACTACTGGTTTTATCTCACCGGCTTACCAACCTGGTGGCAAAGCCTGGGCTCGATCTGGCGACATGCAGCGGGCACAGTCGATGAAAGCTACATCGAAGAGCGCCATCACAAAACGATTATTAAAGAAGCCCGCATACATCTCGCCGGTTACGCGCTATTGCTGTTGTTCAGTGTGCTCTGGTCCAGCGGCGCATTGTGGTGGTACTGGATTTTACCGGCGCTGGTAGGTCAACCCATGTTGCGACTCTACCTGCTGGCCGAGCACAGCGGTTGTGACTTCAGCGACAACATGCTCGAAAACTCGCGCACTACTTATACGACGCCGTGGCTCAATTTCCTCGCCTGGAACATGCCATATCACGCCGAGCATCATTACCTCGCGTCGGTACCGTTCCACGCCTTGCCGGCGTTGCACGCCTATACCGGGCAGCATGTCAAACACAAGGGTGCCGGCTACTACCGCGTCAATCGGGATATCGCGGCTCAACAGTGAGCGCTGATAAACCCGGCAACTTCGCCGATTGACTGTTCGGCCTCGGGGCTGATATCCGCGTTACCCTCCGTCAGCACAGAACCATCTCGAGGTCCCTGATCAAATCACTAGCATCTTCGAGGCCTACCGAAAGACGAAATACGCCTTCGCCCGCCGCATCCCGGTACTTGTCCAGTTCTGCGCCTTCGAGCCGATAGGACGAGCCGATCAGGTCCGCGGTTTGCATCAGGTAAACCAGGCTTCGATGATGACCGAGCGAGACCGCGTAATGAATGACTTCGAGTTTTTGCATCATGCGCTCGGCAACCCCCTTGGCGTTGGCAGTACGAAAACTGATCATGCCGGAAAAGTTATCCATTTGAGACCTGGCAAGCGCATGTTGCGGGTGCGATTCGAGGCCGGGATACAGCACCATTTCGACCTGGTCGTGGTTTTCGAGAAAGCTAGCCACCGCAAGTGCATTTTCTTCATGGCAACGCATGCGCAGCGGCAGGGTCGCCATGCCGCGCATGATCAACCAGGCGTTGAACGGGCTGATGACCCCGCCGTAATGTACCAGCGCCTCGCCGCGCAACGGCCCGATCAATGCCTGGCTGCCGCAAACCGATCCGCCCATGGCATCACCATGCCCGCCGATGTACTTGGTCAGCGAATGGATCACCAGGTCAGCACCGAGGGAAAGCGGGCGTGTCGCTATCGGTGACGCAAAAGTGGAATCGACCACCAGCAGTGCGTTTTGCGCGTGCGCGATGTCAGCGGCGCCCTTGATATCCGAAATACGCAGCAGCGGGTTGGATGGCGTTTCAAGCCAGACCATGCGCGTATTGTCGCGCATCGCGGCACTGATATTCTCGAGCTCCGAAGTGTCAACCGGGGTTACCTCGATTCCGAGACGCGTCAGCGTGTCGCGCGCAAACTCGGCGGTACCGGGGTAGTTGGTATTGCTGATGACGAGATGATCACCCTGGCTTAAGTGCGCAAGCATAACCGAGGCGCTGGCGGCCATGCCCGACGCAAATGCGATACACGCCTCTGCCTGTTCCAGTACGGCGAGTTTTTGCTCGAGTTGCTGCGTGGTCGGGTTATCCCAGCGGGTGTAAACATACGGGGATTCCGTGGTCAGGTTGTTGGCTGAAAAGCTGATTTCCTCGTCGACCACGAAGGTGCTCGACATCACCAGGTTCGGCGCTGAAGCCCCGGTCGCAGGGTCGGGCTTTTCGCCGGCATGAATCGAAAGCGTCTGAATGCCTTTGTCTTTTGTTGATTTTAATGTCATACGATTGTCTCCCGTCGAAACGACATTAGTAAGACGGATGCAATCTGATGTCAATCAGGCTTTGCTTCCAGATTTCAATATTGGTAGCCTCAAAATCTGGATTGGTTTCAACCACCGGTTTCCGTTATATTCCTGAATTTAAGGTGCTGGCGATGGCGATTCTAAACTACGAGCAAAGGCGGCTTTTTGAAGAACAGGGTTATCTGCTGGTTGTAGATGCGGTTCCCTGTACTCCCAATCCGGTACCGAGCCAGCACCAGGGCGAGGTCGTGCGTGATGTGAAGACCAATCATATCCGCAGTAGTGCATTCGATATACCGTTGCCGCAGTTACCAAAAACGGCATCGTTTTTCGATCAGCAGGCCCAGTAGACCGACCTGTATCATGTCGTCTCCGCGCAAGCGGCGGTCCGACGTATCGGGATCTCGTAACCGCGGCGGGATATTCTCCGCCGACAAGTGGATCGGGATCGTTTATCCGGCAGTTTTTTAAGCCGGTTGTGCCAGGTAACTCTGCAGCGAGCGTTCGGGGTCGAATATATCAAGCGCCGCGGGTTCGAATTTTGTATGGCGGTAGCCGTTCGACCCAATCGGTTCGTACAATGACAGGATTTCATCGCGTCGACTGACGAGATCACGCACCGCGACCAGCAGGGCTTCCAGATCGGCACGGGTGGTGTAAAGTCCCAGGCTGGCACGAGCCATGCCGCGTTTGCGTTCGACATCGGCTTCGGCATTGGGCGCATCGGGATCGATATCCATGTCCCACATTTCCTTTTTCAACAATTCACGCACGTAAGGATGCGCACAGAAACAACCGTTGCGTACCTGGATGTTGTAATAATCGTTCAAAGCAGCAGCGGTCAGACCGTGATCGAAACCCTTGATATTGAAGGCGATCGTGCCGGTCCTTGGGATGTCCCCAGGATTCGGACCGTAAACCGAAACACCTTCAATCTCCTTTAATCCGTTCCAGGCAAAATCTATCAGGCCGATTTCTTTTTCGCGTACCTTGTCCATGCCGACTTTGGTCAACAGGTCGAGGACTGCACCGAGCGTAATTGCACCGACGATATTCGGTGTGCCGGCCTCTTCCCGATCGGGCAGGGTTGCAGTTGGCATGTACTCGGCGATATAGACATCGTCGACCATGCCACCGCCAAGTTCTGCAGGTTTGATTTCATTAAGTATGCTTTTCTTCGCAATGACCGCCCCGGGTGAACCGGGGGCGTAAATCTTGTGCCCGGAAAACAACAGCACGTCAATATCAGCGTCGTTCATGCTGACCGGTGCATGCGCGATCATTTGTGAGGCATCAACCAGCAGGTAAGCGCCTACGGCATGGGCAAGTTTAGCCACTTCGGCAAGCGGGGTAATAGCACCCGAAACATTGCTCGCGCCGGTGACCGCAATGTAGTTAATCTTTTCACCATGTTCGTCAAAAATCTCGCGCAACCGATCCATGTCGAGACCACCATAGCGTTCAAATTCTCCCAGGCAGGGAACGTGGACCACATGCGCACAATGGTGCCGGTGCGGCAGATCGTTGGAATGATGCTCCATCTCCGATACCAGCACGATCCCACGTTCAGGTCGCGCGCAGGAAAGGCTGGCTGCCATGCGGTTGAAGCCCGCGGTCGCACCGCTGCCGGCGAAGAAGGCGCAGTATTGGTCGGGGTCGGCATCGACAAATTTGAGCACGCATTCATGCGCCCAGTCGAATGCGTGTGAGGCGCCGCGCGCCGCGTAATGCAGATCCGAGTGGGTGCTCGCATAGTGCACCAGGAATTCATGGCCGACATCATAGGCGGGTGCCATCATCAACGTGGATGCCGCTGAATCCAGGTAAATCCGCGGACCGCGCTTGCCATCGACGGTTGGATACTCGGTGTCACGTCCGATAAAGCTGGCCTGCAAACTAGCCAAAAGATCAGTATTGCGCATAGAATTAATTTGTAAGACAAAAGAAGTATTGTCGCATAATCCTATCGCTTGGCAACACCCTGATGTCGCCTGCATAGGGGTCTATCCAGTAGTTCAATCGATGGTAGTAAGATCGTTTACCTGGTTGATTCTGATTGAAAGCGGAGGGCCCGTGTTGATCGTATTTCCGATAATTTTGCACCCAGTAGCGCGCCTCACCAGGCAGACACCCTCAGGGGGCTGGTTTGCGTAGCCGATAAAGTCGCGAGTGGGTCTGGAGTCTTCGTTCATTTTTTAAATTTACGATACACTAACGGAATCCACTAATTCTTGGGCCAGTGAAATGAATGATCCAGTCGACCGGAGACGCCGGGAGCTGTTTTTTGGGATGCTTGCGCTACCCGTTTCTGGGTTGGCTGCAGCCGCGATACCTACTCCACCTGGAAGCGAAGGGCCATTTTATCCAACCGCGGGAATGCGCTTTGCCGATGTTGATAACGATCTCGTTAAAATTGCGGATGTAGTCGAGCAGGCCGGAGGAGAAGTCGTTGAACTGGGCGGGCGGGTACTGGATCGTAACGGCAATCCCGTGACGGGCGCACGCGTCGAAATCTGGCAATGCGATGCCAGAGGGCGTTACCTGCATCGCGGCGATTCTGGCGGAAGTTCACGCGACGAAGCGTTCCAGGGTTTTGGTTATGACCTGACCGGCGCAGATGGCCACTACTCGTTTCGTACGATTAAGCCCGTTCCTTATTCGGGACGCACGCCGCACATTCACGTCAAGGTTCTGATGGGCAACCAGGAACGCCTGACCACGCAATTTTACCTGCCCGATCATCCTGACAATGAAAGCGACTGGCTTTACCAACGTGTTCCGAAAAATAAGCGCGAACTGGTGACCATGAATTTCAGCGCCATGGGGCAGCTGCCGCAGGCCAGCCTGGATATCGTAATTTAATTTCCCGGATTGATATCAGGGCCAGAATAAATAGTTCTCGGGATCACCCGGATCGCTCGATAACACCACCAGCAGTGCGAGCAATATGATCATTGCAGCGATCAGGGCAACCAACACCTGATGCAGTTTATACAATGGGTGCGCTGTCATATTCTTTGGGTCGAATTGCCGGTAAACCAGCATCCAGCAAACCACGCTAAGCAATGTCAGCACGAACAGGGCGATAATGGTGAAATGCAGCATGTCGATTATCTCGAGCTGGAGATTAACCGAAAAATGGATATCCCGCATGTCTTTCGGGGCTAAATAAATGGCATAATCGCGGCACGTTTCCGGCAAAGCCGTGCCACGTTCGTGGACTAACATAGAGGAATTAATGGCACTGTTGATTGACATCAAGCACCCGGACTGGATGGAGGACGATGACCTGCGCACAGAATTGTTGCGCTACACCCCGGAAGCAGATATTCGAACCGGTGATAATCCGGGTAACCTCGATGAAATCGAGATGCTGACGGTGAGCAGTTATTCTCCACGTGAAGCACTGCAATACCCGAATTTGAAAGTGATTCAAAAAACCGGTGCCGGGATAAATAATATTCTCGCCGATCCGGACCTGCCTGAATCGATCCAGGTTGCTCGTCTGCGAACCGATACCTCGGGCACCGAGATGGCCGAGTACGCACTGGCCTACGTGTTACAGCAGCAACGCCACATGCGTGAATATCACCAGCAGCAGGCGCGTTCGGAGTGGATATCCTACCCGCCGCGACGGGCTGGCGATACGATGGTGGCAGTTCTTGGCCTGGGTCGCATCGGGTTACTGGTTGCCGAACGTTTTGTACAGAATGGATTCAAAGTGGTCGGTTGGAGTCGCAGGCTAAAGGAAATCCCCGGGGTCGCCGGTTATGCTGATGTTGATGGCTTACACCGGGCGTTGGAATTTTCCGATTACGTAGTCTCGGTATTACCGTCAACGCCGGAGACGCTCGGCATGTTCAGGCGTCGACTTTTCGAGCACTTTAATCCACGCGCATACTTTATCAATGTCGGACGCGGTGACCTGGTCGACGAAACCGAACTGATTGAGTCCCTCGACGCGGGCTTACTCGCGGGTGCGGTGCTTGATGTCATGTCGGTCGAACCTCTACCTGCTGATAACCCGCTGTGGTTGCATCCAAAGGTTCAGCTCACCCCGCATGTTTCGGGCTACCATCTTGGCGATGCAATTATTGATATAGCCGAGAACTATCGGCGCCTGCAAAACGGTGAATCGTTGTTAAACCTGGTCGATCGCGGGCAGGGTTATTAACGTGACAGCAGCACAGGCATTGGAGCAAAAAATACGCAATACGATCCCGCTCTCCGCCGCGATGCAATTTTCCATCAAGGTTCTGAACCAGGACGAAATTCAGGTCAGTGCTCCCCTTGAGCCCAATATCAACGTCCACGGAACCGGCTTTGCCGGCAGTATTTACTCCGCTGCGATCCTGACGGGCTGGGCCTTGTGTACCCATGTGATGGACGAGCTCGAGCTGGATGGAGACCTGGTAGTCGCAAAGGCCGAGATTTCCTATCGTGCGCCGGTCACTTCAGCGCTGGAATGCAGGTGCCACGTCAGTGCTCAAGAGCGCGATTCTTTCGCTCGAGGCTTGCTTGATTCTGGTAAGGGGAAGTTATTACTGGAAGTTGAGGTTGGGGATCGTCCGCATGCCATTCTACAGGCAACCTATATTGCCGTTGGCCGTTAAAGCCAGCGTCTGACCCGCTGCTTGTAGTCAAGATATACCTTGCCGAACTTGTTTTCGAGATAAGCCTCTTCGCGTTCGATCACCAGCTTTTGCAACAGGTACACCAATGCTGGGACACCCATGACTATCCACCAGCTGTTCAACGCGAGGCCGCCGCCAACCGTAGCCAGGCAAAAAGTTACATAGATAGGGTTGCGGCTATAGCGGAAAACACCTTTGTCGATGATTGTTGTGGTGGGGTGCCAGGGTTCGACGTGAGTTTTAGCTTCGAGAAAATGGAATAGTGCAATTAGAGCAAGCGTTGCTGATAACACGATTAGTGCGACGCCACTCAACCACAGGAGGTCTCCGGTTGTTATTGGTAGCGGTATGATCCAGTCTGCGAGGTAGCCCAAACCAATGATCGCAATCACCAGTAAAGGAGGTGGAAACTTTAGGCCGGGTCCACGTTTGTCCTCACCGTCGTTCATGGGAGTCTGCCGGTCAAGTACTCCGGGGACGGCCCTTGGGTAACTGGAAGGCGCGCCGACCGCTAAGCTTTTCGATTTTACGTGCAAACTTGCTATCACCCAGTACCCAGCCTTTAAGCGCGGTCTCTGTGATTAGCTGCACGGTTTGACTGCACAGCCCTTGTTTGAACAGCGCGCGGTAGGCATTTACCCGTTCCTTGTCATTTTTACCCAGTTCCAGGTATTCCTGGTGCGCGCTGATCATCTCTTCGGTCTTTCCAAGCGCGTTATGCGAATAGCTGCTCCAGCGATAATCTGCCGGTTTTTTAACCAGTCCACCTCGTACCGGGTTTAACTCGATGTAGCGACTGCAGGTTAGCAAATAGTCCTTGCTGTCAACGACGGTCGCCCGGTAACGCCCTTCCCAGATCGTGCCACTGCCGCCACTGCACTCGTTGAAGTATTGGACATAGTTCCGGCCGATGGATTGTGTGGTTCTTGAGATGCTGTCAGTTCTACCCGGTGTTGCCAGAAGATGCACGTGATTAGGCATCAGTACATAGGCATGTATTTTGAGATGATAATTGTATGCTGCAGCCTCGAGGCAATCGTGGAAATACTGGTAATCCTGTTCTTCAAAGAAGATTTGTTGCCCGTTTCGTCCCTGTTGAATTATATGCTGCGGCTGATTTTTAATCGCGTACCGCGGTAATCTGGCCATGAAAAATGCTCGGTATCTGCCAAAAAGAGTTGCATATTAACACTAACGCACCTTATTCCGATATGATTTATCGTTATTTACCAATAGTTTATATCAATGACAAATTTTTGACGCCCGGCTTAAATGTGGTCTCGAGGAATGGTTATTTCCTCCCAGTTACGTTCGTTTACCAGTTCTTCGTCCTCGTAAGCACGTACCGTGGCCTTGATATAAAAATTATCCGCGTCGCAGCGAAACTCGCTTTCCGATTCGGTTCTGATTGACCAGTCGCCGCGATGCATCCAGCATATATAACGACTCAATGAACGATGGCTGAGTGGATCATCAGCGGCTATGGTCCAGCGTTCATCATGACGATGTCGCATGCACATACCGTTACCCGGCACTTCGATTTCGCCGGTGTCATCGATAATCCGGTAGTGCGATTCCCCGGTCTGAAAATTTCGCTCGATCCAGCGCCGACTCAGCCCGGGCTCCTTGATTGCGTAGTCTGTCAGCGGGTTTTGATCCTCGGGCTCGGGCTCTTCGTAGACATCAACGCCTGCCCGGACCGGCAAAGTCACAAACGCGTCGGTCCCGAGTTTAATGGTGGCAGTGACGATTTCGGGTGGCGGCATGACCATCGGCCAGTAGTTACTGGAGACTGCAATGCGCATCTGGTGACCGCGCATGAAGCGATAGCCGCATTCATTCAGCTCGATCTCAATCGATTCCAGTTGACCCGGTGTCATCGGCTCCGGATTTTCGTTACCGTTACGATGAGCGAGATTCAGCACGCCCCAGCTAACTCTCGAAACTTCACCATTGGGATGAATATCATTCAGGCGTACCGCAATATTTCCGAGCGGTTTATCGATAGAAACTTTTAATCGAATTCTCGGCCGCCCCAGGATCTCGATGGGTTGATGCAGTTTGCCGCTGTCGAATACGAGCGACCCGGAGTCATCCCGACGCTGGTCGGAAGGCATCTCGCCATCGGGTTTTTGGGTAAAAAACTCGCCGCAACTGGTGCCGCAATCCTGGGGTGAGGCCAATTTCTTTTCGCTGGTTCTGCCGGGAATATCGAGCAGTTGCCTATTCGGAGCCAGGTAGTAGTTACGCTCGCGAGTGTCGGGTGAGGGTAGTTGTGCTTCCGCGACCCAGCGGCCTGGTTCGACTTCGTGACGCAACAGCGGCCTGGCGTCTTCGAGGATGTAGGCACGGTAGGCAGGTAAGCTATCGACACCGTTATCGGCACCCTTGAGCCACTTGTCCCACCAGTTGATCGCTTCTTTGAGGAAATCGAGGCGCGGTCTGGGGAGTGCAAAATGTGGATACTGGTGAATCCAGGGGCCATTGATTGCCTTGGCGTTCTTTAAATGGGTTGCTGCAGCAGGTGGCGCATTAATATAACCATCGGCCCATCCCGAGATTACCAGTGCGGGTATCTCGATATCATTGTAATTTTCGCTGATCGATCCATGCTTCCAGTAATCGTCTTTGCGCTGGTGGGTAAGCCAGGCCTCCAGCGGAAAAGGCTGCGTATTCAGGCGCTGTAACCAGGTTTCGCGCCAGCTATCTCCAACCAGGTCGGGATCGGGCGGTCGGGATGCATAGCAAAGCATCGTGCTCGACCAGAAGAAATTGGAGTAGAGCAGGCAACCATTCTTGTAGTGAATGTCATCGTTATAGCGATCGACCGTGGTACCGATTGAGATTACGGCCTTGAGTGCTGACGGTTTAAGAGCGGCAATCTGCAGGCTGTTGAAACCACCCCAGGAAATTCCCATCATCCCGAGATTACCATCGCACCAGTCCTGGCTTGCGATCCATTCGATGACCTCACAACCATCGGCCAGTTCGCGGGCTGAGTATTCGTCGTCCCAGTCACCGTCAGATTCACCCGTACCCGAGATATCGACGCGCACCCCGATATAACCCGCCTCGGCAAATGCCGGGTAGGTACTTTCATCGCGCTGCGCAGTGCCGTCGCGTTTGCGGTAGGGAATATATTCGAGGATTGCGGGTAGAGGAGTCTTCGCGGCGCTATTGGGTATCCAGATCCGTGCCGATAATCTACGCCCATCCGACAACGTAATCCATTCGTTCTCGAGGACCTTGAAACCAGTTTTTTTCATTTGCTTTTTCTCACCGCATTGAACAACGACATTCTGCCTGCCCAAGCCAGGCTCAGGCAAGCCCTGCAGTGGTGAAGTGTAGCAGGGGTTCTAGATCAACGGACCTGCGGATACCAGCTTCTTGCCACTATCGGTGTCGGTGTATTGCTCGAAATTATCAATGAACAGCGAGGCCAGTTTGTCAGCCTTTGCCTGCCACTCGGAAACGTCGTCATAACTGTTACGCGGATCGAGAATCTCGGCGTTGACTGCGGGCAGACTTGTTGGTGTGCTGAGATTGAAAATTGGCAGTGTTGCGGTTTCCATGCTGTCGATGGCGCCGTTAAGAATCGCATCGATAATCGCACGGGTGGCCTTGATCGAAATGCGGGTTCCGCTACCGTCCCAACCGGTATTCACGAGGTATGCCTGGCTGCCGGATTGTACCATTTTTTTATTCAGTACCTCGGCATAGCGGGTCGGGTGTAATGACAGGAACGCTTTACCAAAGCAAGCCGAGAAAGTGGGGGTTGGCTCGGTGATGCCGCGCTCGGTGCCGGCCAGTTTGGCAGTAAAGCCTGACAGGAAGTAATACTCGGCCTGTTCCGGGGTTAATTTTGATACCGGTGGCAGGACGCCGAAAGCATCGGCCGTGAGAAATATGACGCGAGTCGCGTGGCCGGCTCTGGATACGGGTTTGACGATATTATCGATGTGATAAATCGGGTAAGACACTCGCGTGTTTTCCGTTTTTGAACTGTCGGCGTATTCGATTGTTCCGTTAGTTTTAACCACCACGTTTTCGAGCAATGCATCACGCCGGATCGCTCGGTAAATATCGGGTTCGTCTTCGGGACTTAAGTCAATCACCTTGGCATAACAGCCGCCTTCGAAATTGAAAATTCCGTCATCATCCCAACCATGCTCATCATCGCCGATCAGGCGGCGCTTGGGGTCGGTAGACAGGGTGGTTTTGCCGGTTCCGGAAAGCCCGAAGAAAATCGCGACGTCACCTTCTTCGCCGACATTAGCCGAACAGTGCATCGAAGGCATTCCCTTGAGCGGTAACAGGTAGTTCATCATCGAGAACATACCCTTTTTCATCTCACCACCATACCAGGTACCACCGATGATCTGCATTCCTTGCGTCATGTTGAACGCGACAAAATTCTCAGAGTTCAGTCCCATTGCCGCATAATTCTGGTTTGATGTTTTGGACCCGTTAAGCACAACGAAATCCGGCACGTAATCGGTTAGATCTTCGCCGTCGGGTCGGATGAACATATTGGTGACGAAATGTGCCTGCCAGGCAACCTCGGTAATAAACCTTACCTTGAGACGGCTTTCGGGGCTGGCGCCACAAAAGGTATCGACCACGAACAGTTTTTTACCCGAGAGCTGGTCGGTAACCAGTTGACGCAGGGCGTTCCAGGTCTCGATGTCGATCGGCTTGTTGTCGTTTTCACCCTGGTCCGACCACCAGATCTGATCCCGGGTGGTGTCGTCACGAACCAGGTACTTGTCCTTGGGAGAACGGCCGGTAAAGTCACCGGTGTCGACCGAGATTGCACCCGACTCGGTCAGATGACCCACTTCAAAACCGTTCAGATCAGCGGCTGTTTCTTCGGCGAACAGCGTCTCGTAACTGGGGTTATACAGGACTTCAACAGTGTCGCTGATACCGTAGGGAGTGAGATCCGGGGTAGTGGTCATATTTGATTCAACTTGATTAGCGGGACTAGACACGTTTCGAGTGTTCCATTATATGAAAAAGGGGGAGTATATAAGAGTATCGAATTCACAAAAACCTGCAGTTAGCGATAAATAGATAAAAATGTGACCCTCGTCAAACTTCTTCGAGTTATCGATGCGGATATCCATTCCTGCTGTGACCGGGTTAAGCCAAAAGCTCGCGTAAGATCTTGACGACCCGGTCGATCTGTTCTTTCTCGATGACTAACGGCGGCAACATTCGAATCACGTTAGGGCCAGCCGGCAGCGCGATGATGCGATGCTCGAGTAACTCTGCCAACTTGTCCTGTACCTTTTGCTTGAGCTCGATGCCGATCATCAAGCCGAGCCGACGTAATGCACGCACCTGGGAAAGATCGGCAATGTTTAGCTGTTGTTCGAAGTACTCGCCCAGCTCCGCTGCCTGTTGCGCCAGGTTATCGGTTTGATAGACATCGATGGCGGCTAACGCCGCGGCGCAGGCCAGCGGGTTACCGCCGAAGGTTGTGCCATGCAGCCCGGGTTCGATATTAATGTCGGCATTAAGCAGGGTCGCGCCGACGGGCACCCCGCCACCCATCGCCTTGGCCACGCACATGATGTCGGGTTGCAGGTCGAAATGATCACAGGCAAAGAATCTTCCGGTTCGACAGAAGCCAGTCTGGATTTCATCGATAATCAGCAATACTCCACGCTCGGAACAGAGCTTGCGCACGGCCGCGAGATAGTCGGCCTGGATCGGATTGACGCCGCCTTCACCCTGCACCAGCTCGAACATGACGGCCGCGGTATTGTCGTTCACCGCGGCATCGAGCTTTTCGATCTTATTGAAGGGTACGTAGTCGAAGCCGGGAATCAGCGGCTGAAATGCTTCGCGATACTTTGGTGTGTAAGTGGCACTGACCGCACCCATGGTGCGACCGTGGAAGCCACGCATCGCGGTGACAAAGTTAGTCCG
>CAXMSP010000110.1:0-4692 GCA_964196225.1 uncultured Gammaproteobacteria bacterium | reverse complement strand
TCGACATATCCATCACACCACCCCATTGACGCAGTACCCGCAGGCGCGCGAGGCAGGGCATCATGGTCACACCGCCGGCGACCACATGATTGAAAGTTGGCAGGTTGCCCCGTTGTGCGTAAGTGTTGTAACCGTCGAGATCGCCGCCGAATACGAGGCCACCCTTATCCGACTGGCTGATATAAAAATGACCCATGCCGAAGGTGCAGACCGTGTCGACCAGTGGTTTGATAGCCTCGGTAACAAAGGCCTGCAAAACATGGCTTTCGATCGGCAGTTTCATTCCGACCATATCAAATACCCGGCTGGAGTTACCGGCGACTGCGACACCCACCTGACCCGCGCCGATAAATCCGCGTGAAGTTTCGACGCCGAGTACCCTGTCACCGTCGCGATTTATGCCGGTCACTTCACATTTCTGGATAATGTCGACGCCAAGTTTGTCGGCTGCACGCGCGTATCCCCAGGCCACCGCGTCGTGTCTTGCGGTTCCACCACGTGGCTGCGAGAGGCCACCCTGGACGGGGAAACGGGTGTTTTTGGAAAAGTCGAGATGTGGCATTAATTTCTTCACGCCATCGAGGTCATGCAATTCGGCGTCAACACCGTTGAGGCGCATGGCATTGCCACGCCGCACAAAAGCATCGCGCTGGGCATCTGTATGGAACAGGTTTAACACACCACGCTGGCTGAACATGATGTTGTAATTCAGGTCCTGGCTCAGGCCTTCCCATAACTTCATTGATTTCTCGTAGAACTGCGAGTTTGCATTCAGCATGTAGTTGGAGCGCACTATGGTGGTATTGCGACCGGTATTACCGCCACCGATGTAGCCCTTTTCGAGCACTGCAACATTGCTGATACCGTGTAATTTTGCGAGGTAATAGGCAGTCGCCAGACCGTGCCCGCCGCCACCGATAATAATTACATCGTAATGTTTCTTAGGCTCTGGATTTCGCCAGGCCCGGGTCCAGCCGCGATTACCGGTAAGCGCTTGCTTGACCAGGCTGAGAGCAGAATAATGCATAAGCGTCGGTTCGTTTTGCGTAAAAGAAAAATGAATAAACTGGCGACAAAAGGGCGCTGCCGGTTGAAATCAGTCGGCAATCAGCTCAATCAATTCGTTAACATGAAGTTTAAACAAAATGGTAATGCAAGTGTCAATTAATAATCGACTTTGCAGCGTAAATAAACGACATCTGCCTGGGAACATGATCGGTTCAATTTTGATTTAGCACAACATTATGGGAAGATTCGTGACCTAGCCTTATTCACGGCTGTTTCAATGGCAGCGCAACACTGATATAAACAGGTTAGGGGGAGTACCAGCCATGCCAAAAATATTATTGCTCGCAATGTCGCTGATGACCCGGATTCCAATGCCGGAGCTGGGGAATATACAACCCGCGGACTTTGCGCGGGCTTCACTTTTTTTCCCATTGGCGGGTTTATTCATTGGTCTCTGCCTGGTTTTGCCGGCGCTGGCTTTAACTGCCATGTCACCCTTACTACTGGCAGCTGTGCTTACTGTCCTCTGGGCTGCGATCACCGGTGGACTGCACTTGAAAGGTGTTGGCAGTAGTTCCGATGCCTGGATTGGTGGCATAGGTGACGAAGAAAAAGCACATCGCATTTTGAACGATGCGATTACCGGAGATGCTGGCACTACCGCCATTATTTCGGTCCTGATTCTCAAGTTTGCAGCGCTTACGGTGTTACTCGAGCAGGGTTATTTCTGGTCGATTTTGTTCGCACCGGTGTTTGGGCGGGCTTTGATTCTGTTGTTATTCATGACCACTCCCTGTGTTCGGGCGGAAGGCCTGGCGAGCGCGGTATCGACTTACCTGCCTCGCGACCTGGTTCGCCTGATACTGGCGGTATGTTTATTACTCGCCGTTATTGTTTCGCTAAACGGCCTGCTGTTGATGTTGGCAGGTTTCTGGTTGCTGCGACGACTGGTATTACAAAGACTCCAGGGGTGCACCATCGATACCGCCGGGGCCAGTGTCGAGTTTGGCGAAATGTTCTGGCTGGTGGGCGTTGCGTTGCTGGTTTAGATTTTTACTCGCTCTGCGAGCGGGTGGCATAAGTATCTTTATACTCGTCGCGCAGCAAGTTCTTTTGTACCTTCCCCATGCTATTGCGCGGTAAATGGTCGGCGAAGAAAATGCGCCTGGGTTGTTTGTAGCCCGCAAGGCGCTTGCTGATTTCGACGATAATATCTTGCTGGTTAATTGCGTTATCTTGCCTGGCGACGACCACTGCAGTAACGGCTTCACCGAAATCATTGTGCGGCAAACCGATGACAGCGGATTCGACGATACCCGGCAGCGCATCGATTTCTAATTCAACTTCCTTCGGATAGACATTATATCCGCCGCTAATGATCAAATCCTTGTCGCGACCAACGATAACAACATAGCCTTGGTCGTCAATCATGGCGAGATCTCCGGTAATAAAAAACCCGTCTTTGCGAAATTCCTCGGCGGTTTTCTCCGGCATGCGCCAATAGCCCTTGAATATGTTTGGGCCTTTAACTTCCAGCATGCCGATCTCGTCGTTGGCCAACTCGACAGCGGATTCTGGATCAGTGATTCTGATATCAACACCTGGCAACGGCAAACCGACCGTTCCGGCACGCCGATTTCCCGCGTAAGGATTCGATGTGTTCATATTGGTCTCGGTCATGCCGTAGCGTTCAAGAATTGCTTTGCCTGTACGCGCATGAAAAGCTATATGCGTTTCCTCCAATAAGGGGGCAGAGCCCGACACGAACAAACGCATACCCTGTGCCTGTTCGGTAGTGAAGCTGCTGTTATCCAATAAGCGCGTATAAAATGTCGGCACTCCCATCATGACACTGGCACGTGGCATCACCGACACTACTTCATCGGCATCGAAGCGTGGCAAAAATAATAGCGATCCTCCGGCAATCAGAGTGGTATTGATTGCGACGAATAATCCGTGCGTATGAAAAATGGGTAGTGCATGCAGCAAGACATCGTCGCTGGTGAAACGCCAGATATCGGCCAGGGTGAGGGCATTGGAGGCGAGGTTGAGGTGGGTAATCATCGCACCTTTGGCGCGTCCGGTGGTGCCTGAAGTGTAAAGTATGCCGGCGAGGTCATGACTGTCTCGCGCTACGCTGTCAAATTCGCCTGTGCATGTGTTTACCAGTTCCGACCAGCTACCCGCGTTACCACTGGAATCGAGGGTTTCCAGGCGCGTAGCAGCGCTTGCTGCAATCGGACGCAATGCGGTTTCAGCAGCGGGGCGGCATACCAGTAAAGCAGGCTCGGCATCGTTAATAAAATATTCAACTTCAGGTGCCGTGTAGGCTGTATTTAACGGCAGGAATACCGCGCCCGCCCGGATCGTACCGAGAT
Organism: uncultured Gammaproteobacteria bacterium; assembly: GCA_964196225.1. Taxonomy (GTDB): domain Bacteria; phylum Pseudomonadota; class Gammaproteobacteria. The sequence goes on along the minus strand of CAXMSP010000110.1, from coordinate 1,306 downwards.
ATAACGTTACCGCGGATACACTCTTATCGACTTGTGCGGCTATCCGGTCACCGGGTTGAATACCTAGTGAAACAAGCGCGTTTGCGACCCGGGCGGTTTCGTTAAGAATGTCTCCATAGGTCCAGCGTGTGCCGTCGGCTAGCTCGATAAAGACTGCCCCACCGGGCTTTTGATCAAATAGAGTATCAAATAAGTGATTAATCATACGAACGTCTCCGGGGTCTTTTAACCCGTTGACTTATGCCAGTGCGAACGCTGCGTGATGAGGCGATACTGCCTTTGTCGACGTAGGCTTCATGATTCTTTTCGATCTTATTAAGGTCATAAAGGTAATTGACCATGATACCGGCTGATTCCCCCAGACCGCGCGGTGAAATATCACCAAGCCAGTTAATTCGATCAAGCGACGCGCCGTTTCCTATGTGAAACCGGGTAACTGGGTCTACCGGAAGCTTGTCACTACGTTTTGCTTTCAGCAGATAATAAGCAGCAAGTGGTAGTAACAACTCCTGCGCTTTTTTTGATTTTTCAGGATCTATATGCCAGTCATCGTCGACAATGCTGGCGCGGGCATTATTAATCTCGTCTTCTGAAATACTATTGGGTGGGCCTTTTAGCCACTTGAGAAACCCCGGAATCGGGGATAGTGTGACAAAATTCTTGAGCCCGGGTAACTCGTTTGCCAGTTGTTCAGCAACCTGTTTGATCAGGAAGTTGCCGAAGGAAACGCCGCGTAATCCTTCCTGACAATTGGAGATCGAATAGAACACCGCAGTACGTGCTTGCTCTACGTCAAAATCTTCGTCTTGTTCGTCTAGTACTTCGGCGATAGCAGTTGGCGCGTCGAGGGTGAGTGCGACCTCGACAAAAATTAGGGGCTCGTCGCCAAGCGCTGGATGAAAGAAAGCAAAGCAGCGCCGATCGGGCGGGTAGATACGACGGCGCAAATCATCCCAGCCGTTTATTTCGTGGACTGCTTCGTACTGGATAATCTTTTCCAGCACGTTGGCCGGTGTTTGCCAGTCGATGCGTTGTAACACGAGAAAGCCGCGGTTGAACCAGGAATCGAACAGGTAAGCGAGATTATTTTCGATCGCCTGTAATTCGGGTTCATCACGCAAGTGCGAGAGCATGCCTTTGCGCAGGCTGACGAGTCCGGCTGTGCCTCCAGGTGCCAGATTCAGTCGGCGAAATAACTCCTGCCGTGGTGGTTCGGCCGCTTCAAGCAAGTCTGCGAGATTGCCGGGATTTTGATCCGCGGTATATGCATCAAATGTCTTTTTTATATTAGTGATGTTGGGGTGAT
>CAXMSP010000109.1:0-11401 GCA_964196225.1 uncultured Gammaproteobacteria bacterium | reverse complement strand
GACTTGAAACATCCCAATACTGGGTCCCGCGATCAAGTCGCGGGACGACAGCGGATTAGCTGCGTTTTTTGAGCCAGTCAGATATAGCCGGGGTTACAGTTGCCTGGGCCTTGCCGCTGACATAAATGCCGATATGGCCGCCGGGGAAAGCCAGTTCGGTGTAATCCTTGCTGCCGACCAGCTTTTTCAGGGCTTTCGACGCTGCGGGCGGTACCAGGTGATCCTGCTCGGCGTATATGTTCAGCACCGGAATCTTTAAATCCTTGAGATCGACGGCATGCTCACCGATCTTCAACCCGCCTTCGACCAACTTGTTTTGCTGAAAGAAGTCCTTGATAAACTGTCGAAATGCTTCACCGGCCTGGTCGGGGCTGTCGAAGATCCACTTTTCCATGCGCATGAAGTTTTTGACATTTTTTTCATCACTGATGATGTCGACCATGGAGACGTATTTCTGCCCCATTAACTGGAACGGCTTCAAGTTCAGAAAGGTCCAGTTCAGCATTTCACCGGGCAGGTTACCCATCGCGTCGACGATTGCGTCGATGTCCATTTTTTGCACCCAGTGACTCAGCATGTTGTCCGGGGTCTTGCAGTCGACTGGCGTAACCATGGTTACCAGGTTGGCCACCTTGTCCTGGTGCAGTGTGCTGTAGCAAAGGCTGAAAACGCCGCCCTGGCAAATGCCGAGAATATTGATCTTGTCGATTCCGTGGCGTTCGCAGATGACGTCGACACATCGATCGATGTAACCGTTGATATAGTCATCGAGCGTCAGGTATTTATCGGCGCGATCCGGGTAACCCCAGTCGATCAGGTAGACGTCCTGCCCGGTATTCAGCAGCCCCTTGATGGTGGAACGATTTTCCTGGATATCGGCCATGTAAGGACGGTTGACCAGCGCGTAGACGATCAGGGTAGGGGTCTTGTTTTGTACCACACCGATCGATGGCTGGTAGCGATACAGCTTGAGTTTGTCCTCGGCATAAATTTCTTCACGCGGGGTAACGCCGGCGGAAATCTCATCGGCCTCGAGCAGGTTCTTGACGCCCTTGCTCAGGTTCTGGTTAAACTGCACCAGTTCATCGACCACCTGGTCGGAACGAAATGGGGTATTACTCATCAGTTCAGGCTCCTGCTTTGGCTCTGGTTACTTTGGCTTTCCTGGCTACGGCTTTTTTAGCCACTGCTTTCTTGCGGGCTGGCGCGGCTTTGGCCGCGGGCGCTTTCCTGGCCCTGGGCGCCGCCCTGGCTGCGGGTGCTGTCTTCACTGCCGGCGCGGTTCTGGTATTAATTTGCGCCACCATGGCCTTGATTTCCTTGATCTCCTTCTTCAGGGCAAAGTTTTCACGGCGTACTTGCTGCAAACGCTCCTGCATGGTGTCGATTTCGCGAGTGTTCGGCAGGTTCATGGCGCGCAGGAAATCGTCGGTAATTTCACCGTAGTGGCGGCGCATGATCATCAGGCGGTTAACCATGTCGCCGTAAAGCGCCTGGTACTCTTCGCTCATCGCGAATTCGCCGTAGTGCTCTTCGCTGACTACGACCCAGAGGTCGTAAAATTCGCGCAGAGATTTCGGGATGTTGTCCCCGTCAAGCCCCAGCAGTCGGTTCTGGAATCCCTGGATCGACTCCATCGCAATGCTTAGGAAAGCCTGGTTGAACTTGAAGTTGGCTTCCTGGTACTCGAGTGCCAGTTGCAGGCCTTTTTGCTGTTTTTCCTGGGGTTCACGAAAATAACCAACCCCCGGTGCTTCCAGTACTTTGCCCAGCGGGTCGATGGCTTCACCCAGGTTGAAGACCGAAGTATTCATGCCAGGCATTTGCCACATCGCCTGGTTCATCGGTGTCAGTCCGGCCACCATTTCCTGCCAACTGGCATTTGGAGCAAACCACTGTTTCATGAAGTCGCCGACGCCGGCGCCGTTGAAACCGGGCATTCCGCCAAACTGTTGTAGCGATTGTTTCATCTGCTCCATCCATTGATTGATCGCTTCGACAGGATTGGCTCCCGCGGAGAGACCCTTGCTGACCTGCTCGGCCATGGCGAAATATTCCTTGCCCATATCCATGCATTTGCGCATGGCCAGTTCCATGTCGGGTTGCGTCTTGCCTTCGCAGGCCTTGCGCCACACATCGAAACTCTGTGCCCACAGGTCAGATTGACTGGTATTGCCACTGCTGCCTGTTTTAGCCATATCGCTCCAGGCACCGACAAACTGCTGCTGTGCCTTGAACCATTGATCGGCCCAGGAATTGTCTTCGCTCATTTTGGTAACTCGTTAAATAATAAAAGAATTTCAGCTTAGCACAATTTATTGTGCACTGCAACATAATTGCCTTTTCACTGACCTGTATCAATAAAAAAACGGGCAGATGCCCGTCTTTAATTGCTGTTTTAATATTAAGTTATCTGATCCAGCAGCTTGTTGTAAAAGTTTCAGGCGAGTGCGAGACAAGACGAAAACGGTCGAAAAAGCGCAGTGTACACGAAGGTACATGAGCATTTTGAGACCGTTTTCAACGCCGTATCGTGCCGGCTGAAGCTTTTACAGCAAGTTGCTAGGTCATGTACATACCGCCATTAACCGGCAGGTTGGCGCCGGTCATGTAGGTATTGCGATCGTCGGTCAGGAAACTGACGACATATGCGATTTCATAAGGTAATGCCATGCGTCCCATCGGAACCTGCTGGATGATGGCGTCGCGCACGTCTTCCGGAATGGCATCGGTCATGTCGGTTTTAACATAGCCCGGAGACACCGAGTTAACAGTGACACCCTTGGCTGCCAGTTCCTGCGCGACGGCCTTGGTGAAACCGTGCAATCCGGCCTTGGCCGCGGAATAGTTGGCCTGGCCAAACTGTCCCTTTTGCCCATTGACTGAAGAAATATTGACGATACGACCGAAGCCGTTTTGCGACATGTTTTCGACCACGTGTCGAGTAACATTAAAAGCCGAGTCAAGATTCGTGCGTAACACCGAGCCCCATTGATCGGGTGTCATCTGGCGCAAGGTTTTGTCGCGCGTGATACCGGCGCAATTAACCAGGATGTCGACTGCACCGATGGTATTTTCGACATCGTGCAACATTTTCTGGCTGGATTCGAAATCGCTGACGTCGCAGGCGGCGATTTCGAAATCATAACCGTCCTCCTTGTGTTTTTGCTGCCAGGTTTCAGCCAGTTCTTTTTCGGGGGGGAAATATCCCGCAATGACCTTGCGACCCTGGTCGGCCAGTGCGAAACAGATCGCGGTGCCGATTCCGCCGGTTCCGCCAGTGACAAGTGCAATTTTCTGATTATTCATATCCATGTCATCTCCGTCTGTCAAAATGGGAGTGCTGCATCGCAGCAATATATTGCACCGCACAAAATATTGCTTTAGCCCCCGACTGTCAAGTCAGGAACGGGGTATTCTCGAATAATTTAATTAAATCAGAGGCTTAGCTTTTATTGGAGTCGTCTTTTTCAGGCCCAAGGCCCATCATTTGACGCCAGGCATCGATGTTTGTCTGGGTCATATCGGTCCAGAATGTCATCGGATTATGGCGTGTCATGCCTTCCATTGCCTTGCCAAATTCGTGCTGCTGCTGTTGGAAGAAATTCATGCCCTGGCCGATGAAATCCGAAAATCCCATATGCGTCCCGGCATTGTAAAAACGGATGAAGCGCTCCAGATTATCGTTCGAGAATAGCGGGTTGGTTTCCGATTCCTGTTCAAAAATAATCTGCAGCAAGATACTGCGGGTGATATCTTCTTCGCTTTTCTGGTCGATCACGATAAAGGTTACCTCGGCCAGCACCAGGTCGCGTATCTGTTGCAAGGTGATGTATTTACTCTCCTCGGTATCGTACAAGCGACGATTGGGGTATTTTTTGATAATTCTGGGTTCGACTTCTTCGCTCACTTCGCCTTTCCTGCAGGTTCTGATTGCCGCAAGTGTAACCTATTTTTCCCGGGGCACTCGTCCCATCAGGTAAAACTCTTCGTTGGTACGCATGCTCGACATATTGACGATACGGTTGGAGAGTCCGAAGAAGGCACTGATCGCACCAATGTCCCAGATGTCTTCATCGTCGAAACCAAAGCTGTTGAGCTGTTCGTAATCGGATTCGTTAACGGTTTCTGCCTCGCGCGATACTTTCAGGGCATAGTCGAGCATCGCCTTTTGCCGTTCCGAGATGTCAGCTTTGCGATAGTTGGTCGCGAGTTGGTCGGCAATGTAGGGATTTTTGGCGCGGATACGCAAAATAGCACCGTGGGCAATCACGCAATACTGGCACTGGTTGCGCGCGGAGGTTGCGACCACTATCATTTCGCGTTCGGCCATGCTGAGCCCCGGCGTTTCCTTTTCCATCAACGCGTCGTGATAGGTAAAGAAAGCACGAAATTCTTCGGGCCGTCGCGCCAGGGTCAGAAAGACATTGGGCACGAAGCCGGCTTTTTCCTGCACCTCGGTGATGCGTTGTTGAATATCCTCGGGCAGTTCCTCGAACACGGGAACCGGGAAACGGCTGATCGCCTGGCTGGTCATAATAGAATTCCTTTGGCTTGGACTCGATTATTGTAATATAAATGATGTTTGCGAAATTTGACTAGCAGTTAATCTAAACGATGAAACCTGAAACCAGTAATTTGGAAACCGGCCGTATTTTCGACCAGCTTGCGCGTTTGAGGCGCTCGATTCGAGGATTTCTGCCGGATTCGGTTGATCCAGTGCAGCTTGAGCAGATCTTCGAGACCGCGGCCTTCGCACCATCGAATTGCAATACTCAGCCCTGGCAGAGCCACGTGGTCTCGGGTGAAATGCGTGATCGACTAAGCCACATTTTCATGGAGACCATTGGCGAGGGAAAATACTCAATGGATTATCCCTACGACGCGAAGTATGAGGGCGTTTATCGTAAGCGCCAGCTTGATGTCGCCATCTTGCTTTACCAGGCACTCGGCGTGACGCGTGAAGACAAGGAAGGCAAACGCCAGGCCTTCCTGCGAAATCTCGAATTTTTCGACGCACCGCATGCGGTATTTATTTTCATGCCCGACTGGTGCGGCATTCGCGAAGCCTGCGATGTTGGTATGTATGCGCAAAACCTGATGTTGACGATGCGCGCTCACGGCATCGCCAGTTGCCCGCAGACGATACTGGGATATGACGCTGACTCGGTACGGCGAGAATTGAACATTGATTCTGAAATGAAACTTTTATTTGGAATTTCTTTCGGTTACGAGGATCCAACTTTACCCGAGAACCAGATTGTTCCCGAGCGCGCTGCGCTGGGCGAGCTGGTTCAATTTCACAGCTAGGTTATCAATATGTCCGACTACACTGCCCCGATTCAGGATATGCAATTCGTCATTGATGAAATTGCCAGACTCGACTCCATTTCTAAGCTACCCGGTTTCGAGGATGCCACGCCCGACCTGGTCGAGGCCGTTCTCGAACAGGCCGGGGTACTGGCCAACGAAGTTTTCTCGCCGCTGAATCAGCCCGGTGATGAACATGGAACCCGCATCGAAAACGGCGCCGTGGTAAGCCCACCGGGCTATGCGGAGGCTTATCAGCAGTTCGTCGAAAACGGCTGGCAGGGCATCGGCAAGTCGACGGCGATCGATGGCCAGGGCCTTCCTTTCCTGGTGCATTCTGCGGTGGCGGAAATGTGGTATGCCTCGAATATGGCATTCGCACTGTGTCCATTACTGACCTCGGGCGCGATCGAAGCGATTGAAATACATGCCAATCCCGGGCTGCAAGCGCTTTACCTGCCGAAAATGATCAGCGGTGAGTGGAGCGGCACCATGAACCTGACCGAACCCCAGGCGGGCACCGACCTGGCCGCGATCAGAACCCGGGCAGAGCGTGAGGGAGAGAACTACCTGATCTATGGCCAAAAAATTTACATCACCTGGGGCGAGCACGAGATGAGCGACAATATCGTGCACATGGTGTTGGCGCGCCTGCCCGACGCACCCGCGGGTGTGAAAGGTATTTCACTGTTCCTGGTACCCAAGTTTCTGGCCAACGAAGACGGTTCCAAAGGCGAGCGAAACGATCTCAAGGTGGTATCGTTGGAATCGAAAATGGGCATCCATTCGTCGCCCACCTGCGCCATGTCCTATGGCGACAATGAAGGTGCCATCGGTTACCTCGTTGGTGAAGAGCACAATGGCCTCGCCTGCATGTTCACGATGATGAACAACGCCCGGCTCGAGGTTGGTATGCAGGGTGTGGCGATATCGGAACGCGCCTATCAAAGAGCGGTATTGTTTGCCAGGGAACGGGTGCAGGGCGTTGCGCGCGGGCACACCCAGCGCAGCGCGATTATCCATCACCCGGATGTACGCCGAATGTTGATGCAAATGCGCGCGATCACCCAGGCGGGCAGGGCATTGGCCTATTACGCTTCGGCCCAGACCGACCTCGCCCATCATGCCGAATCCGCGGAGGATCGAGCCTCCCATCAGCGCCGTGTCGATTTGATTATTCCCATCGTCAAGGGCTGGTGTACCGAGATGGCACAGGAAGCAACCTACCTGGGCGTGCAGGTGCATGGTGGCATGGGATTCGTCGAGGAAACCGGTGCGGCGCAGTACATGCGCGATGCCAGGATCCTGACCATTTACGAGGGCACGACCGGCATCCAGGCGCTCGATTTAATGGGTCGCAAAATGCTACGTGACAAGGGACAGGCGATGCGAGAGTTGATCGAGGAATTGAAAATCTTCGGCCAGCAGCTGGCCGATGCCGAGGGAGATAACGGTGCGCTCGCCGCGCGTTTTGCGGCCGCGCTGGCCGCGCTTGAAGACGCGACCAGTTGGTACCTGCAAAACGTTTCGGACGATCCGGATATGGGGAGCGCCGTGGGTGTTGATTACATGATGCTCGCCGGTAATGTCGCTTGCGCCTGGTTAATGGGCAAATCAGCGATGGTAGCGCAAGGGCATATCGATAACGGCAGCGGCGATCATTTCTATTCCGACAAGATCAAGACGGCACTGTTTTTTGCCGAGCATATTCTGCCGCGCAGCGAGGCGCAGGCGGTGATGGTCAAGGCTGGCTCCAGCAGCGTGATGGCAATTGACGTGGATAACTTTTAGCTGGCTTCGCGCGGGGATCCCTAAACTATCATGACGGCATCTACTCAAACCGGGCTGCAGGACTATGCGCGCGACGGATTTCGATTTTTTACGCCGGCGCCGACACGCTGGGGTGATTGCGACATGTTCGGTCACGTCAATAACGTGCAGTTCGTGCGTTACTATGAATCCGGCCGACTCGATTATTTTCACCGACTGCTCGACATGAGTGCCGGCCCCGATGTGCACAATAGCCTTATTATCGCCGATATCCACGTAACTTTTCTGCGCCAGATTCATCATCCCTGCGCGCTGGAAGTGGGTTCGCGTATCAGTCGGCTCGGTAATAAAAGCTTTGATTTCGACGCGGCGATTTTTGCGCCGGGCGAAGATGAACCCTGCTCAACGGCAAAGGCCGCCTGCGTCTGGTTTAATTACCGCGATAATCACAGTACACCAATCCCGCCGACCGAGCGGGAAATCATTGAACAGTTCGAGGGGATCGAATCATGAGTGAATTACAGTACCTGGAAGTCGAAAGGCATGATGCCGTGGCACTGGTCAGACTGAATCGGCCCGAAGTCCTGAACGCCTTGTGCATGGGATTGATGGAGGAACTCGCGCAAACCTTAAGGGACCTTGATACCGACGATGCGGTTGCGGTGATTGTCCTTACCGGCAACGACAAGGCTTTTGCGGCCGGAGCTGATATCACCGAAATGAAAGACGTGAGCTATCAATATATGCTCGAACATGGTGGCCTCACGCGGCACTGCGACAGTATTGCCAGTTGCAATAAACCCATCATTGCCGCGGTTGCGGGTTATGCACTGGGTGGCGGCTGCGAGCTCGCGATGATGTGCGACTTTATAATCGCCGCTGACAATGCGAAGTTCGGTCAACCGGAAATCACCATCGGTACCATCCCGGGTTTTGGCGGATCGCAACGGCTCGCCCAACTGGTTGGCAAATCTAAGGCCATGGATATGTGCCTGACGGGACGTATGATGGATGCTGCGGAAGCCGAGCGCAGCGGTCTTGCTGCGAGACTCGAGTCGTTGGATTCTTATCTTGAGGTGGCCCTGGAGGCGGCAGCCAAGATCGCGAGCTTCTCCCGCCCGGTGGTATCAATGGCCAGGGAAGCGGTCGATATGGCACTCGAGACCACGCTGACGCAAGGGATAAAAACCGAGCGTCGGATGTTCAAGTCGACCTTTGCTCTGGATGACCAGAAAGAAGGCATGGCCGCATTTGTGGAAAAGCGCAGCCCGGATTTCAAGCACCGTTGAAATTAGCCGGGACGGAACTATATTAGCTTTTCCCTGGATAAAATTGGGTTCGGCACTATCAGTTTCGTGACAGTATGTTAAAATATGCGCCGGCAGAAACCTGGCCTCAAATTTTTTCTTTGTAAATCAATAATTTACAGTAGCTTTAGCGTCTTTAAATGCAGTTAAAGACGGGGTGTTTTTTGCTGGAATTACCGGGGTATGGCTCCGGAGCGGACAGAATTTTTACTTTATGAATTTTTTATTTAAGTGGATACCACTATGGCAGACCTGAATAGTTATCGGAACATCGGCATTTTTGCGCATGTCGACGCCGGTAAAACCACGACCACCGAACGCATTTTGAAGCTCACCGGCAAGATTCACAAAATCGGTGAAGTACACGATGGTGCGGCCACAACCGACTTCATGGACCAGGAGCAGGAGCGCGGGATTACAATCCAGTCCGCGGCAACTAGCTGTGAGTGGAATAAGCATCGTCTGAACATCATTGATACCCCTGGGCACGTCGATTTTACAATCGAAGTCTATCGTTCGCTCAAGGTTCTCGATGGTGGCGTTGGTGTTTTCTGTGGATCAGGCGGTGTCGAACCGCAATCGGAAACCAACTGGCGTTATGCCAACGACTCCGAGGTCGCGCCCATCATTTTTGTCAACAAGCTCGACCGTTTGGGTGCCGACTTTTATCGCGTAGTCAAGCAGGTAAAAGATGTACTCGGGGCTAACCCACTAGTCATGACCTTACCAATCGGTACCGAAGAAAATTTTATCGGTGTCGTCGATTTGCTGACGCGTAAAGCCTGGGTCTGGGATGATTCCGGCGATCCGACCCAGTACCAAGTTCAGGACCCGCCCGAGGATATGGCAGACCTGATCGAAGAGTACCGCGAAAAACTGATCGAACTCGCACTCGAGCAGGACGATGACTTGCTGGAAATGTATCTCGAAGGAGAGGAACCCGACCTCGACGCGATCAAGGGTTGCGTCCGCAAGGGTACTATCGCGCTCGACTTTTTCCCGACCTACTGTGGATCGGCGTTCAAGAACAAGGGAATCCAGGTGGTGCTCGACGCGATTGTTGACTACCTGCCGAATCCGACCGAAGTCACGCCACAGCCCGAAGTAGATCTTGAAGGCAATGAGACCGGTGAGGTCGCTACGGTTGATCCCGCAAAACCTTTGCGAGCACTGGCGTTCAAGATCATGGACGACCGTTTCGGTGCGCTTACCTTTACCCGGATTTACTCGGGCAAGCTGGCCAAGGGTGATACTGTCGTGAACACATTCACCGGCAAGACCGAGCGTATCGGTCGTATCGTTGAAATGCATGCCGATGATCGGATCGAACTCGATTCTGCGGAAGCCGGTGACATTGTGGCACTGGTGGGATTGAAGAACGTGCAGACCGGGCACACGCTGGCGGATGTCAAGAATCCGGCCACGCTCGAACCGATGGTGTTCCCGGATCCGGTCATTTCGATCGCGGTCAAGCCCAAGGACCAGGCTGCCTCTGAGAAAATGAGTATTGCGATTGGCAAGATGGTCAAGGAAGATCCCTCTTTTTATGTCGAAACCGATGAAGAGAGCGGCGAAACCATTATCAAGGGCATGGGCGAACTGCATCTCGATATCAAGGTTGATATTCTGCGTCGCACCCATATGGTCGACGTCGAGGTCGGTAAGCCGCAGGTTGCCTACCGTGAAACCATCACGCAAAGCGTCGAAGACAGTTACACGCACAAGAAGCAAACCGGTGGTTCTGGCCAGTTTGGCAAGATTGATTACATAGTCGAGCCTGGCGAGACCGGCAGCGGCTACCAGTTTGAATCGAAGGTAACCGGTGGTAACGTTCCACGGGAATTCTGGCCCGCGATCGAGAAGGGATTCGCCACCTGCATGCAAGAGGGTGTACTGGCCGGCTTTCCGTTACTCGATGTCAAGGTCACGCTGGTTGATGGTGCTTTCCACGCGGTGGATTCTTCCGCGGTTGCGTTTGAAATTGCGGCCCGGTCAGCCTATCGCCAGACTATCCCGAAAGCCTCACCACAGTTGATGGAGCCGATCATGAAGGTTGACGTGTTTGTCCCCGAGGATCATGTCGGTGACGTTATCGGCGATCTTAACCGCCGCCGTGGCATGATCAAGTCACAGGAACCGACCACTACAGGCGTTCGCGTCAAGGCCAACGTGCCGTTATCGGATATGTTCGGCTATATCGGTGATTTGCGTACCATGACCTCGGGTCGTGGACAGTTTTCGATGGAATTCGAGCACTATATGCCGTGTCCGCGTAATGTTGCCGAGGAAGTTATCAAGGAAGTTAATGAACGACGTGCAGCAAAGTAACTAAGTTGTTGATGTGTTGGATGAATTACGATCCATCGCTATTGACATGGCTTAGGGGCGTGTAGAGAATACGCACCTTGCTGGAGGGGTTCCCGAGTGGCCAAAGGGGACAGACTGTAAATCTGTTGGCACTGCCTTCGGTGGTTCGAATCCACCCCCCTCCACCATCTTCCATATGGGAGCAGAGCCCCCATATGGAAGATGGTGTTGGGTGGGACCGGAAAAGTACCAGGCGCGTAGCGCCGGTTCGACAAAATCGCCGGGAGCGATTTTGGACGCGCTTTAGCGCGGCCCCGCAGGACGGCCGAAGGCCGACCGGAGGGGCGATTTACATGGATGGATCGGTCCGGCGTTCCGGTCGCAATCCACCCATCCAAAGGACACCTTAATATATAAAGGCGTTTTTTTTGGGAGTAGAATATTGGGTTTTACGCGGGTGTCGTATAGTGGCTATTACCTCAGCCTTCCAAGCTGATGACGCGGGTTCGATTCCCGCCACCCGCTCCAGACTTGATTTTGAGCTGCAGGATTTAAGCTCATATAGCTCAGGCGGTAGAGCACTTCCTTGGTAAGGAAGAGGTCACTGGTTCGATTCCAGTTATGAGCACCATATTTTTGGATAGTAATGGCCGTGACTGGCCGGATAAAATGAGAGAAGACGATGTCAAAAGTAAAATTTGAGAGAA
>CAXMSP010000108.1:0-30907 GCA_964196225.1 uncultured Gammaproteobacteria bacterium | reverse complement strand
TTTTGGTGTGCTCCCTTGAATTAACTACGGCTAGTCCTGCGGTCGCACGCCTAGCAGCTAACTGCTTCCTGACTGGCTGTATATTAAGATACTTCATTGAAGGAGCACTAATTTCTAACGGGCGCGCCGGTGTCCAGCATGCTATTAATGCGCTCGCGGGTCGCAGTGGTGGCAACCAGGGTCTGGAATGAACGCCGTTCGGCGTCGTAGAAATCCTGCTCGTTCCAGACTGTGCCTGGTTCGATATCGCCACCAGTCACGATTCTGGCCATTTCACTGCCAACATTGACGTCATGTGGCATGAATACGCCCTTGTCACGAGAATCTTCCAGCCATTTGACCATTTCTTCGAATAAGGGTCTACCTGGCATGGTGAGGGCGGGGCGCTCGAATGGCACCTGGCCCGACGCATCGTCGATCGCCTTGATCGCTTCGCCAAGGATACGATCGCGATTGATGACGAAGCGATCGTGCGTGCGCAGCATTGCCTGCCGCTTGGCTATTATGGGCGAAGTCGCAGTTTTACCATAACCGAGATTCATGAACGCCTTCCAGCAGGCGGCAGAAATGTCATCGCCACATTGCAACAATTCGATCCATCGATACAGAGTTTCCTTGCAGCCGCCACCACCCGGAACGACGCCGACCAGCGATTCAACCAGGCCGGTGACAGAATTAGCGTGGCAGATAACCTGCCTGGCATGTAACACGACTTCAAATCCGCCACCGATCGACAGGCCTACCGGTGCCGCAACGACCGGAAACGAGGCCGTCTGCATGCGATGCACCGTGTTCTGAAAATCCTGCAGAAATTTATCGAGGCCGTCCATGTCTTCCTTCAGAAAGAAATCCCGCACCGCCTGCAGGTTGACCCCACAGGAAAAATGCTGGGCGTCGTTATGCACGATCAGGCCGCGCAGGCCTTCGGCTTCGATCTGGGTCAGCGCATCATCGAGGATCGCCATCGAATCGGCGTCCAGCGCATTTGCCTTGCTGTGAAATTCAACCAGCGCGATACCGTCGAGATCAAACCAGCTGGCGACAGCGCAGTTGTTGCGCGGCTGCATCGTCTGGCGTTTTTCATTGAAGCGGATTACACCGGTGGGTCGTTCAATTGCCTGCCAGATCCCGCCATGCCGGCGTGCCTGCAGTTCATTGTTTTCGACTCGATAGAAGCTCGAACTCGCCGCTTCTGCAAGAAATTCGGGTACCGGTAACTGGTCAGCCTCGAGTTTTGTGATAAATGCATCAACGCCAATTTCATCGATTAATTCGAATGGGCCCTTGATCCAGTTATAGCCGAGCTTCATTGCGTCATCGATGCCGACCGGGTCGTCTCCAACCTCGGGAATCAGTGATGTGGCATAACTCAAAGTGCGCGACAGTACCCGCCACGCAAATTGACCGTACAGGCTGTCGTCATCCAGCAGGTGTTTGACTCCCTGTTGCTCGGCCTTGTTGGCGATTGGCAGGTTTAGCCGCGGCGCATCCTGGTACTCGCTAGATTCAAGATTCAGGACTTCGCGTCCGGACTCGGCGTCGCGGTAAAATCCCTGGCCCTGCTTGTTTCCGGTTTGTCCGTTGGCAATCATTTGCGTCATCAACGGAATTCTGGCGGCCTCGGCATGGAAAGGATCCGATTCTGGCAGGATATTGACCAGGCTTTGCACTACGTCAGACATTAAATCGATGCCGATCAAATCGTAGAGTCCGAACACGCCAGTCTTCGGGATTCCCATCGGGCGCCCGAAAATCGCGTCGGCTTCGAGCGGATTCAGACCGAGTTCGAAAGCGGCGTGCAACGCGCACTGGATCGCGAATACGCCAACCCGGTTACCGAGAAATCCGGGGGTGTCGAGACAGCGTACGACACCTTTGCCGAGCTGTTGTTCGCAAAAGTCAGCCAGCAGCTCGACCACCGCGTCGCCGGTATCTTCGCCACGCACCAGTTCCAACAGGCGCATGAAGCGTACCGGGTTGAAAAAGTGTGTGATCGCAAAACGCTGGCGAAACGGCTGTGGCATGTCTTCGACCAACAGGCGGATGGGAATGGTCGAAGTGTTCGAAGTAATGATCACATTGGCGTGGCAAACGGCATCGAGGCGTTGATAAATGTCCTTTTTGATATCAAGACGTTCAACCACGGCCTCGGCGACCCAGTCGCAATCCGCGAGTTGATCGAAATCATCACGGGTGTTGCCGAGGTGAATGAAAGATTCGGCCGCCTTGCTGACTAATCCCGGTTGATCAGGGTCACGCAGGCGTTCGAGGCCGCGTTCCGACAGCGCATTGGGGTTGTCATCACTGGGTAAATCCAGCAGCCAGACTTCGATACCTGCGTTGGCTACCTGGCCGGCGATACCCGAACCCATGGTGCCGGCGCCGATGACGGCGACTTTTTTAATATTCATTACTATCCCCTAGGCTGCTTCTTCAAGCGAGCTAATCAATTCACGTAACTTTTGCAATGTCTGGCGTGGCGCCTCGATCGGCAGCATGTGACCATAGCGTTCGATGATCGTGACCCTGGCATTGAGTTCTTCGGCAAAAGCCATGCCAGCCTTGACCGGGGTGAGCCGATCCTTGCGTGCCAGGATAAGTTGCGACGGCACTTCGATGGATTTGGCGACCGTGCTGCCATTTTCATAGTTTGCGCAAGCAACCAGGTCTTCGTATAGCGGGTTACGCGCCATGATCTGGCGGCCGATCGCAATCGGCTGCATTCCCGGTACTGCGCTGATACCGTATTGCGCATCGGGCCCAAAGCCCCACATCAACAACATTTCCGCTGCATTCCCGGCACTGTTTTTGGCCGCTTCGATCAACGCCGGGTTGACCGGAATCGCACCCGCGGTGCCAATCCCGGTGATTGACTTCAATAGTTCGGGCGCCTGCCGCGCCAGCTCGAGCACGTCGAGAAAACCCTGCGAATGTCCTACCGCATGTATCCTCGATACATCTGCGGCACGAATAAAATCAGCCAGCCAAGCGCCCATCTCCTCGATGCTTTCGAGGGGCTCACCCGCGGAAAGACTATGACCGGGAAGGTCGGGGGCCAGCACCGAGTAACCGTTGTAGGCAAACCAGCGGGTTTGCAAGGCCCAGCTGCGGTGATCGAGCCCGCTGCCGTGCACGAACATAACCGTCGGCAAGCTACTGTCAAATTCTTTACCTCCAGTGGCCGCATAGGTTTTTTGACCGCCTACCTCGATATACATCAGGATTCTCCCGCGGTGCGCTCTGCTGCCTTGAAACCGTGCGCGAAATCGGCCTTGATGTCGGTGATATCTTCGATTCCAACCGAGACGCGAATCATGTCTTCGCTGATTCCCGCGGCTTTCATATCTTCAACGGTGAGACGCGAATGCGTGGTGCTACCCGGATGTAATACCAGCGTGCGCGAGTCACCGACATTAGCCAGGTTCGACGCCAGCTGCAACGAGTCGATAAACGCAGCGCCCCCGGCACGGCCACCGACAACGCCGAAGCACAGCATCGAGCCGGCACCGTCAGGGAACAGGATTTCAGCCAGCGCATGACTCGGATTTGATTCCATAGCGGGGTAGTTGGTCCAGGTCACTGCTTTTTGTTGTTGTAACCATTCGAGCAGTGCTTTTGCATTGGTAACATGTTGTTTCATACGCAGGCTTAGTGTTTCGATGCCCTGCAGGATCAGGAAAGCGTTGTGCGGGCTCATCGCGGCACCAACATCGCGCATCGATTCGGCACGCATTTTCATCGCCAGCGCCGAGGGTCCGAATTCTTCCCAGAACTTAATACCGTGAAAGGGTGCATAGGGCTCGGTTAATTCAGGGAAGCGGCCGCTTTGCTCCCAGTCGAACTGGCCGCCGTCGACAATAGCCCCACCGATGGCGACACCATGCCCACCCATCCACTTGGTGACCGAATGCACCACAATGTCGGCGCCGTAGTCGATTGGACGACACAGGCTCGGGGTCGCGAAAGTCGCGTCGACAACCAGCGGTATGCCGACTTCGTGCGCGATCTTGCCGATGCCAGGAAGATCTGCAATCTCGAGGCCAGGGTTACCGATGGACTCGCAGAACACCATCTTGGTATTTGGCTGGATCGCATCTCGTAGCGCCTGTTCATCGTTGATCGGAATGAAAGTACATTCGATGCCGAGGCGTTTGATCGTGTGCTTGAGCAGGGTTGCGGTCGAGCCGTAGATCTGGGTTGCCGAAATCATGTGATCCCCAGCTGAGCACAGTGTGATAAAAACCGTAAACAGCGCGCTCATGCCCGACGCGGTGCAGATCGTGCCGCTACCGCCTTCGAGCGCTGCGATGCGCTGCTCGAGCACCGCCACGGTGGGGTTGGTAATGCGGCTATAGATATGCCCACCCTGTTCGACGTTGAACAGTGACGAACCATCGCTGACGCTCTCGAACACGTATGACGTGGTCTGGTAAATCGGCACCGCGCGCGAACCGTGATCGCTTTCCGGCACATAGCCGGTGTGCAGGGCTACGGTGTCCGGTTTGAGGTACGAAGATCGACTCATGGTTCTCTCCTCAGGTTAGTTTATGGTGTCAAAATCAAATGGCAGATCGACGACCCGGGCGATTTCTCCCGCGACGGTTAATGTATCACGCTCACCCAGGTAATCGCGTTTCATCATCACCATCGCCAGGTGTTTCTGGTACCGCGGTGACCAGACATGCGACCTGATTTCACCAACGATTCGATTATCCGCTGCAATTTTAAAATCTTCAAAAACCATGTCCTGGTCGAATACCAGTCCAACCAACTGGTGTTCATGTTTACCGGCAATTGCGCGCAAGGCAGGCAGGCTGATCGATTCGATATCTGCGTCGATATCCATGTAGGCGTCGAGTCCGCATTCGAATGGATTGTGGGCATCGGTCATGTCGTTACCGTAGGAAAGCAGTCCGCTTTCGACGCGTTCGATCAGGTTCGGTCCCCCGGGCTTTACCTGGAGGTCTTCACCGAGGCGAAACAATTCATCCCACAACGGTTCGGCCAGGCTGGCATCGTTCAGGTAAATTTCGAATCCGCCTTTCTTGCTGTAGCCCGAGCGCGCGACCATCATCTTCTTGCCCTGAAATTCAAGCATCTTGGAACGGAAGAAGCGAATTCCCGGCACTTCGTCACCAAACAATCGCGTCACCAGTTCTTCGGCCTTGGGCCCCTGTACCGCGAGTGGCCAGACGTCAGGTTCGCTGACCTGCACATCCAGACCGAATCCGGTTACGAGCCCCTTGGCCCAGAGTTTGACATCACTATCCGAAATTGAAATCCACCAGTCACCCTGAGCGAACTTGATGATGATCGGGTCATTAATCAGGTTTCCTCTTTCGCCGCAAAGCGGCGCGTACAGGCCCTGTCCGATGACTGCCTTGCGGATGTCGCGCGGTGTCATCAACTGCATCAGGCGTTCACTGTCGGGACCCTTGATTTCGACCTGCCGCTGACAGGACACATCCCATACCTGCACATGTTCACACAAGTGCCAGTAGTCTTCTTCAAAGCCGCCGAACGCAGTGGGTAACAACATGTGATTGTAAATGGTGTAGGCCGTGACCCCGGCCGCCTCGACCCGTTTGGTGAAAGGAGTAGGGCGGGTACGATGGGAAATGCTCAGATACTTGTTATTCAAGCGGGAATCTCTTTGTTTAGGTTAGAGGGAATACGGCCTGAACCGGAAAATTTACGCGCCGCAATCCTAGTCTTTTTTGATTTGTCTGACAAATAAGAAATTAACTGTAAACCCCCTCTATTTGTCAAAACACGACCTATTCAGGATATAGCGGGGTGTTGGCCTCGATTTCGGCCACGCGCGGGCCGTAGTGCAGAATACTAGACTCCTTTTTACCGATTAAACCAGGCCGGGTGGAATAGCCCAGAATGGCCTGGATTCGCTGCCGGGATCCTTCAACTTCGGTAACCCGATGCAGCGAATAATGACCGCGAAACAGCGATAGCGTACCCGCCTGTAGGCGGTTTTGGAGCACCCGACCACTAGTGCCATCCAGAACCGCCTGCACCGCGTCGAAGTTTTCGTCCGTATCGGAGCGAATTGCCGGCGCGTATTCAAATACTCCTCCGGCTTCGGGTTCCTGTAATAACAAAGTAGTCACCATGGTGCCGCTGTCAAAATGCCATTGCTGGCAGCCTCCCTGGTTCATGACTGAAATATTAAGCGACTGGTATGGATCCTGGTTACGATAAACCGGCTTCCCGGTTACCGCGGACAGAAAATCGAGCATTAAATCGCTGCGATAGAGCTGGCTCAGCATGAATTCTGGTGGGATCAGATCGGCTGCCACCTGTGCCAGGTTACGCCTGCCTTTATGCCTTAACGGGTGCGTGGCAGGCAGGTCGTCACCACTACCGAGTTGATAATTAAAGAAGTAGGGACTGACCTCGGTCGGGCCGGGATAGGCGAGATGTGCTATAGATAGTGCCTGCTGTGCCATCCTGGTGAGTGCTGGTGCCGTTACGAAGCTCGGCAGGGTGCAGGAACCATCCTGGTCAAGTCTGGCGTGCAGTTGCGCGATCCAGGTTCGAGCATCAGCGTATGACAAGTTATCGACCGGGTAAGCCGCGGTATTGATAATCTGTGGTGACATTGCGTTAAAATTACAGGTTTTTTGTCTCGATGCAAGCGGGTAATACTTGTGTCGGGGTGTATGAATAATTTAGTCTTCGGCCACCATGCTTCAACAACTTCCCGTGCAATATATTGAACCCCTGTTTCGTCCCCCGAGCGAAGCGCGTTCATTGATCTTCCAGGTGACTAATGGTTGCAGCTGGAATCGCTGTACCTATTGCGAAATGTACACCGACCCACAGAAAAAGTTCAGGCCGCGAGCGGAGGCGGAAGTGCTTGCCGAAATTCGCGCCTGCGCCGAGCAGGGTCTCGAACCACGCCGGGTTTTTCTCGCCGATGGTGATGCGCTGGTGTTGTCGATGCGTCGACTGCGCACCATTCTTGGCGAAATCAGGTCTGCGTTACCCTCGGTTAGCCGGGTCTCCTCGTACTGCCTTCCTTCAAATCTGAAGCATAAATCCGATGAAGATCTGCAGGAGCTTGAATCACTGGGATTAAAGATTATATATGTCGGTGCCGAAAGTGGGGATGACGAGGTGTTACGGAATATTGAAAAGGGTGAAACCTATGCGTCCACGGCAGACGCCCTGATCCGTGCCAGTGCCGCCGGTATCAAGACCTCGGTCATGATATTGAATGGTATTGGCGGCAGGGGCTTCAGTCGTCAGCATGCGCTTGCCTCGGCACGACTTGCCAACGACACCCAGCCGGACTACCTGGCGACGCTGGTGCTGACGTTTTACAAGGGGAGCGAAAGGTTTGCCGCCGGTTTTGACAACGGCTTTGATGAACTCGACACGGTCGAGCTGTGTGAAGAAATGAAAACATTGATTTTGGCAACCGAACTGAAAAGTACTATTTTCCGTAGCGACCATGCCTCTAATCATATGGTGTTGAAAGCTGTACTGGGTAGGGACAAGCAGCGCCTGTTGAGTCAAATCGACCAATCGATCGCGTACTTTAAAGATCATCCGGAATTTGAAAATGGCAACTTCGGCTACTGATCATTTACCGCGGGTTGAATCACCCTGCGTGCGCAAGTGCACGCTCGATGACGATGACATCTGTCTCGGCTGTTTCCGCAGTATTGACGAAATCTGCGCCTGGGGTGGCGCCAGCAATCAAAAACGCCTGGAATTTCTCGAGCTGGCAACAGCAAGAAGGAGCAGGAACTCGAAACGTGCCTGATCTCGACGATCTCAGCGTCGATGATATTCGTGCGCGCCTGCATGCCCAGCACCAAACGACTTATGATGTACCCCCGGAAATGTTAAGTGACGCAGCGCGCGAGGCAGCGGTACTGGTGCCGTTTCTGCGTATCGAGGGCGCCTGGCATATCCTGTACATAAGACGCACCAGTTATGAAGGTGACCGCCATAGCGGACAGGTTGCTTTCGCCGGCGGTAAACGCGATGACGAAGATGAGTCGTTGCTTGCCACGGCACTACGGGAGACCGAGGAAGAGATCGGGATCTCCGCTGGCGATATCGACGTGCTCGGACATATCAACCATCACCATACCATTAGCGAATTCCAGGTTCGGCCCTACGTAGGGGTCATACCCTGGCCGTACCAGTTAAAACTCGATGAAATAGAGGTTGCGCGTGCATTTACGATGCCATTGAACTGGCTCGCACGAGCAACTAATTACCGTACCGAGGAACGTCAACATCCTGATTCACAACGCCCGTGGCCGGTTGTCTACTATGATTTATACGATGGTGAAATGTTGTGGGGCGCGACCGCGCGTATGACATTGTCGTTGATCGAGGTATTAAGCGACAATTGAGCTAGTGATACTTTTCGGTTGTGAAATGACCCGGATCGCGACGGCGGTGTTTTTTCATCTCCCGGGACACCAGTTCCGCGCTGACATCGGTAATCATGTCGGAGCTACCGCACATCATGACATGCGAATTCTCAGCGTTAATGTTGATACCTGCCAGCTGCTCGAGATTGCCGTCCCGCATCACGGCAGGAACCCGTTTTCCAAGGCTCCCATCCAGCTTTTCACGCGTGACTATCGACAGGTAGCAAAATTGTTCACCCTGTGTGCTCGCGATCTGCTCGATCGTGTCCTGGTAGGCGAGTTCTTCGGCATAACTGACAGAGTAAACCAGAATAATTTTTTCAAATTTCTCCCAGGCTGCCTTGCTTTTGAGGATCGACAGGAATGGGCCGATTCCAGTGCCGGTTGCGATCATCCATAGATGCCTGCATTGCGGTATTTCACTGACGGTCAGGAATCCCGATGGATTATCGGAAACCAGCACGTCATCGCCCGCCTTGAGGTCGAATAAACGCGGTGATAAAGGGCCTTCCTCGACGATGTTGAAGTAGACCTCGAGATGGTTTTCTTCAGGGGTATTGACCAACGAATAGGGACGTGCCAATACCGTATCGCCATCCGCTAAGCCGATACGGACAAATTGTCCTGCTTCGTACCCACCCAGCCCGACATCGATTATCAATGAAGTCAGGTATTGATTGAGACGCCGATTATCGACGACCTTGCCTTCCAGCCAGTTAGCCATTGTGGACCCTTGTCATTTGTATAATGCCGCCGCCATAAGATTCGAGGCCATAAAGTCAGATCCGAGACTATACCGTCATTCCCGCGTCAGCGGGAAGCTTATCATCGCGGTATCGAGCCGAGATCCCCGCTTGCGCGGGGATGACTTGAAGAATCGCGGGGATGACGTGAAGAATCGCGGGGATGACGAGATGATTCGTGGGGATGCCATCGAGATTCGGGCAGATTAATGCAATGTTAATCATGTTATGCCGCCAGTCGTTGCAAGCTGTAGGATCCATTTTTCTCCATCGCGCTGAGATACAGATCCTCAAATTCATCAACCACCGAATCGCGGACTTCGGGCAAGGTCAGCAAGCGCTCGGCCCAGGTGACAGTTCGGGGCATGGTCTCAGGATTAATGACCGAAAGCCTGCCATCGGCCACAGAATCTTGCCTGAAAAAAGGAGCAAACGCGGTATCCGCGAGTGAGAATTCTGCACCGTTGAACCAGGGACCCTCGCCTAGGCGTTTCTCCACGCGTTCTAGCTGGCTGACCAGTCGTTCCCGATACTTACTATACCTTTCCTCGTCCTTGCTCATTTTCATCATGTAGAGATTACCGAGCATATTTGATGCGAATTCTATCCAGGCGCGGTTCTTGGCACGCGCCAATGGGTCTTTGGGTTGCAGATCACCGCCGGTAATTTCGTCGAGGTATTCATTGATGACTGCTGATTCGAACAGGATCTCATCGTCAACTTTCAACACCGGGACTTTTGCCAGCGGTGAAATTTCGAGAAACCAGTCGGGTGGGTCGGCGAGATCGATATAGGTGATATCAAAATCAATACTCTTGTGCTTCAGGGTAATAACCGCGCGTTGTACGAACGGGCAGGTCTTAAAGCTGATCAGATGTAGCGACATTGTGTTGTTCCCGGGCTTAAGTCAGAATGAAAGTGTTAGATCAACAAGATATGGGTCAAAAAAACCAAACTCAACCCTAAAATAATTGGGGATTTTGGTGAGCCTGAGTTATTGAGGAGAAATTACTATGTCGACAGCGACACTTGGTCTTGACGAAACCCTGCAAAAATACCTGCTCGAGGTTTCGTTACATGAACCGGAAGCCTGCCTGCGCTTGCGCGAGCAGACACTGGAACTGCCGGATGCCAATATGATCAGTTCGCCCGAACAGGTGCAATTGTTAAAGTTGCTGTTCAAAATGCTGGATGCAAGAAATGGTCTCGAAATCGGCACCTTCACCGGTTACACCACCCTGAGATTAACCATGGCGATGCCGAAACTGAAGATGACCTGCTGTGACGTGAGTGAAGAATTCACCCGTATCGCGCGTGAGCACTGGCAGGCCGCAAAGGTTCAGGATCGGATCGATTTACAAATTGCACCGGCGCAGAAAACCCTGGATGGCCTGATAGACGAAGGATTCGAAGGCGCCTACGATTTTGCTTACATCGACGCGGATAAGAGTGGTTACCGGGGTTACGTCGAATCCTGCCTGGCGCTGGTTCGCCCTGGTGGCTTGATAACACTCGACAATGTGCTCTGGAGTGGTTCGGTGGCCGATCCGGAAGATACCAGCGAGGAAACGGTTGCATTGCGTGAACTCAATCAATGGATCTATGCGCAGGCGCCCAGTCGCTATGATATGTCACTGATTCCGATCGGTGACGGCCTGACTGTACTACGCAAGTATTACTAGTGATACTGCGGGTATAGATATGCTCGGGCTCTAGGTTTGATTTAGCGAGTGCTCGGGAAAAGTACTAGCGAGTTGGCTTTCTGTGGCCTCGACGATTGCTGCTTCCGTGATCAGGCCGGTAATCAGTCTTGCCGGGGTTACGTCGAAGGCGTAGTTAGTTACCGCGGTGCCTTCCGGGGCGATCGTGACATGACCGATTTCGCCGCTGGGCAGCTTCCCAATTACCTGTGAAACTTCTGTTCCGTCGCGCTGTTCGATGGGCACTTCCTCGGTTCCGTCGCTGATGGTCCAGTCGATTGTTGTACTCGGCAGGCAAACGTAAAACGGGACGCCATTGTCTCTGGCTGCCAATGCTTTCAGGTAAGTGCCGACCTTGTTGCAAACATCGCCGCTGCGGGTGGTTCGATCGCTGCCTACCAGGCACAGGTCAACCATGCCATGTTGCATCAAATGCCCGCCGAGGTTATCGACGATCAGGCTGTGCGGTACACCATGGTGACCCAGTTCCCAGGCGGTCAGGCTGGCGCCCTGGTTACGTGGACGGGTTTCATCAACCCAGACGTGGATCGGAATACCTTCATTGTGGGCCATGTAAATCGGCGCGGTCGCGGTCCCCCAGTCGACCGTTGCAAGCCAGCCGGCATTGCAGTGGGTCAGGATATTAACGCTTTCGCCGGACGGTTTTTGAGCGGCTATTTGCTTGATTACCTCGAGCCCATGAATGCCTATGGACTGGTTGGTTTCGACATCCAGTTCGGCTATTCGACCTGCTTCAACAAACGCCCACTCAACCCGTTCGCCAGGTTTCAACGGTTCCAGGCAGTCACGAAGGCGATCCAGTGCCCAGCGCAGATTGACAGCGGTTGGCCGGGTCTGGAATAACCGGGAGTAGGCATTCTGCAGGGCGCTATCGGACGAGTCCTCACGCATCGCCAGGTAATATCCATAGGCTGCGGTCGCGCCGATTAACGGTGCACCGCGTACCACCATATCGCGTATCGCAATGCACGCATCCTCCAGGTTTTGCAGGTTCCTGACTTCGAATGCATGTGGCAATCGGGTTTGATCTATGACGTCAATCGACCAGCCATCGTCGTTGATCCAGATGCTGCGGTAGGCAACTCCATCGACATTCATGATTCAGTTGCCGTCGACAGGTTGCTTGCCGTAGCTTTCAAACCTTACCAGTACCTCGGTCATTTGAGCCTGATCCAGGATAACCGGGTCGCCAGCCTGGCGTGCATACCAATACTGTTTTGCCAGGGTTTCGATCTCGACCCCGAGCCCAAGTGCCTTATCCAGGTTATCGTGATAGCAAATCATGCCGTGGGTTCCGAGCAGGCAGGCGCGACGGTCAACGAGTGCGGTCAACATATTGTCGGACAGCGCCTGCGTGCCGAACAGCGCATAATCGGCGCAGCGAATATCGCTACCACCGGCAACTGCAACCATGTAGTGAAACGCGGGGATATCCAGTCGCAGGCAGGATAGTGCAGTCGCGAAGATTGAATGGGCGTGTAATACCGCTCCCGCCTGTGGCCGATTAACGTAGATATCTCGGTGCATGCGCCATTCGCTAGATGGTGCCAGTGGGTCCTCGGAATTACCGTCCATGTCGATAAAAACAATATGCTCGGGCTGCAACTGCTCGTATTGAATGCCCGACGGTGTAATCAGAAATCCCTCTTCGAAACGCACGCTGATATTGCCTGCGCTGCCCTGATTGATGCCCTGCGCATTCATCGCCAGGCAACTTTCGATCACGTTGCACGACAAAGATTTTCGCGTGGCAGCATTTGAATTCATGGATGGGACTCTTACTCGATGGTTTCGCGCTGTTGCAGGCGCCAGCCCTGGTAATCAATACCCCTGTCGTAAACTCGTTTGTTAACGTAATCGAGTGCACCCCAGAGCCGATAAAACTGAACTACTGAATCGATACGCATGATTTCCTGACCACCGGGACTGAACAGTATAACGGTCGGAGTATAAAACAGACCGAGGTCTTTTCCCCACTGATTAGCCGTGGTTTTTATGCCGCCCGGCGTGATCACCTCGGTATTCGCAAAAAAATTGAGCTGTGCCACGTCCATTTTTGCAATTTCATTGAGAATTTCTTCCTGCATTAGTGGTCCGCTATGGAGCAATTCACAGGCATGACACGAGCCCTGTTCAAATATGACTGCAAGCGGTTTCTTCGAGGATTGCTTGCTGCGGTCCAGGTAATAAGGCGGCTGCATGAAAAAGTCGCGCTCAATCAAATCACCCGAGGTGAAAAATAACCCGGGTTCCGCACGTTCAAGGTAGTCGCGAAATTGTTCAACACGGTAAAAGCCCTCGGCGACATAATGCAGCGCCGCGCGAAACTGGTACGGTGGATAATAACCGCGCAGGCGATAAACCGGCTTGCCCTTGCGATCATAGAATACCAGTGACGGTGTGAAGTTAGTGTCGTAGCGCAACGCGAGTTCGCGTTCGGTGTAGGTGTTGCCATTGGTATCGACAAACTCCTCGATACCCCAGATGTCGACGGGTATCACATCGAAATGCTCGCGCAGGTAATGTTCGGTGGTGCTGTCGGTGAGATTGATCTCGAAGAACTTTTCGCAGTAGGCGCAGCGCTTCTGTCCGTAGTAAACCGCGATGCCGAATTTTCCCTGTTCTCGCGCTTCGTCGATATCGTCGTTCAGATCGCCGAGGCTGAGCTTGAACCAGTCGGGGTAAACCAACTCCTCGTCGAGCAAGGTATCGTCGAATTTGAGTGGGTCCTTATCGCTCATAGGCTTTAAATATCCTACTTCATCGGCAGGGCAGACTGATTCAGGTCAATTATTGATGAAAATTACGGGTCGCTGCGTCCATAGATGTCATCAAAACGGACGATGTCGTCTTCTCCCAGATAGGAACCGGATTGTACTTCGATGATATCGAGCGGGATATTACCCGGATTTTCGATGTAATGGATGGCGCCGAGGGGAATGAAAACTGACTCGTTTTCATGCAGGTCGAAAATCTCGTCGTTGCGAAAAACTCTTGCTATGCCCTTGACCACAACCCAGTGTTCGGCGCGGTGATGATGCTTTTGCTTGGATAACCGGGCGCCGGGGTTAACGGTTATTCGTTTGACCTTGTAACGATCGCCTTCGTCCACCGAATCGAAACTACCCCAGGGACGGTAAACGATGCGATGGAAGTTTTCTTCCTCGCGTTGCTCCCCCTTGAGTTGTTCGACAATTTGTTTTACTTCTTGCGCCTGCTCCTTGTCCGCGACCAGCACCGCGTCATGGGTTTCAACGATAACAAGGTCTTTAATCCCAACCGTGGCGACCAGGCGACTCTCCGCGTGCACAAATGAATTTTCGGTGTTGATTGTGATGACATCGCCGTGCGTGGTGTTTCCGGCCTTATCCTTCTTGCGCTGGTCCCACAGCGACGACCAGCTGCCGATATCACTCCAGCCGGCATCCATCGGCACCACACAGGTCAGGTCGGTTTTTTCCATTACCGCATAGTCGATCGAATCGGACTCGCATTTACCAAATGCTTCCGGATCAAGCCGCAAAAAACCAATGTCTTCGCGGATGTTACCGACAGCACGTCGGCAATTTGTGACCATGTCCGGTTTAAATTTTTCAAGCTCTTTGAGATAGGCTTGCGCCTTGAACATGAACATTCCGCTGTTCCAGTAATACTCCCCAGTAGCCAGATACTCTTCGGCCGTGTCGAGATCGGGCTTTTCGACAAATTGATCGACGATAAACCCGTTACCTTCTGTACTACCACGTTTAATATAACCGTAACTAGTCGCAGCATTTTTTGGAACGATCCCGAAAGTCACCAGCTTGCCTGCCTCGGCCAGCGGCTGAGCCTGTCTTACCGCATCGCGAAACGCCTTCTCGTCAGCTATTTCATGATCTGCCGAAAGCACCAGCAGCACCGGATCATCCTCGAGCTCGTCTGCATGAATCGCCGCGACCGCAATGGCCGGTGCCGTATTCTTGCCAAAGGGTTCGAGAATGATCGATAAATCTTCAATACCGATCTGACGTGCCTGTTCGGCAACGATGAAGCGGTGTTCATTGTTGCAGACCACGATCGGAGCGGTATGTTCCAGCCCATCGAGACGCGACAATGTCTTTTGCAGCATGGTCTCATCGTGCAGCAGGCTTAAAAACTGCTTGGGGTACATTTTGCGCGACAATGGCCATAGCCTGGTGCCAGAACCGCCGGAGAGAATGATGGGAATCAATTTATGTTCTCGCTCTTAAAGTGAATCAGTTACAGTTGCAATAGCCCGGTCCGTCAGCCATTATAAGTTGATATGTCAGGTAAAAACAGGCGCTATGTCACAGCAAACTTCGAGATCAGAGCAGGTCATTGAGGGCTATAAAAAGCACAAGCTCGCAGCCAGTGCACTGGCCCGAATTCATGAATTAATTCAAAGCTTTGAACAGGAGTGCGTTGTTGACCGGCGTTTGGCGGTCATCGGTTTACTGGGTATTCTGGTGCTGGTCGGGATCTCGTCATATCTTTTGTTAAGCACCGACAGTCTTACTTTACCCTAAGCCCTGCAGGCACTCGCCTGTTCAAACTTCTGCAATAGATAATCCAGCAATTCATCCATACGGTCTTTGAGCGCATTGGTGTCACCCTGTTTGAGATGTTCGAGCATTTGTCGATGCAGGGAGATAATATCGCTACGCTCACGCACCACCGTTACCACCATGTTGGTAACCGGAATCAGTGCCTCGATTACGGTATACATGACGAAACGCAACATGCCATTGTCGGTGGCATCGACCAGGGCCCGGTGAAAGGCAACGTCGGCCTGGCAAAATGCTTCATCGCTGATCTCGGGGTCTTGCTGACGCTTTAAGGCAGCTTCGATATTCTGGATATGAGTTTCGCTTGCATTACTCGCGGCAAGATCCATGCAGCTACCCTGCAAAGCCCGCCGCGCCTCGATAATTTCTTCAATGCCAAGAGCCCCCATGCCAACCAGCAGGGTAGCCGCACCGCTCAGGGACTCGGCCAGTTCAGCGTAACTCGGCTGGACCACGAAATTTCCACCCGTCGGGCCGCGTTTTGCACGAACCAGTTTCTGTGCGGCGAGTCGCTTCAGGGCTTCACGTACGCTTGGACGCGAGACGCCGTAACGTTGCGCCAGCTCATCCTCGGTGGGTAGACGCTGACCAATTTTGAATTGGCCGGCAACGATGGCCGCGCGCAATTGCTCGGCAATTTGTTTCGAAATACTGGCCTTGACGATTGCGTTTTCCTGCACTGTTATGTCTCTAGTTTGGTGATGCATTTGCAGAACAATTACTTTAACATGATTTGTATTACAAATAGAATTTCTATGGGGTCGAAGCATGTCAGGACAATTTCAGGCTTACCAGATTGGCAAAAGTGATGAGGGCCAACGTTGCGTGTTGACGCAGCTAAGCGACAGTGATTTGATGGAAGGCGACGTTACGGTCGACGTCGAATACACCACGCTTAATTACAAGGATGGCCTGGCGCTGACCGGCAGGTCGCCGATAATTCGCAAGTTTCCGCTCACGCCCGGCATTGATTTCAGCGGCACGGTTTCGGAATCCACCCATTCTGGGTTCAACGTCGGCGATCGTGTGATTCTAAACGGATTTGGTGTTGGCGAAGGGCACTCCGGTGGCTACGCGCAAAAGGCGCGTGTCAGTGGCGACTGGTTGGTCGCGCTACCGGAAGGCCTGGATACACGTCACGCGATGGCGATTGGAACCGCGGGATATACCGCAATGTTGAGCATCATGGCGTTGGAAGACCATGGTATCAATCCCGGTGATGGCGACATCCTGGTCACTGGTGCATCGGGTGGGGTTGGCAGTGTCGCCGTTGCGATTCTGAATCGGCTTGGACATCGCGTGGTGGCGACTACCGGACGCATGAATGAAAAAGAATATTTAGTGGGTCTGGGCGCTGCGGACGTGCTGGATCGAGCGGATTTTTCAGAAAAGGCGCGCCCGCTTGGCAAGGAGCTTTGGGCCGGGGCGATCGACGTTGCCGGTGGCAATACGCTTGCCAACGTTCTCAGTCAGCTCAAGTATGGTGGTGCGGTAGCCATATGCGGTTTGGCCGAGTCGATGAACCTGCCGACTACGGTGGCGCCGTTTATACTTCGTGGCATCTCAATGTATGGTATCGATTCGGTAAATGCACCGATCTCAAAGCGCAAAATCGCGTGGCAGCGACTGGCTTCCGATCTTGATCTGGATTTGCTTGATAGCCTGTCTTTCGATCTGGATTTCGCAGATCTACCGCAGGCAGCGGAAGATATTCTGGCTGGCAAAATCAGGGGCAGGGCGGTCGTCAAGGTTCCCTAGTGCTCTTTCAACCTTATAATTGCGAGTTCAGTTAGCTTGTCAACGTTCACGGCAAGGCGCGCCTCGCAGGCAATGGCCACACCCTTGTCAAGAGGCGCAACGCAGTCCGTGGGTGTTGACAAGCTAACCCGAGGGGCGCCCCTGTGCTGTTTCGCAACCGCGTTGCAGTGCTCGGCAAGGGAATGGCCCTTGCGCTTCGCACTGCGCCTTGCTGCGAAACAGCACAGGGGCGCTGAATCCGCAATTATAAGGTTGAAAGAGCACTAGTGGAACGTCGCTATAGTTATGGTGTAACGCTGGTTATTATCGGCGGCTTTTTCCTTAGCACCTCGGGAATCCTGTTACGTAACATCGAAACCGCAAGCGGCTGGCAGGTTCTGTTCTACCGGGGTTTTACGTTCTCGCTAACCCTGTTTCTACTGTTGCTGATTCGATATCGCTCGGGTATCGGTCGTGCATTCCTGGCGATTGGCAAGCCCGGGCTCTGGGCGGCATTGGTACTGGGGCTTGGCTCGATTTGCTATATCTTCGCAATTCTGCTGACCACGGTTGCAAATGCCGTGTTCATTATCGGTGCGGCGCCACTGGCTACTGCTTTCGTGGCCTGGTTGGTGCTCGGTGAACGAACCTCTCGTTTCGGCGTCATAGCGATGCTGGTGTCGCTTGCCGGTATCGGCCTGATGTTTGCCGATGGCCTGATTGAAGGTCGCTGGGCCGGTAATGTCGCGGCACTCGGCGTGGTCGCGTCTTTTGTCGCTTTCCTGCTGATAATCCGGGATAAACGCGGAACCGATATGCTGCCGGCGACCTGTCTCAGCGGGATCGTGATGGGTGGGGTTGCGGCGTTTTTCGTTGAATCCCTTGTCATTTCAAACCGCGACCTGGCAATTGCAATCACCATGGGCTGTCTGCAGTTTGGTATCGGCTTCTGGTGCTTCACCGTCGCGGCGCGCTATATCATGGCGTCCGAAGTCGCACTTTTCTCTCTGACCGAATCGATTCTTGCTCCAATCTGGGTCTGGATCGGGATCGGTGAAAAACCGAGCTGGCTAACCTTGATCGGCAGCGCAGTGGTATTTGTCAGCGTCGTTACCTATTGCGTTAACGGAATCAGAATCGAAAGAAAAATGTTACGGATTCAATCGAATTCGATTTGATCGCCGATCTTTATCTCACCTGGTTTTATGACGTTGCAGCATATCCCGCCTCGCCAATCCGTCATCAACGCAGCGGTCAGCCCCTGGTGCTGTGCATCCATGCGTGAGCAGGGGTCGGTTTGCCTGGTCACCATAAGTTCCACGTCGCCGATGCGTACAGTATTGCCCACGTAAGAGACATCAAATTCAACCTCGTCAACGAGCAGGTTGGAACGACGCGTGGTCCAGGCCAGGTCGGCATCAATTTCGGCACAGGCCTTACGCCAGGCTGACTCACTCAGGATGGTTATCTGGCGTTGTTGTTGGGTTCCTCGAAAATCGCCGAGAATTCCGTTTGCAACGGTAATCTGTGCGCTATCGATAACCTGCATCGCTACTCGTGGTCGATTCTTTATTGCGATTGCCCGGATCGAACTCATTTTTGTCTCTAGTGCGGTTTATTTTTTGCCAGGATTGTTACTGCTTATTCAGGTTATAACAAGGGCTGTAGGTTTTCCCAGGCACTTTCATGCGTTGCTGATCGACAAAGGAATGCAGTAAACCGTCCAGTGATTCCATGATCTTTTTTTCACCGTTCAGACTAAAAGGGCCATGCGTCTCGATCCGCGCAATTCCGTCCGCTTTTACATTTCCGGCCACGATCGCCGAGAATGCCCGGCGTAAATCGGCCGCGAGCAAATGCAGCGGCTGATCACGACTGATGTTGAGTGCGTCGACATTTTCGTGGCTTGGGTCGAACGGTTTTTGAAACTGATGATCGATGTTCAAGATCCAGTTGAAGTAGTAGGCATCCGAATGTTCACGCCGAAAGTCACGCACCGATTCGAGCCCGGCTACCATTTCGCGCGCGACTTTTGCGGGGTCGTCGATGATGATCGTATAGTATTCCTGCGCGTCTCGCCCGAGGGCGAGCTTGATAAATTCGTCGATTCGTTTGAAATAATCGCTTGCGCTAGCCGGGCCGGCCAGAATCAACGGGAATGGCATATGACGATTCTCCGGATTGAGCAAGATGCCGAGGATAAAGAGAATTTCTTCCGCAGTACCAACCCCTCCCGGAAACACGATGATGCCGTGGCCGGCACGCACGAAAGCTTCGAGACGTTTTTCGATATCCGGCAGAATGACCAGCTCGTTGACTATCGGGTTCGGAGATTCGGCTGCGATGATCCCGGGTTCGGTCAGGCCAATAAAGCGACCGCGCGGAATACGCTGTTTGTTGTGGCCAATGGCTGCACCTTTCATCGGCGCCTTCATCGCACCCGGCCCACAACCGGTACAGATATTCAGGCTTCGCAACCCAAGTTGATAGCCCACTTCCTTGCAATAAGCATATTCTTCGCGAGCGATTGAATGTCCGCCCCAGCAAACGACAAGGTTTGGCTCGGTTTCCGGGACCAGGATGCGTCCGTTGCGCAGGATGTGAAACACCACGTTGGTAATTCCCTCGCTGGTGTCTACGTCGAAAATCTGATTAGACTCAATTTTGTTTTTGACATACGAGATATCGCGCAGTACGTCAAATAGCAGCTCCTGGATCCCGGTTATGATTTTGCCGTCAACAAACGCGGTTGGCGGTGCATTTTCGATCTCGAGCTTAACGCCGCGTTCCTGCTGTATCACGCGAATTTCGAAATCCCGATAGCGTTCGAGAACCTCGCGCGCGTCATCGGTAGTGCTGTCCACATTCAAGACGGCGAGAGAGCAACGTCGAAAAGTCTGGTAAAGACCGTCATTCTGGCTACCTTGTCTGAGCTGGCTGACTTCGAGCTGTGACAGGATGTCCATGTTGCCATGTGGTGTCAGGCGGGTGATTTTTCGTTTTTTAGTCATCGTTCCGAGTGTTAAAATTTGGTCTATAGTATAGTGCAGTAGTTAGGGAATCATGACATGAGTGATCAATTATTCGAAGTCGCATTTTCAGGCCAGATCAGTGAAGGTACGAATCTGGAAGAAGTTAAGGCCAGGGTCGGCAAAATGTTCAATGCTGATGACGCCAAGTTGGCGCAACTGTTTTCCGGCAATCGCATTGTAATCAAGAAAAATATCGATCAGGCTACTGCCGCTAAATATAAAACAGCGCTTAATCGTGCTGGTGCCGAGTGTGAGATAAGCTCTTCCGGTGGTGAGGCCGCGACGGCTCAGCCAGCGGTAGCAACGCCCGTTGCAGCTCCTGCTGAACCTGCAGCTAAATCGGCACCGGTCTCGACGGAATACGAAACCAGCTACGACGGCGAAGTTGCTCCCCCACCGCGAACCGATCCACTTGGTATAACCGGGGATCAGATTGAAGACCTGGCGGTATCGATTGCGCCGGTTGGCAGCGAACTGCAGGATGAATACAAGGAACCCGAAGAGCCCGATATCGATATCACCGGCTTTGATATTGCGCCTGTGGGTAGCGATCTCAGCGAGGCCAAGAAGGAGCAGGAACCGCCACCACCTGACACCAGTGGTATCACTCTGGCCGATTAATCCCTGCTTAAAGCATATCGGAAGCGTAGTCGGCGAGGCGCGAGCGCTCAACATTCATCAGCGTAATATGTCCACTGTGTTCCCAGTGTTTGAAACGATCAACCACGTATGTCATGCCCGAGGTGGTTTCGGTCAGGTAAGGGGTATCAATTTGCTTGAGATTGCCGAGGCATACGATCTTGGTGCCGGTACCGCTGCGCGTAATTAGCGTTTTCATTTGTTTCGACGTCAGGTTTTGCGCCTCGTCGATAATAATGAACTTGTTCTGGAAAGTACGACCGCGCATGAAATTGAGTGATCGGATCTTGATGCGGTTGCGCAGTAAATCGTTAGTCGCGGCCTGTTCCCAGGAATCTTTTTGGTCACTGCCGGTAAGTACTTCCATGTTGTCCATCAGCGCACCCATCCAGGGCGTCATTTTCTCTTCTTCCGTGCCTGGCAGAAATCCGATATCTTCTCCGATCGGAATCGTCACGCGAGTCATTATGATTTCCTTGTACAGGCCCTGGTCCAGCGTCTGTGTCAGGCCCGCGGCCAGTGCCAGCAGGGTTTTACCGGTACCGGCACTGCCCGATAACGTGACAAAGTCGATTTCCGGATCCATTAACAAATTCAGCGCAAAATTTTGCTCGCGGTTACGTGCGGTAATGCCCCAGACCGAATGACGCTGGCCGCAGAAATTCTGACAGACTTCGATCAGGAATCCCGTCTCGTTCTTCCTGCGCACAATTGCCTCGAATTCATTATCAATATAGATGAACTGATTCGGGTACCACGCTTCGCCATTCAGGCTCTGGACTTCGTAGTAGGTCTTGCCTTGTTCCTGCCAGCTTTCGATTTGCTTGCCGTGGGCTTCCCAGAAGTCCTCGGCTAGCTGATATGAACCGCTGAACAGAAGGTCAAGGTCATCGACGACCCGGTCATTGGCGTAATCTTCCGTCTTGATACCGAGAATTGTCGCCTTGATACGCAGATTGATATCTTTTGAAATCAGGACGATTTCGTGATCTTCGACTTCATCCTTAAGCGCGATAATCGTATTCAGAATCGAATTGTCATTTTTGTTTCCCGGCAACGATTCCGGGAGATTGGAGCCGTGTGCCTGGGTCTGGAAAAACAGGCGTCCGCTGCACTTGTAGGGTTCTTCCGCAGCGCTGAACTGGTTTAGTTGCAGACCTTGCTCGATAATAACTTCTTTTTGCGCGGTCAGTAGCTCATCGATAAAGCGGTTGGTTTGACGCACGTTACGTGCGACTTCCGAGACTCCGAGTTTGGCGTTATCCAGTTCTTCGAGCACGGTCATCGGCAGGTACACGTGGTGTTCCTGGAACTTGAAGAGGGCCGAGGGGTCGTGCATCAAAACGTTGGTATCAAGCACGAAAATTTTAATATCGGGGCCGGAATCGGCGAGTACTACGGGTGACATAAAGCAAACTCTTGGGTGACGATTAATGGTAATTCAATCGGATTACACATGCACTAGATTTGTGTCAACAACAGGACTTTAAGGGTTGAGCCAGCGCCACCCTCCGCAGGATTTGAGCGAATACAGGGACACCTGATAACACCGGGATGGTTGTTTTGGCTGGCCACACACGATTATCCTGCGTACCATTTCTCGCAAGACATATTATTGAACTGGGGTAGTTTATGGAGTCATCGGGACCGCTTGCGGGATATCGGGTTATCGAACTGGGGCAACTGCTGGCAGGACCGTTTGCCGGATGCATACTGGGCTATTTTGGTGCCGAGGTGATCAAGATAGAACCACCAAACGGCGGCGATCCGATTCGGCGCTGGCGCGAAATGCGCGGGGATACCTCGTTGTGGTGGCGTTCGCTGGCGCGCAATAAGAAATCTGTAACCATTGATCTGAAGACCGATCAGGGCGTTGACCTGGTGCGTCAACTGGTCGAAAAAGCCGATGTGGTCATTGAAAACTTCAGACCCGGCGTGGTCGAGCAGTGGGGCCTTGGACCGGAGGATTTTAAAGACAGTAATCCGGGACTGGTGTACGCACGTATATCTGGCTATGGACAGGACGGCCCTTACGCGAGTAAACCTGGATTTGCCTCGGTTTGCGAAGGTATGAGCGGTTTTCGTTATGTCAACGGCCACCCGGGAGAGGCGCCGGTGCGACCTAATCTCAGCATCGGGGATACAATTTCAGGGATCCACGCTGCGCTCGGCATTACCATGGCGCTGTTGGAGAAGCAGTCGAGTGGAGCCGGGCAGGTCGTTGATGTAGCGCTGGTCGAATCGATGTTTAACCTGATGGAAGCGGTAGTACCGGAGTACGATGGTAACGGCGTAATCCGCGAACCCTCGGGTAGTACCGTTACCGGGATCGTGCCGACCAATACCTATCGTTGCCGTGACGGAAAATATATTGTCATCGGCGGTAACGGTGATTCGATTTTTCAGCGTCTGATGGTTGCGGCGGAACATCCGGATATGGCTGATGATCCGCGTCTGACGTCCAACCCGGGTCGGGTTAAACATGAAGACGAAATAGATTCAGTGTTATCACAATGGTGTGCCGCTAACGAATCCCGGGATCTGCTTGATAAGCTCGATCGGGCCAGAGTGCCAGCCGGTCCAATCTACAATGTTGAGGATATGCTCAATGATGAGCATTTCAATGCCCGTGGATTGTTCGAAACTGTTGAGATTGACGGGCAACCTTTAAAAATTCCGGCGCTGGTACCCAGGCTTTCGCGCACACCAGGCGCTACTCGATGGCCGGGTGGTGAGCTGGGGCATGATAATAGGGAGGTACTCGAGGAATTGCTGGGTTTAAACGAGCGCCAACTCGAGGAGCTCAGATCTGCTGCCGTAATTGCTTGATTGGCTGCGACTCGGACAGCCGGAAAAAGCCGAGGAGCGGCTTGCAGTTCTGGATAAGGAATGCTTTTTCGGCTGCGAAGAATATGACGAGTTGAAACAGGCAATCGAGGAATACCGGAAATTAAATCCCTCGTGAGTGGACATCGGCTTACCCGCAACGAGGCGCTGGTATTTCGTGATAAGCTAACGCGGTGATTTATTACCGTGAATTAAGCCTGGACCGGGCCAGCGAGTCACGCAAAGACCGTGAGTGGCTCGAACAGCAGTGGGCCCGATGGCAGTGTCGTGTTTTTATTGTAAGGAACGATAAAAGCCTGATGTGCTGGAATGACCGAAAGCAGGACATCCCGGAAGTCATTCATTTCCCAAAAGCCGAAATTGAAAACCTGGCGGAGGAATCCGAGCAGCGAGTATTCCTCGGCCTGGATCGTCACGGTCCGATATTCGCACTGGATGTTTCCGGTCACGATGATGATGCGCTCGTGGCCTTTGTCGGCGACAACGAATTTGTCGATCTGCGGGATGTTGGCTGGCTACTGGATTCCCAGCAGGCCGCGCAACTCGCCTATGCCAGGGGATTGCTTTTCTGGAATCGGAATCACCGCTACTGCGGTATTTGCGGTAGTCCGACGCAAAGCGAAAACGGCGGCCACATGCGCCGTTGCACCAACAGCAGTTGTGCCCGCATGCATTTTCCGCGTACCGACCCGGCAGTAATCATGCTGGTCGAAGATCTTTCGGATCCAAAAAAACCACGTTGTCTGCTAGCGCGCAACTCGCGCTTTCCGAGCCGCATGATGTCGACCCTGGCAGGTTTCGTCGATCCGTTGGAGAGCCTGGAAGAGACGGTCGCGCGCGAGGTTTTCGAAGAATGCGGCATCAGGGTGGGAAAAATCGAGTACCAGGCCTCCCAGCCCTGGCCCTTTCCGTCGTCAATCATGCTGGGTTTCAGGGCCGAGGCACTAACCCGGGATATCACCGTGGACGGTGACGAAATCGAAGAAGCCTACTGGTTTGAAGCCGAGCAGTTAAAAGAGTTTGGGGAGTGGGGTGATGACGGAGATACTTTCTGCCTACCGAGGCAAGATTCGATCGCTCGTTACCTGGTGAATACCTGGATGGACGAAATGCTGCAAAGCCAAGTGGTCGAAATCAGTTCCTGATTCCGACCCCTGCCGGATTTCTTTAGGCACATTTTTGCTCAACATAGTACGTCTCATTGACGGCATTGATATCCTGGTCCTGTTCATTCATCTGATTGGGTACTGTCAGGTTCAGCGTTTCAACCACGTTGCCAACTAGACGCTGCGGTGCGAGGTCTGCAAGGGTAGCATGCCCCAACTCGACGGCAATCAGATCTCCCCGCGTGAGCCCGATATCCTTGAGCAGACGATCATCCAGGCGAGATAGTTCCGACAGTCCACGACGTTGTAGCGCGCGTACTTTATAAGCTGAAATGGCGTTGCTAATCTGACCTTTGATTAAGCTGATCAACGCTGCAACTGTCTTCGCTCGAATCGCACGCCCGTGATGTTCGGCTGCAGTGTAGTCGATGCGACCGCCGGTATGTACGAGTCCGTTACCTGTATTCGCATCAACAATTGATGCAACTGCAAATTGAAGTGATTTCATATTAGTTATCCTCTTGTGAAAGTTATCAGATACATTTGGCACGGAGCAAATATAGCTATTGATATTGGCGCTCACAAACGATATATTTTCATTTTCGAATTAGAAAAACTAACATGAATAGATTGCCTCCATTAAAATCACTACAAGCCTTTGAGGCTGCTGGTCGGCATTTGAGCTTCACCGAGGCAGCACGGGAGTTAAACGTAACCCCAGGAGCGATTAGCCAGCAAATCCGACTGCTGGAAGAGTTTCTCGAAATCAAACTTTTCAAGCGGATGAACCGGCTTATTGTCCTGACCGACGCAGGCCAGTTGTTTCTGCCGATGATCAATGCGGGCTTCGAGCAATTCGGTGATGCAGTCAACCTGGTGCGCCAGAAACGCAGCGATGGTCCGTTGACGATTACCTCGGCGCCTTCTTTTGTTTCCAAGTGGTTGATACCGCGACTGGCCAGATTCAAGTCATTGCACCCGAACATCGATGTTCGCATTGATACCTCCGATCGCCTGGTCGATTTCCAGCATGAAGATATCGATGTCGGTATACGTTTCGGCGATGGGGTATATCCCGAACTCGACACCGTGTTTTTATTCTCGTTTGATCTAATCCCGGTCTGTAGCCCCGAATTAATCCGCGAGGGCAAAGGGTTAAAAAAAGTTTCTGATTTGAAAAATTATACCTTGCTGCATAGTAACTACGATGAACTGGATCCTGGCTGGCCGGACTGGGCGATGTGGCTCAGGGTTGTCGATGCCGAAGGTGTCGATTCCGATCACGGAATTTATTTCAACCAGTCTGATTTACTATTCCAGGCAGCTATGGAAGGGCAGGGGGTTGCACTTTTGGCCAGTGTGATGGCAGAACCCGAAATTGCGGCGGGGAGACTGGTGCAACCGTTCACGGCACGTTTACCGGTAAAATTGAATTACCACCTGGTCACCACGCCGCATAAGGCGCGTATTGAGAAAGTGGCTGCATTCAGCGAATGGGTGCTTGCCGAGTCGGCCTATTTGCGTGACAGTTTAAACTAGTTGAGCAGGTAACAATTCTTCATCGACAACAACTACGGGGCGATGATCAGCCGCAAAAAATGTATAAATCACTGGCAGCACGAACAGGGTGAACAGGGTCCCGATCGCAAATCCGCACACAATAGTGATCCCAATCGACTGTCGGCTCGCCGCGCCCGCACCGCTCGCAACAACCAGCGGCATGATCCCGATAATCGTAGAAAAGGAAGTCATCAGGATTGGCCGCAGTCGAATTGAGGCGGCCTTGATTACGGCCTCGACCGGTGACAGGTTGTCGTTTTTCTGCATTTTATTGGCAAATTCGACAATCAGAATGCCGTGTTTGCTGACCAACCCGATTAGTGTAATCAACCCGACCTGGCTATAAATATTCATCGATACCTGCGACAGGAACATCGGTATCAGGGCCCCAAACATTGCCAGTGGTACCGTTGTCAGGATAATGAACGGGTCACGCAGACTCTCGTATTGCGCGGCCAGTACCAGAAATACGATGACAATTGCGAATCCGAACGTGAGTGCCAGTACCGATCCCTCCTGGATCAGTTGGCGCGACTGTCCCTGGTAGTCGAAGGTATAACCTGCTGGTGCAACTTCTTCGGTGATTTCACGCAGTACTTGCAATGCTTCACCGAGCGGCACACCCGGTACCGCGTCAATTTTGGCAGCGTTTTGTTGCTGGAACTGCATCAGCTCACGGGGCACCGAGGTATAGTTAATGTCAACCAGCGTTGACAGGTTGATTTGCTCGCCCCGGTCGGAGTAGACGAAATACTGGCCGACGATTTCGGCATTTTGACGGTCATCGCGTCGTGCCTGTGGGATGATCTTGTAACTGCGTCCGGCCAGGTTGAAACGGCTGACATAGCCTTCGGCCAGGATCACACCCAGGGTCTGACCGATTTCGCGCATCGATATGGCCATTGAGTCGGCACGTTCGCGATTTATCGTGACCCGGATTTCCGGTTTACTGAAATTGAAGTCACTCTTGATGAAGAAAAACTTGCCACTCTCACGTGCCTTGTTAAGGACTTGCTGCACCACGCCGTACAACTGGTCATAGCTCTGTTGGGTTTTGAGTATGAATTCGACCGGAGTGTTGCCACTGGCACCGGGTAGCGACGGAGGATTAAACGCGAAACTTTGCAACCCGGGTTGTTGATCAAGCATACGCTGAATTTCCGGAATCATTTCGATCGAGGTCAGGCTGCGATCCTCCCATGGCTTGAGCAGCATGCCAGCGAAGGATACCGTCGGCCCGGCAAAACCGTTCGCCATGAAGGAAGATTGATATTCATCTTCATACTTGCGGAATATATCGATGTAGGGTGCGGTGTACTTGTTCAGGTAGTCGAGGCTGCTGTGATCGGGTGCCTGCGAAAAGGTGAAGATCACACCCTGGTCTTCTTCCGGTGCGAGTTCTGTCTGGATGAACTGGAACATGGCGGCCAGCATTACGACCACGCCTATCACGAAGACAACTGTGACGGAGCGCGTTTTCAATGAGTTGGCGAGGGCATTTTCATAGCGGCGATGTATTCGCTCGAACAGATCGTTTACATAGCGGGCATAGGCGTTGTTGGAAATGGTAGGCTTGAGCAACCTCGAACACATCATCGGCGACAGGGTCAGCGCGATAATGGTCGAAATGATAATCGTACCGACCAGGGTAAATGCGAACTCCTTGAACAATACACCGGTGAGTCCGCCAAGCAGGCCAATCGGGGCGTAGACCACGCACAGTACGATCGTGGTCGCGATAACCGGTTTTGCAATTTCGCGGGCTCCCTGCAACGCCGCCCGCAACGGTCGCAGGCCCTCACCGATATGGCGGTATATGTTTTCCACTACCAGGATTGCATCATCTACCAGCAGGCCGATTGCCATAACCATTGCCAGCAGTGTTAACAAATTGATCGAATATCCCATGATCTGCATGTAAAACAACACGCCGATGATAGACAGCGGGATAGTGACCAGTGGAATCATGGTGGAGCGGAAGGATCCCAGGAACAGGAAGATAACGACGACGACGATGAGCGAGGCTTGTGCCAGGGTAAAGATCACCTCGTTGATCGATGCCTGGATGAACTCGGTAGAATCATAGGCAATCGCGACATTGAGGCCAGGTGGAAAAGAACTCTTCATCTTTTCCAGTTCGGCGGTAACCAGCTTGATCGTGGTTAACGGATTACCATCGGTGGTGCCGTTAATACCAATGTAAATCGACGGCACGTTATCGAACATGACCAGCGAGTCATAGTTTTCGGCACCGAGCTCGATTTCGGCAACGTCACCGAGACGAACCCTGTTATCGCCTTCCTCGCGGATGATGAAGCGCTTGAAAATTTCCGGATCACCGGTATCGGTAACCGCGTTGACATCGGTTTGCACCAGTTGCCCTCGAGTCTGCCCAGCGGCTGACTGGTAATTCTCGGCGCTGATTGCATCGACAATATCGGCCGCCGAAACCCTTAACGCGGCCATGCGCACCGGATTCATCCAGACTCGCATCGAGTAGGTTTTACCACCCAGGATCTCGGCCTGCGCGACTCCCTTGACGGTGGCCAGTGCGGGTTGAATCGTACGCAGCAGGTAATCGGTGACTTCAACGTCAGATAGCGTCTCGCTGTAGAAGCCATAGTAAGCCAGCGCGAAACCTTCCGCCGATAGCTTGGCAATGACCGGGTCTTCGGACTCGATCGGCAGCTCTCCCCTGATCGACGAGACCTTGGTACTGACCTCGGTCAGGGCAACATCGGCATCTACCCCGAGTTTCATATGCACTTCAACGACGGAAACGCTGTTGCTGCTGCTGGAGCGTACGAAATCGATCCCCACGGTGCTCGAAACCGCCTGCTGGACCGGGGTGGTGATGAAGCCCTGTATCAATTCTGCGCTGGCGCCGGGATAGGCGGTGGTAATCGAAATGACCGAGGTTTCGAGTTCGGGATACTGTCTGACCTGGGTATTGAAAAAGGCCTGCACGCCGAGCAACACGATCAGGGTACTAATCACCAGGGACAGCACCGGGCGCTTGATGAAGTAATCGGTCAACATTGCGGGTTATTGACCAGTGGTCTTGTATTCGGGTACGTCGTCGACAATCGCAACCCGCAGGCTTGGGTAAAGTTTGAGCTGTCCCGAGGTGACCACAATATCACCGGATTTCAGACCACTGTTCACACCGGCAAGCCCATCGTTGCGATAGGCCACGTCAATCTGGCGCGCAGCTAATCGGTAATCAGGTAAAGCGCTCTCGTCGCTGGCCGGTTGTTTTTCGAGGACGTACGCGGCCTCGCCGTAAATGTTATAAAAGATCGCGGTTTCAGGGATGGTCACTACTTTCATCTGGCGCCTTGAGCGAATCATCATATCGGCGAACATGCCAGGTGCCAGTAACCGTTCTCGATTGTCTATCACGGCACGAATCGCGATATTACGCGTGTTGGCATCGAGTTGCGGATTCCAGGTTTCAACTTTGGCGCTAAATGCCTGCTCCGGATAAGCGTGGACGCGAAACTCGATCAACTGATCGATAATAAGATCTTTAAAATTGCTTTCCGGCAGGGTGAAGTCGAGGTATAGCCGGTCGAATGACAATAAGGTCACGATGGTATCTCCCGGAGTGACATATTCACCGAGATCTACCTGGCGAATTCCCAGTTTACCCGTGAACGGGGCGTAGATCTGTTTCTTGGCAAGTGCGGTCCGGGCAACACTGATCTCGGCCTCGGCGATATCGACCAGCGATGCCTGGGTATCGATATCGTTACTGGTCACAAACGATTGATCCTTGAGCTTGAGCAGGCGCTTGTACTGGCTATTATCGGCATTAAACTTGGCGCGCGCTGATTCAAGGTTTGCGGTTTCGGTACGATTATCGAGCTCGACCAGCAGAGAACCTTGCTTGGCTTCACCACCCGATTCGAAGTTGATCGACGTAATTATGCCGGAAACCTCGGTCGTTACGTCCACTCCCTGAAATGCCACCAGAGTGCCTATCGCCCTGATACGGCGTTCCCACTGTGCCGTTTCAGCCTGGGCTACGGTTACGCTTATCGGTGGAGGAGCCTGGCTGCCCTGGGCAATCTGCTCCTGGATCTGTAAAAACTTTTTGTACCCAAGCGCGCCACTCATGATGATGAGTAGCAGAAATACAAATAACAGTCGGAGCCAGAGTCGCGGCTTACGAGTTGGGGGTTGTTCTGACACCTTGGGTTACACCTTGAATCGTTTTTAATTTACTGAAGTAGATACGTAATAAGTAATTGCAAGGATCAATTCTAACCATTTGACCAAAAATATGCTGAATTGTTTAGCGACTACTCCAGGTTAATCGGATTTGCGATAGGCCAGCACCCAATGGCGTAAATGGGCCTCTTTTGCAGAGAAAGGGTAGGTGCGGAAAAGTAGCGATTGATCGAGCTTTGCCCATTTTTCCGATTCTTCGAGCGCGGCAATTTTTTGTTTGAAGCCGAGCTCGTCGTAAGCGATAGCCGAGAGTGAAAACACGATGGTACCGCCGGGTCGAGTCAATTTCAGGATGCCATCGAGCGATTCTGGAGGCGCA
>CAXMSP010000107.1:0-2914 GCA_964196225.1 uncultured Gammaproteobacteria bacterium | reverse complement strand
ATGTTGCAAAAAATAGATTTCGCATCGCTCTCTGGTGATCGAGTTGAAATGCGCCTTGCCTTCGATGGCACGCCTCCCGAACCGCGCAGCTATACGATCGATGATCCCGCTCGAATCACACTGGACTTGTTCGGTGTGGGTAGCGCGCTGGACTCCAAGTACCACAGCCTGGGTGTTGGTAACGCACGCAGTGTGACAATCCTGGAAACGGGTGATCGGACTCGTCTGGTGGTAAATCTCACTGAAATGATTGCCTATTCGGCCACGGTTAAAGGCAATGAGTTACGCATATTGTTGGGCTCCGGCGGCAGCGGGTTTGCCCAGCAGCCCACAGGAGCTCCGGCGGCACCCATGGTGGTTGCCGAGGCAGGCGTTCGGTCGATCGAGAACATTGATTTTCGCAGGGGTGATTTAGGTGAAGGACGTGTCGAAATCACTCTTTCATCACCCGACATAGAAGTCGATATCAATCAGCAGGGCAGTACTGTCAAGGTCAGTTTTATTAACGCATCTCTTCCGGAAGCGCTCCAGCGTCGTCTTGATGTGATTGATTTTGCGACCCCTGTGCATATCGTCGATGCGTTGCCGGAGGGAGATGGATCTGCGGTGACAATTGAAACGGGCGAACTTTATGATTATCTCGCCTACCAGGCTGATGACAAGCTGGTGCTGGACTTTAAACCGATTACAGCGGATGACGCCGAAAAACGACGAAAGGCGAAATTCCCGTACAGCGGCGAGAAGATGTCACTTAACTTCCAGGATGTTGAAGTGCGGTCGGTGCTGCAGATTATTGCT
Organism: uncultured Gammaproteobacteria bacterium; assembly: GCA_964196225.1. GTDB lineage: Bacteria > Pseudomonadota > Gammaproteobacteria. Next base: position 2,116 of record CAXMSP010000107.1, on the reverse strand, counting down.
GACTTTACCAACCTGAACCTGGTGGCCAGCGATACGGTAGACGGTCGAATCACCTTGCGCTTGCAGAATGTGCCATGGGACCAGGCGCTTGACCTGATTCTAAAGACCAAGGGCCTTGATAAGCGCAAAATTGGTAACGTACTGATGATCGCGCCGGCAGATGAAATCGCTAACCGGGAGCGGCTCGAGCTTGAAAATACCCGCCAGATCGCGGAGCTGGCACCGCTCCAGACCGAGTTTGTGCAGGTTAACTATGCCAAGGCAGTTGACGTCGCAGAATTGTTGAGTGCCGAACAGGGCCTGCTTTCCTCGCGTGGCTCGGTCACGGTAGATGAGCGAACCAATACCCTGCTGGTGCAGGATACCGCGGCAAAACTCGATGCAATTCGCGGCGCGCTAACCTACCTCGACGTTCCGGTTAGGCAGGTGATCATCGAAGCGCGTATCGTTATTGCAACCAACGATTTTCAAAAGAACCTGGGCGTACGCTGGGGCTTCAACGCAACTGGCTCATGTGGTAGTGGGACTTGTATTGGTGGCGGCAGTTTGAACACGCTAGCGGAACAATTGAACCTGGACGATGACATCATTATCTCTGGCGGTGACGACAATTCGCTGGCGGTCGATATGGGTGTGTCTAGTCCTACTTCGTCAATTGCGCTGGGCTTTTTGAGCGGTAGCGGCGATCTGTTTGATATAGAGCTGTCTGCGTCGGAAGCGGATGGCCTGAGCGAAGTGGTCTCGCAGCCGAAACTCATTACTTCCGATGGCCAGACAGCGCGCATTGAATCGGGCGTGGAGATTCCTTACGAGGAGTCATCCTCGAGCGGTGCAACATCGGTAACGTTTAAGGACGCCGTACTGTCGCTCGAAGTGACTCCGCAGATTACCCCGGATGACCGTATTATTATGGATCTCAAGATTAACAAGGATTCCATCGGTGAACTCTTCCAGGGCAGGGGTGGCTCGGAAATTCCTGCGATCGATACGAACGAAATCCAGACCCAGGTGTTGGTCGAGAATGGCGAGACCATCGTGCTCGGGGGTGTGTATGAAGTGGCAACAGTTGACCAGGTCACAAAGACCCCTTTCCTCGGCGACTTGCCGTATGTTGGCCGATTGTTCAAGCGCACGGTTAAGAGTGAAAACAAAACCGAGTTGCTGATCTTTATCACTCCAAGACTTATGAAAGATACGTTAAATGTCCGTTAGTGAAAAACGCTAGCAGAATCTACCTTATAGGCCCGATGGGAGCTGGAAAAAGCACCATCGGGCGTCTGCTTTCAAAGGCACTGAATTTACCTTTCATGGACACCGACCGCGAGATTGAAGAGCGGACTGGAGCCAATATCCCCTGGATTTTTGATGTAGAGGGTGAGGCAGGTTTCAGGGTTCGGGAATCAAATGTTATCGAAGAGCTGACACAGTTGCCAGAGGTTGTCATGGCGACGGGTGGCGGCGCGATCTTGTGCGCGCAGAATCGCCGTAATATGGGTTCTCGAGGTACCGTCGTATATTTGGAAACCACTGTGGACCAGCAGTACCAGCGCACCCGCAAAGACAAGAATCGCCCGTTGCTGCAACAGGATGACCCCAGGCAGGTGCTGGCCACATTGCTGGCTGAGCGAGACCCCTTGTACCGTGAAACCGCCGATATTGTCGTGCCTACTCACCAGGGTAACCCGAAGGTAGTCGTGCGCAAGATACTGGAGTTTGTGGAAGGCTCCTGAGCCGGCGCGAGTTTGGCTAAACGTCGGTTCGCAATGAACACAAGTCGCAGCGTTGTGCCAAAACACCCGCAAAACTGAAATCCTGAAATCCTGGGAGTCTCGCAGGTTTTCAGATTTACGGACCGCTACGTACCTCCTCACGCCAAGATGACAATCGACGCACCCGACGTACTCGACGCTTCAAACTTTCGGCGACTCCGATCCCACGATGGCTCGGCGGTGCGCCCATCTGACCACCAGAGCGCTGCAGGATGGGGAAAAATCTGCGGCGGCATGTCTGCGGGATACCCTGGTCGCAGCGTCCCGGAGGCGGTAACTCTGGGCGCACTCGCCTCGGACGCATTCCTTCGGGGGGTGTGGTCGGGGTTTCCACCCTTTTTTTGCTG
>CAXMSP010000106.1:0-16187 GCA_964196225.1 uncultured Gammaproteobacteria bacterium | reverse complement strand
TCTGTTCAACCGGCAACCGCTCGAAATCGTCGGTAACGGCAAGGTTGAAGGCATCAAGTTGATTTCTACCGAGCTCGGTGAGGCTGATGAACAGGGCAGATGTCGACCAGAAGTCGTTCCCGGCTCCGAGGAAATCCTGCCTGCTGACGTGGTCGTGATTGCGTTTGGATTTCGTCCAAATCCGGCCGACTGGTTTGTTGACCATACGATTGCGATCGATGATGGTGGGCGCGTGCTCGCTCCTGAACAGAACGAGTTTCCGTTTCAGACCAGCAACCCGAAAGTGTTTGCGGGCGGGGACATGGTGCGTGGTTCCGACCTGGTAGTTACCGCGATCTACGAAGGGCGCCAGGCAGCCGAAGGCATCCTCGATTACCTGGAAGTTTAATGAGCCTGCCCGCACTTAAAAACGATCGCCTGATCAAGGCGCTGCTCCGCCAACCAACCGATACCACTCCCGTTTGGATCATGCGCCAGGCAGGGCGCTACCTGCCCGAGTACCGCGCTACCCGCAAACAGGCCGGCAGCTTTCTCGATTTGTGCAAGAACAAGGAACTGGCCTGCGAGGTGACGCTGCAGCCATTGCGACGTTTCGCCCTCGATGCGGCAATCCTGTTTTCCGATATCCTGACAATTCCAGATGCGATGGGACTCGGTCTCTATTTCGCTGAAGGCGAAGGCCCAAAATTCGAAAGGCCTCTGCGTAGCGAAGCGGATATCGGCCGTTTAGGCGTTCCGGATCCGAGCGACAATCTGCGTTATGTCACCGATGCCGTGAGCCTGATTCGACAGGAACTCGACGGCAAGGTCCCACTAATCGGATTTAGCGGCAGCCCCTGGACATTGTCGACCTATATGGTCGAAGGCGGAAGTTCCAAGGAGTATCGCTATATAAAAGGAATGATGTACGAAAACCCGGCGGCCCTGCATCAGCTGTTAAACATCCTGGCACAATCGGTAACAGCTTATCTGAACGCGCAAATCGAAGCTGGCGCACAGGCGGTGATGGTCTTCGATACCTGGGGTGGCGTGCTGACCCCGCAAACTTACCGCGAATTCTCACTCAATTACATGCAGCAGATAGTTGCCGGCCTGAAACGCGAGCACGATGGTCAGACGATTCCGGTCACGCTGTTCACCAAGGGCGGCGCGCAGTGGCTCGAACAGATCGCCGATACCGGTTGCAATGCGCTGGGACTCGACTGGACCATCGAGATCGACGAGGCACGTTCGCGCGTCGGCGACAGGGTTGCATTGCAGGGCAACCTCGATCCCTGCGTGCTCTATGCAGACCCGGAAACTATCCGCGCAAAGGTACAGGAAATCATTACTCGCTTCGGCGATCACCCCGGTCACGTCTTCAATCTCGGGCATGGCATTCACCCGGCAGTCAACCCGGACCATCTCGGTGTTCTGATTGACGCAGTCCACGAATTCGGTTTCGACATCCGCAAGTAACGCCGCCAAAAGCTGCGTCATCCCGGAAAGTGCGCCAGCACTTATCCGGAATCCAGTATTGACACCATGACCTCAAGATTTCCGCTAAACGAACCGCGTAGGTCGGGAATGACGTAACAACAGCCTTCCCCCGAGTTAGCTAGTCAGGATTCAGATGCTTACCGCAATAACAAATCACGAACCTTTTTAACTTGCCTGCGCGCCGGGATTTTTCCTTCAGCGGCATTTAAAGCGCACGCAGCGAGGGAGTTTATAGGCGGATAAATGACCGAGTGAGTACGATTTAAATGCCGCTGAAGGAAAAAATAACAAGTGCAGGCAAGTTAAAAAATGTCTTCGACTATTTCGTCTTCTGTCTCCGGGGCATTGATCATGATTCCGCCTGAATCATTGCTATTCGATTTAGCCAGGGTTTTCTCTTTTGGCGCATTCTCCACCCGGAAGACTTCAAACAGGCTTCTGCGGCTTTCGAGACCCGCACGTTTTCCGGTTTCATAATCGATCCGAATTGTTACCAGCCCTTCAGGCTGCTCTTGCAGATTTTCCGGGCTGCCTTCGAGCGCTGTCCGCATAAACTCGATCCACATCGGCAAGGCCGCCCGGCCCCCGGTTTCACGGTTGCCCATACTGCGCTGATTATCGAATCCTACCCAGGTGGTGGTTACCACCTGGTCATTGTAACCGCTGAACCAGGCATCGATTTGATCATTCGTGGTTCCGGTTTTACCGGCGATATCATTCCGCCCCAATGCCTTGGCACGCACCGCTGTACCGCGTTGCACCACTTCGCGCATCATCGAACGCATGATGAAGGCATTTTGTGCCGATATCACGCGCGGTGCATATTGTGGTCCTGCCTCCTCAACCATCGCGGGTGCTTCGCTAGCTTCGACGTTCCCGGTTTCGAGCTGATCCAGTTCTACTGCCTCGAGCTGCTCCTCTTCACTCACTGCAACCGCCGCAGTTTCCTGCTCGACCTCCTGTTGCTCAACGGCAGCGGCTTCGCTTGCCGCCAGCTCATCCAGGCTTTCGATTTCACATCCCTGGCAGACGGTCCTGGGATGATTCTGGAAAATTAGTTCGCCATTGCCCGATTCGACCCTACTTATAATATAGGGATCTATCAGGTAGCCACCGTTGGAGAACACCGTGTAGCCGCGTGCCATCTGCAATGGAGAAAATGTGCCACTTCCAAGCGCAAGCGATAAATCATATGGCATGCGATCGGCTTCGAACCCAAATCGCTGGATGTAATTAGTGGCAAAGCGCAATCCCATCGATTGCAGGATACGGATCGAAACCAGGTTGCGCGATTTGACAAGGGCCTCGCGCATTCGCGTTGGACCGTAGAATTTTCCCGAATAATTCTCTGGACGCCAGGTAGCTTCGAGCGAGTCGTCATCAAATACCACCGGCGCATCATTAATGATCGTGGCAGCGGTATAACCTCTTTCCAAGGCGGCCGAGTAAATAAATGGCTTGAAATTAGAACCGGGCTGGCGTCGCGCCTGCGTCGCCCGGTTAAACTTGTTCTTGAAGTAATCGAAGCCACCCACCATTGCACGGATGCCGCCATCGGAAGGATTTATCGAAATAAGTGCACCCTCGACTCTCGGCACGTCGGCGAGCAACCACTGTGCACCACGTTGTTCGAGCCATACCACGTCGCCAACCGCCAGCACGTCACTCACGTTTTCGGGTTTTGGGCCCTTGTTATCGACATCGATAAATTTAGCTGCCCAATCGATGCCACCTTCAAACAGGACCTCGATCTTTTCGTAGTTCGAAATCAGTACTGTCGCGCTCGCGGTCGAGACCTCGTTGGCTTCTTCTTCGGTTGCGTCTACCGCTTCGTTGACCGAGATCACGACACCCTTATGCAAACCGCCAATTCGCTCGTCAGTCACGAAATCCTCGTCAAATGGATCTTCGATAACCTCCTTTAAATCAATTTTATCGATAACCCCCAGGTAACCATGTCGGCGGTTGTAATCGAGTAAAGCTCTTCGCAGCGACTGGTTAGCGACGGCCTGAAGTTCACCATCGATGGTGGTGTAAACCTTGAGACCCGCCTTGTAAACCTCTTCCCCATATTGTTCGAACAACTGTGCCCGCACCTGTTCCGATACATACTGGGCTTCGGCAATGGTTCTGGTTCTATGTAACTCGGCTGTTATCGGTTCATTGAGTGCCAGTTGAAACGCTTCCTCATCGATGTATTTGAGAATTCGCATGCGCCCAAGAATGTAGTTGCGACGAATAAGCGCGCGCTCCGGATTAGATATCGGATTGTACTTGGACGGCGCCTTCGGTAACCCGGCGATCATGGCCGACTGTGCGATCGTCAAATCCGCAAGCTTCTTATCGTAGTAAACTTGCGATGCCGCGCTAATACCATACGACCGATGCCCCAGGAAAATCTTGTTGAGGTAAAGCTCCATGATTTTTTCCTTGTCCAGCTCGCTTTCAATCTTCAACGCAAGCAGGATTTCGTTGAACTTGCGCGCATAGGTCTGCTCGGCACTCAGGAAAAAATTACGTGCGACCTGCATGGTTATGGTGCTGCCTCCGCGAGTTTTGCGACCCGTGGTCGCGACCTCGTATGCGGCAGCCAACAGTGCATAAAAATCGATTCCCGAGTGATTCCAGAATTGATCATCTTCAACCGATACTACCGCATCGATCAGGTAGCGCGGGATTTTGTCGAATTTCACCGGGATACGACGATGTTCTCCGAACTCCGACAGCAAGATTTCATTGCGGTCATAGATTCGCAGCGGCACCTGGTATTGGGTGTCCTCGAGGTGGTCGATTGAGGGCAATGTGGGAACCAGAACCGCGTATATAAAAAACGCCCCTGCAATCAGCACGATTGAACCCGCAGCAAACAGCCAAGATATTATTTTTACTAGCTTTTTCATTACGTTAGGCTATATACATAATCGGTTACATGAAAAGTATCGACAAGCGTAAGTTCTTGCACTAGACTCCTTTTTGTTTAATCAGAATAATTTAACATTCTATATACTTACAACTAGATCTTAATGTAATTTGTCATATAAGATCGAGTATCACAGGCACATTGACGAGGGATACCGGTGTTTTTATCGAAAAAAAAGCCGCCGCTTATTGGGCTAGACATCAGTTCTACATCGGTCAAATTGATAGAACTCAGCAAGACCGGCTCCAGTTACCGAATTGAAGGTATCGGAGTTGAACCTTTGCCCGCAAACGCAGTTGTCGAAAAAAACGTCGCCGAAGTCGAATCAGTAGGCGAGAGTGTAAAGCGTGCGCTCGCCAAGTCAAAAATAAAATCAAGAAATTGCGCCATTGCCGTTTCCGGTTCATCGGTCATCACTAAAAAAATCACCATGCCAGCCAGTCTTTCCGAAGACGAGATGGAGGGTCAGATCCAGCTCGAAGCCGACCAGTATATTCCTTATCCCCTCGAGGAAGTAAACCTCGACTTCCATATCATGGGAGAAACCGAGAGCAATCCCGAAACAGTTGATGTTTTGCTGGCTGCCTGTCGAAGCGAAAACGTCGATGATCGCGTTGCTGCGGTTGAACTCGCCGGGTTAACCCCCAAGATCGTTGATATCGAGGCCTATACGGTAGAAACCGTGTTCTCGGCGATGGCCTCGCAAATGCCCGATGAAGGCATGGATAAAACTGTCGCGATCGTCGATATCGGTGCCACGATGACCAGCCTCAGCGTGATTCACAATCATCATTTGATTTATACGCGCGAACAGAATTTTGGTGGCAAGCAGTTAACCGAAGAAATCATGCGCCGCTACGGCTTATCTTATGAAGAAGCTGGCCTGGCCAAACGCCAGGGCGGATTGCCCGATAACTATGAACCCGAGGTGCTTGAACCGTTTAAAGAGACAACGGCTCAACAAGTCAGTCGTTTTCTGCAGTTCTTTTACTCGGCGGGTGGCCCAGTCGGTGATATTGATCACCTGGTGCTTGCCGGCGGCACCGCCTCGTTGCCAAATCTGGCCGAGTTGACTGAATCTCACATCGGCGTTCCCACCACGATTGCAAATCCCTTTGCCGATATGTCCTCGTCAAGCCGTGTTAACAAGGCCAACCTGGAAGCAGACGCGCCCTCCTTCCTGATCGCTGCGGGACTAGCCATCCGAGGAGCTGAATACTCATGATCATTACCTCGATCAACCTACTCCCCTGGCGTGAAGAGTTGCGCCAGGAGCAGAAAAAACAGTTCGCCACGATGGCGGTTATGGTCTGTGTACTGGCTGCTGCCATTGTCGGCTTAATCCATTACCAGATGCAGTCCAAGATTGACTACCAGCTGTCACGCAATACTTTCATGACCAATGAAATCAAAAAGCTTGATGATGAAATCAAGGAAATCAGGGAACTGAAAAAGGTACGCCGTAGCCTGATCGAACGCATGGAGGTTATCCAGGATTTGCAGGTAAGCCGACCTTCGATCGTACATTTATTTACTGAAATTGTGTCATCGGTACCGAATGGTGTTTACCTCGAGTCGCTAACCCAGACCGGCAACAACCTGCTAATCAACGGTGAAGCAGAGTCAAACGCCCGGGTATCGACTTACATGCGTAACCTTTCCGCTTCAGATTGGCTTAAAGATCCGAATCTGACGGTTATTGAAATCGAAGATATTACGGTTAATCGCATCAGCACCTTTACCCTGACTGTAAAACAAACCTCGCCCAATGCGACCGGTGAGGAAGAAAAAGATGATGGAGGTCTGAAATGAATTGGGACGACATCCAGCATCACCTTGAACCCGACAACATTGGCTCTGCGCCGAAGGGTATCAAGTTCGGGGTATTCGCGATTTTATTCGTTATCATTATCGGCGCGGGCATTTATTTCGATACCCAGGACCAATTGAAAGTTCTGGAACGGCACGAAAGGACGGAACTCGAGCTTAAGGGTGAATTCAAGATCAAGGCAGACCAGGCCGCCAAACTTGAGCTCTATAAAGAACAGCTTGCTGAAATGGAGGCATCCTTCGGCGCCCTGTTGCGTCAGTTACCCGAAACTACCGAGGTTGAATCCCTGCTGGTTGACGTGTCGCAAACCGGTCTTGCCTCGGGTCTCGAAGTAAAAAAATTCAAACCCAGCGCCGAAGAGAAAAAAGGATTTTACGCCGAACTACCTATCTCCCTCGAAGTATCCGGGTCTTACCACCAGCTCGCTACTTTCATCAGTGGCATCGCGGCACTACCCCGCATCGTCACCATCAACGACATGAAACTGGAACCGTTCGACAAGGAAGATCTTAACGGAAAGCTGAAAATGGCAGCTACCGCCAAGACCTATCGTTACCTTCAGGAGGATGAGCAATGACAGGACTGTTAAAAGCTTCTCCAAAAATTATTCTTCTGGGTGCACTTGCCACGTTGCTTTCCGGCTGTGGTGCGGGTCTCGGCGACCTGCAACAATTTGTGCAGGAAATCAGATCGCGACCACCTGGACGCATTGAACCGATCCCGGAGTTCCAGCCTTACCAGACATTCGAATATGCCTCACACGACCTACGCGATCCGTTCACACTGGTTGATTTCAGGCGCCCCGACGAGAATCCTGAAGAAATCAACGAGCTCGCTTCCGGACTTCGACCCGATATTGATCGGGTAAAGGAACCGCTCGAAGACTTTCCGCTTGATACGCTGCGCCTGAAGGGCACTATCGACGATAAAGACGGCATCAAGTGGGGCCTGATTTTTGCGCCAGATAATACCGTGCACCGCGTTATTGAGGGTAACTACATGGGGCAAAACCATGGCCGTATTATTTCGGTTACTGACCAGATTATTGATTTGACTGAAATTGTCCCAGACGGGCTGGGAAACTATATCGAGCGCTCATCAGCGGTCGCGCTGATCGAGTAACGAGAGGATTCACCCATGAAGAGTGTTAGTAATAAAATGAATGTAACAAAACTATTCAAGGCTTCGTTGGCAGGGATCTTCCTGCTTGCCTTCGGTGACGCTTCGGCACGGGCCCTGATCGGCCTCGATTATTCGGTCATGACCGGAAACACGGTTCAGATCGTGTTCACTTTCGACGATACCGCGGTAGCACCGCGCACATTCACAATCGACGAACCCGCGCGCATTGCACTCGATTTCAGTGAAACCGAGAACAAGCTGGAACAGCGCAGCATGCAGGTAGGCATCGGTTCGATGCAGAGTATTATTTCGGCTGCCTCTAAAAACCGCACCCGCGTAGTAATCAACCTTTCTCAGAAAGCCGACTATGTTACCGATGTTAGTGGCAACCAGGTAACCCTGACTCTCGCGGGTGGTGATCAGAGCCTTCTGCCTGCTTCAACCACGCAAGCCGCGGGTAGCGGCACCACGGCGAGCATTACCGAAAGCACGCCGACCGTCTCGGCTGTTTCAAAAGGTGTTACCAATGTCGATTTCAAGCGTGGTCCAAATGGTGAGGGACGTGTAATTATTGATCTCACAACTACTTCCATCAGCACCGATGTCTGGCGTGAAAATAATGTGATTTATGTTGAGATGGTCGGATCCCAGTTACCCACTGAACTACAACGTCGCATGGATGTTAGCGACTTTGCAACGCCAATCAGTTACATCGACGCGATACAGGAGGGTGCTAATATTCGCTTGGCAATCTCGTCGAATGGCGATTTTGAGCATCTTGCCTACCAGACCGACCGTGTTTATACCATTGAGGTCGCACCTATTTCCAAGGAAGAGGAAGAAAAGAAAAAGAAGGAAAAATTTGGTTTCACCGGCGAGCGCCTGTCGCTTAACTTCCAGGACATCGAAGTACGATCAGTTTTACAGCTTCTCGCAGATTTCACCGGACTCAACCTGGTAGTTTCAGATTCGGTCGAGGGTAATCTGACCCTGCGGCTGAAAAACGTCCCCTGGGACCAGGCGATGGATATTATCCTCAAGACCAAGGGTCTGGACCAACGAAAAGCGGGTAACGTGATCCTGATCGCGCCGACCGATGAGATAGCCGCACGCGAAAAACTCGAACTCGAATCTCGCAAACAGGTGGAAGAACTAGAGCGCTTGCGTACCGAATTCATCAAGGTCAATTATGCCAAGGCTGGTGATTTAGCCGAACTTCTGAAACTTAAGGATAACGCGATTCTGTCGCCGCGGGGTTCGGTGAGTGTCGATGAACGCACCAATACGCTGTTGGTCAAGGACACCAACTCTAGCCTGTCGAATGTGCGCGTACTGCTTGCCGAGCTGGATATTCCCGTGCGCCAGGTGTTGATCGAGTCACGGGTGGTTATTGCCAACGATGACTTTAGTAAGGAACTGGGCGTGCGCTTCGGCGTCAGCAACGATAGCCAGGGAGACTTCCAGTCGCCTGGAGATTCCTCGACTGCCTCCGGAACTCTGAGTGGCATTAACAGCCTGGTGAACGATAATACATTCAACGCATTTGATGGACTCAATGTAAACCTGCCGGTACAAAATCCAGCTGGTAGCTTTGCGTTGGCACTGGCCAAGCTGCCGCTCGGGACTCTGCTCTCAATGGAGCTTTCGGCCGCTCAAATCGAGGGTCGCGGCGAAGTGGTATCAAGCCCGCGGGTCATCACTGCTGATTCACATACCGCAAGAATCGAGCAAGGTGTGGAAATTCCCTATCTCGAACTCGATGACGGTGACGCCACTCTGAAATTCAGAAAGGCCGTACTCTCGCTCGAGGTAACGCCGCAAATTACCCCGGACGATCGCGTCATCATGGATCTCGATGTGCACAAGGATAACGTCGGTGAAACGGTAGCTTTTGGCGCCGGACTGTCAGCACCGAGTATCGATACCCGGGAAGTCCAATCACAACTGCTGGTTGATAATGGTCAGACCGTGGTACTCGGTGGTATTTACGAAACCGAAAAAGCCAACCAGGTCACGCGAGTACCCTTTTTCAGTGACCTGCCGGTGATTGGTAACCTGTTCAAGACGACTAGGGAGGTTGACGATCGCACCGAACTGCTGATTTTTGTTACGCCGAAAATCCTGCAAGGGGCGAACCTCGATATCCGATAAAAAAAATATTTCGACTCAAAAAAGAGGCAGCCCCGGTGGCTGCCTTTTTTTTGTTTGGGGTATCATAGGCGCATGAGTCATCGAAATATCATCCTGATCGGACCGATGGGTTCCGGAAAATCGACGATCGGCAATATTATTGCCAAACGTCTGCACCGTGATTTCCAGGACAGCGATCACTTTATCGAGAAACGCACCGGGGTTGATATTGCTCGCATCTTCGACATCGAAGGTGAGCAGGGATTTCGGGACCGGGAATCCAGCGCGCTCAGCGAATTGTTGAGCACGAACAACCGCGTCATAGCCACTGGCGGCGGTTCCATAATGCGCAGCGAAAACCAGCAACTGCTCAAGCAAAAAGGCTACATCGTGTTCCTCGATACATCGGTTAACCAACAGCTGTACCGGCTCCGGCGCGACAAGAAAAGACCGTTGCTTCAGACCGAGAACCCGCGTGAGCGCCTCGAATCACTGTCGGACGAACGTCGTCCAATCTACCTCGACCTGGCAGATCTCGCGATCAAGACCGACAAGCGTATGGCGCGACGCCTCGCAGCTGATATCATCATCCAGTTGCCCGACAGTTTGAAATAAGAATGCACATCAAGCACACGCTCAATGTAGACCTCGACGATCGCAGCTACCCGATTTATATCGGCACAGGATTGCTCGACCAGGCAGACTTGATCAGCCGCCACGTCAACGGTCGATCGGCGCTGGTCGTAACCAACAGCACGGTCGCGCCACTGTATCTCGAGCCGCTACAAAAGGCGCTTGATACCGCAAACATCCGGTACGACGAGTTAATTCTCGAGGACGGCGAGCAGCACAAGACCCTGGCGTCGGTAGAAGCCATCATCGACTTGCTGCTCAGCAACCGACATGATCGGCACACCACGGTAATCGCGCTGGGTGGAGGCGTGGTTGGCGATATTGCCGGATTTGGCGCGAGCATCTATCAACGCGGAGTGAATTTTATTCAGATTCCGACGACCTTACTGTCCCAGGTCGATTCATCGGTCGGCGGCAAAACCGGCGTCAACCACCCGCTTGGTAAAAATATGATCGGTGCGTTTTTTCAACCACAGTGCGTCATCGCCGATATCGGCACCCTGAACACCCTGCCCGCGCGGGAATTGAGCGCTGGCCTCGCCGAAGTCATCAAGTATGGTCTGATTTGCGACGCCGATTTTTTTAAATGGCTGGAACACAACATCGCCGGCCTGTCGAATCTCGACCAGAATCTACTCGCACAGGCGGTACTGGTTTCCTGCCAAAACAAGGCGCGCGTGGTTGAACAGGACGAACGCGAAACTGGACTGCGTGCGATCCTGAATCTCGGTCACACCTTCGGGCATGCCATCGAAACCGTGATGGGCTATGGTAAGTGGCTGCATGGCGAAGCGGTCGCGGCCGGCATGGTTATGGCAATCGACCTGTCCATTCGCGAAGGCCGGATCGATGAGGAAGTCCGGCAACGCGGCGTCGCGTTGTTACAGCAGGCCGGACTGCCGGTGATTCCGCCCAAAGACATCTCGGTTGAGCAATATCTCAAGGCCATGTCAATTGACAAAAAGGCCGTTGACGGTCAAATCAAACTGGTCTTATTAAACTCGATCGGCGAAGCCTTCGTCAGCGCCGACTATAACCAGGACAAACTACTGCAAACCCTGAACGCTTAAACGCGCGCACCAAGCCGGTGCATATTCTATTTGACCAAAGCGCCCGATTTCATATATCCAACGCTCACAGGTATACTACTTGGCCTTTTGGCTGCGTGAAAAATCCGGCTTTTCATGGCGTAAAGGACAGCCGGCAGCACAGGCGGCCCGGCTTAACCACAAATTAGGAACCATGAGCACGAACCAGGAACTGACAGGTCTCTACCAACCCAGCTTCGAGAAAGACAGCTGTGGTTTCGGATTGATCGCCAATATCGACGATAAGCCCAGCCATTGGCTGGTCAAGACCTCGATCGAAGCGCTCGCGCGCCTGACGCATCGTGGTGCTGTCGCGGCTGACGGTAAATCGGGCGATGGCTGTGGCTTACTGTTAAAAAAACCGGATACTTTCCTGCGTGCCAGGGCCGCCGAACTCGGCATCCATTGTGCACGGCGCTATGCCGTGGGGCTGGTCTTTATCTCGCCCTTCGAAGGTGAAACACTCCTTTCCCAGCAGGTTATCGCCGAAAAAATTGCCGACCAGGGTCTCGAGGTTGCCGGCTGGCGTGAAATGCCAATCGATGAATCAGCCTGCGGCGAAGAAGCCCTGAAATCGATACCCGCGATTTACCATATCTACGTCAACGCGCCGGACGACTTATCACGTGCCGAGTTCAATCGTTCGCTTTACCTGGCACGCCGGGCCGCTGGCAAGGCGTTTGAAGCACAGGAAAATCGACGTATCGAGAGATACTATTATATTTCGAGCATGTCTAACGATGTCCTTTCCTACAAGGGATTGATTACACCGGAAAACCTGCCGATTTTTTACCCGGACTTGAGCGATCCCGCGCTGGAATCGGCGATCTGTGTTTTCCATCAGCGTTTCTCAACCAATACCTGGCCACAATGGAAACTCGCGCAACCGTTTCGCTACCTTGCCCACAACGGCGAGATCAACACGATCCAGGGCAACCGCAACTGGGCAAACGCACGTGCCTACAAGTTCAAGTCTGAATTACTCCCGGACATCGAAGCGATTCAACCGATCGTCAACATGACCGGATCGGATTCAAGTTCGCTAGATAACATGCTCGACTTCCTGCTTTCCGGAGACATGGATTTGTTCCGTGCCGTGCGCCTGTTGATTCCACCGGCATGGCAGAATGTAGACCACATGGAACCGGCGCTGCATGCTTTTTACGAATTTTCGTCAATGCACATGGAGCCCTGGGATGGCCCTGCTGGAATCGTGTTGACCGACGGTCGCCACGCCTGCTGCGTTATGGACCGCAACGGTTTGCGTCCGGCACGCTGGGTACAGACCCGTGATCGACACATCACGCTCGCATCGGAGATTGGTGTCTGGGACTACGCGCCCGAAGATGTCATCGCCAAGGGTCGGCTGAAACCGGGCGAAATGATTGCGATCGACACCAAGACCAGCAAGCTATTGACGTCCGACGATATCGATAAACAGTTACAGAATCGCCATCCCTACGAAATCTGGATGCGTGACCGACTCATACGCCTGAGCGCCAACCCGGTAAATTCACCTTTCTCGGCGCTGGCGATGAACAAGGAAACCCTGACCCGGCTGGAAAAGCTTTTCCAGGTCAGCTTCGAGGAACGTGACCAGATCCTCAAGGTGCTCGCGCAGGACTCGCAGGAGGCCACCGGTTCGATGGGCGACGACACCCCGTTACCGGTACTATCAAGCCACCGTCGCTCGCTGTTCGACAGCTTTCGCCAGCAATTCTCGCAAGTCACCAATCCACCGATCGATCCGCTGCGCGAAAAAATCGTCATGTCGCTGGAAACCTGTTTCGGGCGTGAACATAATTTATTTAACGAAGCCGCCGAGCATGCCGACCGCCTCATCGTCAGTTCACCGATTCTTTCTGAGCAGAAGTACGTCGATTTGCTGGCCTGGCACGACAAGGGCTACGCCCATGAAATCATTTCGCTGGGCTATGACCCCGAAAAGAAGTCCCTGAAGCAGGCGATCATCGACATCCAGGATCAGGCCGAGAAGGCTTCACGCAGGGGTATTGTCATCCTCGTGCTGAGCGACAAGGATATCCCGCGCAATCGACTGGTCGTGCAGGCGGCACTCGCCACCGGAGCGGTACACCATCGCCTCAGCAACAGCGGCGGCCGCTGCGATACCAATATCGTGGTGGAGACCGGCACCGCCCGCGATCCTCACCAGATGGCGGTGCTGCTCGGTTTTGGCGCAACCGCGATTTACCCTTATCTCGCCTATGCCAGCATTGTCGGCATGACCCGCACCGGCGAACTGCCGGAACTGACCTGCCCGGACACCGGTTCGAACTATCGCCGCGGCATCAACAAGGGGCTGTACAAAATAATTTCCAAGATGGGCATCTCGACCATGGCCAGTTATCGCGGCGCTCAACTTTTTGAAATCGTCGGACTGCACCATGACGTGGTCGACCTGTGCTTTCCCGGCACCACCTGCCGTATCGACGGCATCGGCTTCGAGGAGCTCGAGGCCGAACAGAAAGCACTCAACAAGTTTGCCTGGAACCCGCGCAAGACCATCGAACAGGGTGGCTTGTTAAAATATATTCACGGTGGCGAATACCACGCCTATAACCCGGATGTCGTGCACAGCCTGCAGGCAGCGGTTAATAGCGGTAATTACGCCGACTGGAAAAAATACACCGACATCGTGAACAACCGCCCGGCAACTGCGTTGCGTGACCTGATGCAGCTTAAACCACAACAGTCGATCGATATCGACGAGGTCGAGCCCAGCGCCAACATCCTCGCCCGTTTTGACTCGGCCGGCATGTCGCTCGGCGCACTCTCGCCCGAAGCCCATGAAACCCTCGCACAGGCAATGAATCAGCTCGGTGGACGCTCCAACTCCGGTGAAGGTGGTGAAGATCCGGCTCGCTTCGGTACCGACAGGGTATCCAAGATCAAGCAGGTCGCCTCGGGCCGTTTTGGCGTTACCCCGCATTACCTGGTCAATGCCGAAGTGCTGCAAATCAAGATCGCCCAGGGCGCCAAGCCGGGAGAAGGCGGACAATTACCGGGTAACAAGGTCAATGAACTGATAGCGCGCCTGCGTAACTCCGATCCGGGCATTACCCTGATTTCGCCACCACCACACCACGACATCTACTCGATAGAAGACCTGGCGCAACTGATTTTCGACCTCAAGCAGGTCAATCCGCAGGCGCTGGTTTCAGTCAAGCTCGTGGCCGAGGCGGGCGTGGGCACGATTGCCGCCGGTGTCGCCAAGGCTTATGCCGACCTGATCACGATTGCCGGCCACGACGGTGGCACCGGTGCCAGCCCGCTGACTTCAGTTAAATATGCCGGCTCTCCGTGGGAACTGGGCCTCTCGGAGACTCACCAGGTGTTGCGTGCCAACAAGTTGCGCAGCAAGGTTCGCATTCAGACAGATGGTGGGCTCAAAACCGGGCTCGATGTTATCAAGGCGGCCATCCTCGGCGCCGAAAGCTTTGGTTTCGGCACCGGGCCAATGGTTGCGATGGGCTGCAAATATCTGCGCATTTGTCACTTGAACAACTGCGCCACCGGCGTCGCAACGCAAAACGACCTGCTACGTGAACTGCATTTCGTCGGCACCACCGAAAAGGTCAAAAACTATTTTCGCTTTATTGCCGAAGAGGTGCGCGAAATTCTGGCGTCGCTCGGGGTATCCGGGCTTGAGGATTTGATCGGTCACACCGAATTACTTGAAGTAGTAGCGGGCAATACCTCAAGCCAGCATAATCTGAACCTCGATCCGATCCTGTCGGACGCCGGTGTCGACCCCGACCTGCCGCGTTACTGTACCGAGGAACGCAATCCACCCTGGGACAAGGGCGAACTTGCCGAGCAAATGGTAACCGATTGCATGGATGCGATTAAGAATTCGAGCGGTGGGGAATTCGAATACAGGCTCAACAATACCCATCGTTCAATCGGCGCAAGGCTTTCCGGTGAAATTGCGCGCGTCCACGGCAACCACGACATGTCTGAAACACCGATTACGCTGCACCTCAAGGGAACCGCAGGGCAAAGCTTCGGTGTCTGGAATGCCGGTGGTCTCAATATGTACCTCGAAGGCGATGCCAACGATTACGTATGCAAGGGTATGGCCGGTGGCAAGGTTGTCATTTCGCCACCGGGCAATAGCCACTTCAAATCGCAGGATGCGACTATTATCGGCAACACCTGCCTCTATGGTGCAACCGGTGGCAAACTGCTTGCCGCGGGGCTTGCGGGTGAACGTTTCGCGGTGCGCAACTCGGGTGCCCATGCCGTGGTCGAGGGAATCGGCGATCATGGCTGTGAATACATGACGGGCGGCATTGTTACAATTCTTGGAAACACCGGATACAATTTCGGGGCCGGCATGACCGGTGGCATTGCTTATGTGCTTGATCTCGACCGCAACTTCTTTGACCGGGTTAACAAGGAACTCATCGACATTCATCGAATCGCAGATGAATCGATGGAAAGCCATCGCGTCTACCTGCAATCCGCCATCGGCGAATACGTGCAGGAAACCCAAAGCGAATGGGGGCAGTACATACTCGAAAACTTCAACCACTTCCAGCGCAAGATCTGGATGGTCAAGCCCAAAGCGGCCGAGTTCGATTCCTTGCTGGAAACCCTGCAAAGCAATGCCGCTTAAAAGGGCCTGATTCAAATGGCGGGTAGAGTTCCACGCAACTTCATCGATGACCTGCTGAACCGGGTTGATATCGTGGAGGTAATCGACAGCCGGGTGCCGCTAAAAAAGAAGGGCCGCGAATACTGGGCCTGCTGTCCTTTCCATGGTGAAAAAACGGCTTCTTTTTCAGTCAGTTCAAGCAAGCAGTTCTACCATTGCTTCGGTTGCCAGAAATCGGGTAACGCGGTCGGCTTCCTGATGGACTATGACCACATGGAGTTTGTCGAGGCAATCGAATCGCTCGCCCATTCGCTCGGTATCGAGGTTCCCTATGAACAGGGCACGGCACCCGCGAAACCCGCCCAG
>CAXMSP010000105.1:0-29834 GCA_964196225.1 uncultured Gammaproteobacteria bacterium | reverse complement strand
TGGTGCCATCTTGTTATCTATCGGTTACGGTAAATTCACCTTTCCTAGTTTCTTTGACAGTCTGGTCAAAGCCCTGGAGATCACGGTTTTGATCATGTTCCTGGTTGCCGCATCGAACTTCTTTGGCGCCGAATTCAGTTTTTTGGGTACGCCAAAGATGATGACTGAGCTGCTCCTTGGCCTCGACATGTCGCCTTACCTCATACTGATCGTGGTTATGGCACTGATCTTCCTCCTGGGATGGCCACTGGAGTGGGTACCTATTGTTCTGATCGTTGTGCCAATTTTGCTACCGACGGTCGAGGCGTTGGACGTCCACGGGCTGGATCGCTACGACCTAATGGTCTGGTTTGGCATTCTGGTCGCGGTGAACCTGCAGACCGCATGGCTATCCCCACCTGTGGCCTTGTCGGCCTACTTTCTGAAGGGGGTCGTGCCGGATTGGGATCTCAAGGACATCTACCTGGGCATGATGCAGTTCATGGTGATTCAAATGATCGGTCTCATCCTGCTGTTTATCTTCCCGCAACTGGTGCTTTGGCTACCCAAAGTAATGTCGGGTGGGTAAATCATAATGCATCTCCTTCGATCTACCTTGTCATGGGCAAGCGCCCGGCATGCTGATATCTATCCTGGCAAAGGCCGGCACGTATGAAACGCGAACGCGGCTCCACGATCGAGCGGGTGCTCGATATTCTCGACACCGTCGCCGCATCGACGAAGCCGCTTAGCGCGACCGAAATCAACGAAGTACTGAATCTGCCCAAGGCTACCGCGCACCGGCTTTGCGCCGAACTCGAAGCGCATGGTTACCTGCTCAAAAGAATTAATGGTAAAAGTTATCAGGCCGGCAATCGCCTCTATGATGTCGCCGTGGGTGTCCTCGCTAACTCTCGCTTCAGTGCCACACGCCATGCAATATTGACCGCATTGTCCGAAAAGGTCGGGGAGACCTGCAACATCGCTTACCCCGATGGCCTGTACATGGCCTATTCCGATCGTGTCGAAACCAAGGCACCATTGCGCCTGCAGTTTTCGATCGGGATGCGGGTTCCCCTTTACTGTACTGCAAGTGGCAAACTTTACTTGAGTACGCTGCCTAAATCCCGGCGCAAGGCGGTAATCAATAAGCTAAAGCTGGAGGTCCACGCAAAAAATACGATTACCGACCCCGATATGCTACTCGCCGAACTTGATAATATCGAGAAGCAGCAGGTTTCGATCGACAACCAGGAATTATACGATGACGTGGTTGCCATCGCGGTCCCTATCAAGGACAGGCAGGGCAGATTTTATAGTTCACTCGCGATCCAGGCTCCGGCGTCACGCATCTCCATCAATCACAGCGACCGCTACCTGCCATTGTTGCGCGAGGCCGCCCACGATTTAGCGAGGCTGGCCGAAGACGAGTAACCGGGAGGATCCCAGACACACCTGGCGTCAGGACGGAACAATGAGCACTAGAATTCTTACTGCAGAAATCGCGCACGAGACCAATACCTTCAGCCGCATCCCAACCGACGAGCAGGCGTTTCGCAACGGCCATTTCCTGCTCACGCACAATACCTTACGCCTTATTCCAGGCATCGAGAAAACGTATCGTAACGACCTTTTCCTGCTCGACCAGGACGCCATAGCTGCACGCGGCAATCAGAACACGGAGCTCGCCGGATTCCTTGATATCGGCAGGAAATATAGCTGGCAGCTCGACCACATACTCAGTGCCAATGCCGGCCCCTCCGGCAAGGTGACCAGCGCAGCCTTCGACTGGCTGGTCGACCCGGTCGTCGCCGCGTTAGAGGCCAATCGATACGACGGCATATTGCTGGGGCTGCATGGCGCGATGGTCACTGACTTCTGCGAGGATGGCGAAGGCGAATTGCTGCAGCGAGTGCGCGCCGTTATCGGAGAAAAGGTGCCGATTGCGATAACCCTGGATCTCCACGCCAACGTCACCGAGAAAATGTGCGGCCTTGCCAACATTATCGTTTCTTATAAAACCTATCCACACGTTGACATGCGGGACAGCGCTCGCCAGGCGGGTGAAATCCTGCAGCGCAGTCTCACCGGCGAAATCAGTCCACGCACTATTCGCGCACACCGTCCAATGCTCGAAGAGGTCAATGGCGGGCGTACCGACGTGGGCCCGATGATCGAGCGAATCGAAGCCGCAAAGGCCTGGGAGCTGCGTCCAGACGCCTATGCCGTCAGCATCAACGCTGGTTTCCCAAGTGCCGATATCGCCGAGGTCGGTCCCACGGTTCTAGTTACTGCGGAAGGCGACATGGAAGCGCACCGGGTATTTGCCGAGAGCCTGGCCGATGATATCTGGAACCGCCGTCACGAAATACTAAACGACTATCTCGATGTCGACTCGGCGGCAGCGATCGCGAAACAATTCGACTCGACTGAAGGACCACTGGTGATTGCGGATTATGCCGACAATCCGGGTGGTGGTGGCTACGGTGATTCCACCAATCTGCTGCGTGCCCTGCTCGAGGCCGGGGTGGACAATGCCTGTTTCGGTCCGATGGTCGATGGCGCAAACGTGCACCAACTACTCCAGTGCGAGATCGGGGAAAGAGTTTCGATCAAACTGGGCGGTAAAATCGATCCCGCCTTCGGTGGCGGACCGCTTGATCTGACCGTCGAACTGGTAAGCAAGAGTGACGGACACTATACCGGTGGGGGCAAGATGATCGGGGGATTGCAACGCAGTTTCGGTCCAACCGTCGTGGTTCGTTCTGGCGGTATTGAAATCCTTATTACCACGGTAGCCCAGCAACTGCTGGATCTTCAACAATTCAAAAGTTTCGGGATCATGCCGGAATCAAAACAGGTTGTCGCACTCAAATCGATGCAACACTTTCGCGCCGATTTCGAACCCATCGCCGACCGGGTCATCGTCTGCGATAGTGGTGCGCTCTGCACACCCAATTACCAGCGCCTGGAGTATCGCAATGTCGTGCGACCAATATTTTCGCTCGATCAGGAATTCGAAATCTAGAGGTACTCCTGATAGTGACAAATTTGTACAATAATCACTGATTTGTCATAGAAATAAATTTGCAGGCCGTATGGTCCGTTTACAGCGGACCAACCAGAGGCTATAAATACACTAATTAACCATCTCTCAAAGAGTAGATCATGTCCGAAAAACCCACCGGTGAACTGACCATCCGCACCATCGCGATGCCCGCCGATTCCAACCCGGCTGGCGACATTTTTGGCGGCTGGGTATTGTCGCAAATGGATATCGCCGCTGGAATCAGCGCCAGTGAACGCGCTCAGTGTCGTACCGTTACGGTCGCACTCGATAGCATGCACTTTATCCGCCCGGTCAAGATTGGTGATGTGCTCTGTGTTTATACTGATATACAGGGCGTCGGACATACTTCAATTGATATTCATGTCGAGGCATGGGTACAACGCGATCGCTCGCGCAATACGGTCAAGGTGACCGAGGCCAAGTTCAGATTTGTCGCGCTTGGCGTGGACGGTCGCCCGCGACAGGTACCGGAAGCAGCTAAAGATTAACGGGGACAGTATTTAGTCAACACTTTCGGCGATAGAAGGGCAGCGTCCCCGCACGCGAGTCTGGTGCATACGCCTGCGGTACTTGTCGGCATCGTAGCCACAACCATGATGCAGGATGCAGCGGTTGTCCCAAATCATGAAATCGCCCACCTGCCAGCGATGGTGATACACGGATTCGGGCCGCGTGACCTCGTTGATCAACCGGTCGATCAATTCCCGCGCCTCTGCGTCTGGCATACCTTCGATCTGCTTGACGTGCGAACCGACAAAAACATTACGCTCGCCCGTCACCGGATTCTGTCGTACCAGGCGCTGACGCACCGGGTGCATGTAAGTGCGCTGGTTCCGGGTCACCGCGTCTTCGCCAACCTTGGTACGTGAAAAAATGTAATCGTGGATACCGACCAGGTCTTCGATTTGTTGTTGGGTGGCCTGGTCCAGTCGCCGGTAGGCGGCACGCGCACTGGCAAACTCGGTTTCACCGGCCTCATCGGGCACTTCGTAAGCGCACAGCATCGAGTACAGCGCCGGTATTTCACGAAACGAGCTGTCTGAATGCCACATTTCGTTACCGGTCGACGCTTTGACCTGACGCCCCGACACCATTTTGCCCTCGTCGTCAATATTACCGACTCTTCCGATGTAAGTGACCTCGCCGCGGCTGTAGTAACTGACGTGCTCTTCTTCCAGTTGTCCGAAACGTCGCGTGAATTCAAGATGCGCGGCGTCGTTCATTTGCTGATCTTCAAACAACAGGATCGAATAGCGATTGATCGCTTCGTCAATTTGAGCAAATGTAGATTCGTCTAACGCCTGAGAAAGATCGACTCCCGAAATACGGGCGCCAAACTCCGAATGGATGGGATCAATGATCATGCTGCAACTGCGGCAATGAGGTATTAACTCTCGTGAATCAGGTACCGAACTTCTCGGTAAGCTCTTCCGAGAAATGGCAGGCCACATGGTGTCCGTCACTCATCTCTCGCCATTCAGGCACCTCGGTGCGGCAGCGGTCTTGCGCATGCGGGCAGCGCGTATTGAAACGGCATCCCGGTGGTGGGTTGATTGGGCTCGGAATTTCACCTTCGAGCTTTTGCGCGTGTCCGCGAACGTCGGGATCAAGCGAGGGAATCGCCGACAGCAGCGCACGAGTGTAAGGGTGAGCGGTTTCAGAAAAAAGTTTGTGCGTCGGCGCTGATTCGACGATTTGCCCGAGGTACATGACGGCGACGAAGTCACAGGTGTGCGCGATGACGCTCAGGTCATGGCTGATAAACAGGAAGGTAATGCCCCTCTCCCGCTGGATTGCATTCAGCAGGTTCAGCACATCAGCCTGAATCGATACATCCAGTGCGGCGACGCTTTCATCGGCGACGATAAACTTGGGATCCGATACCAGTGCGCGTGCAATCGAGATGCGCTGGCGCTGGCCACCGGAAAAGGCGTGTGGGAAACGCCGCAGGTGCTCGAGATTGAGCCGGCACTTGTCGGCTATTGCGCGTACTCTGGTGTCGGTTTCTTCGCGGCCCGACGTCAATCCCATGACTTCGAGCGGTTCGGCAATGATGTCGCGTACCGTCATCCGCGGGCTCAGTGCCGCGTAAGGGTCCTGGAAAATCAATTGCGCACGTTTGCGGTACTCCTTGAGCTCCGGCCCCTTGAGCGAGCCGAGATCATAGGTGACGTCAGAGTCGGAATAAACGATTTCGCCATGGCTGATCGGCGCCGCCTTAAGCATGGCGCGGCCGAGCGTGGTTTTGCCCGAGCCCGATTCACCCACCAGCCCGAAGAAACTACCTTTTTCGATTTCGATATTGATACCTTCGCAGGCGCGCACCACGGGGCGTTCACCGAAACCCAGCCTCTGCAACGGGAAGTGTACCGACAAGTCGCGTGCCTCGATCAACACGTCCTTACCCTTACTCATGACTGCTCCCCTTGCGTCGCCAGGTGACAGGCCACCTGGTGATTGGCGCTATCGCTCGTGTAATCCGGAATTTCGGTGCGGCATTTTTCGGCGATGGCACCCGATTCCACGCAACGCGTATGAAACACGCAGCCCGAAGGACGGTCCAGCGGCGAAGGAATATCGCCCGGTATCGGGGTCAGCGGCGCCTCGAGATCATCGAGCTTGGGCAGCGAGTTCATCAAGCCGCGCGTATAGGGATGAGCCGGTGAGTTGATCACCTGGCGCACAGTACCGGTTTCCACCAGGTTGCCGAGATACATGACCGCGACCCGGTCTGCGGTTTGCGCGATGACGCCGAGGTCGTGGGTAATAAACAGGATCGACATATGAAATTCTTCAACCAGGTCTTTCATCAACTCGATGACCTGGGCCTGAATCGTGACATCGAGCGCGGTCGTCGGTTCATCGGCGATCAGCAATTTGGGCTTGGTCGACAGCGCCATCGCGATAATTGCACGCTGGCGCATGCCGCCGGAAAACTCGAAAGCATACTGGCCAAAACGCTGCGCCGGTTCGGGTATTCCCACGCGGGTCAGCATTTCGATTGAGATTTCCTTGGCCTCGGCCGGAGTCATATCCGAATGGATCAGTAATTGCTCAACCATCTGCTCACCGATGGTAATCGCCGGGGCAAAACTGGCCATCGGTTCCTGAAAGATCATCGAGATCGCGCCACCGCGAATAATCTTCTGGTCCTGAGAGCGTTTTAGCGACAGCACCTCGAATTCCTGGTCGTCGACGTTCAACGTGATATGACTATTGTCATCGTAAACCGCATTCTCGGCGTTGAGCATCATCAGCGCCTTCGCAGTCACCGATTTACCAGAGCCGCTTTCACCCACCAGTCCGAGCACTTCGCCTGGTGCGATATCGAAGGATACGTTGTTTACGGCAGTGACCAGGCCTTCGTCGGTTTTGAAGCGCAGCGTTAAATCTTTTACAGAAATCAGCGGGCTCGTCATTTTTTGGTATCCGCATAAGGATCGGCAGCATCACGCAGACCATCGCCGACGAACACGAAGGCAAGTACCAGGGTGATAAAAAATATGACCGGAATAAAATTCCACTGGTAGTTGAGCAGCACATCCGCCTTGGTCACGTTTTGCAACATGACACCGAGCGAATTGACCGGTTCCTTCAAGCCTAAGCCGATAAAGCTGAGCGCGGTCTCGGACAGCACCATGTACGGGAACGAAATGATCAGGTCGACGATGATATAACTGGTAAAACTCGGCAATAAGTGCTTGCGAATGACATGGCCCGCCGAGGCGCCGCATAATTGCGCCGCAAGTACATATTCCTGGTTGCGCTCGGTGAGCAGGTGCGTTCGAACCCTTCTTGCCAGTGTCGGCCAACCGATAAAGCCGAGGATGATCGAAATGATAAAAAATCGCCCCTCGGAACTAATGGTATCCGGAATGAATGCCGCGATTGCCATGAATAGCGGGATCGCGGGAATAGTTCGTACCGCATCGGTGATCATCTGCAACACGGAGTCAGTCCAGCCGCCATAGTATCCGGAAATTCCGCCGATGATTAACGCCAGCACAAAGGCGATGAAGACGCCGATCGTACCCACCGCCAGAGATGTGTTAATCGAATGGAAGGTCCTGGAGTAGATATCCTTACCCGTGGCATCGGTGCCAAACAGGTGGATCTTGCCCTCATTGACGCCAAACAGATGTGTCCTGAAGGTTATACCAATCAGCGTGTATTTATCGCCTTCCGGGAATAGAACCACGTAGCGGCGCTTGTCCCGGTTGACCTTGGTCACCCAGCGGAAATTAGTTTCGATAGAGCGGGTTCTTTCAAACGAATAAATAAAGGGTCGGAACGAAAAGCCGTTCTCATCCCAGAATTTCGGTATATTCGGCGCGCCGTTCTGGTAGTCCGCATTGCGACCCTCGATGGTGGGGTCATAAGGCGTCAGAAAGGAAGCAAACATCCCCGACAGCACCAAAATAATGAGTACCGCGGCACCGACCATTGCGGCACGTTGCTTTTTAAAACGAGTCCAGATCAGCTGCCCCTGGCCGGCGGTAAAATAGGCCTCCTTGGCGCTCTGGTCTACGTTTATGTCGGTTCCTTCAACGGTTGCCGTATCTGTCATATCGTTTATCCCAGAATACTGCGGCGAACCCGCGGGTCGGTCAACGCCAGAATGATATCGGTGACAAAATTGATGCCGACGATACTGGCGGTCAGCAAAAATATAATCGCGCCCGCCAACTGCTGGTCATTCGAGCGGGCCAGCGCTTCGATCAACAGCGCTCCCGCTTCGGTGAGGGTCAGAATCAATGCGACAATCGGTAGTTCGTTGAAGATCCGGTTCAGATCGAAACCGAGCGAGTTGATGATGGGTCCGAGCGAGTGCCGCGCGGGATAGCGCCACAATAGTGTGCGGCCGCTAACACCCCGTGCCGCGGCTGCCAACACATACAATTTGCCGACCTCGTCGGACATCAATGCACGCACGGTCTGAATCGCAAACGCGGTCGCCGACCAGCCGAGAATAAACACCGGTAACCACGCACGCGACAGGAAATCCATGACGCGCTCGTAAGACCAGGCGGCATCGCGAAACTCCTTGGAAAACAACCCGGTCAGGCTATCGCCGAAGACAACGGTTGAAAACAGCATGATCATCAACGCCAGCAGGAAGTTCGGCATCGCCAGGCCGAGGTAGCTGACGAACCGCAGGCTATTGTTAACGACCGGGCTTTTTGACGTGGCCGAAATGATGCCGACGGGAATCGCAATCAGGTACGCCACCAGCAGCGAGGTTAGACAGATCACCAGGCTGATCCAGAATTTCTCTCCCAGGAGCTGCGCGATATTAACCCGCAGGATGCAGCTATCGCCATACTCTCCCTGGAAGGCGTCAATAATCCACTTGCCCCAGCGCACGATATAGGGCTTATCCAGCCCGAGACGGACCCGTTCAGCGTCGATATCGGCAATCGATATCTGGCTTCCTTGCGTGTTTTTAAAAGCGAGATAGCGTTCGGCACAATCGCCCGGCACCAGTTCCATCAGGCTGAATACGATGAATGAAACCATGACCAGGGTGATGACCGCGAGCGTGGCACGCGTGGCAGCAAATTGCAGGAACTGAAACATCGGTGTCTCTGGTACCCCCCTTGGTATTCCTATTTTGGTTGTTTAACCCAATAGGAGTTTATTATTAAGGCTGCGGGCAGGATAGCCCGCAGCCAATTTTACTGTCAACTAACCGATCTTACTCGTCCAGCCACCACTGCGTAGGCCGGTACGGGTAGGAGCGATAGTATTCGAACGAGTGCGTCGTGTACTCGACGACGTTTTGCACCACGTTGCGATGGTAAATCGGCGCCGGTACCTGGACCGTACCGATAAACAACAGGTTTTCTACCAGGTTCTTGACCAGGCGTGCCCCCAGTTTGTCCGATTCCGGCGTGCCCACGACGGCGGACTGGAACGCGGTGATGTCTTTAATCATCTGTTTTGCGTAATCCGGCGGTTCTACGCCGCTGGCGCCGTTCGAATCGACCCATTCCGCCCATAGCATATTGGTGCGCACAGTGAAATAATCGTGATAAGGCGGTACCCAGATCTGGTTGGTTCCGAGCACGATCGCGAGCGGCTGACCGTTGCGCCACATGGTGACATCGAGCTTGTTGGATGATTGCGCGCTGCGGTATTCATCCGGGGTAACTTCTTTGACTGTACTCTGAATACCCACCGCACCCCAGTGCTGACCGATGAGTTCCACCAATGCAGCAGGAGCACCCTGCACCGAGAACTGCAGGTTAATCACCAGCTTGTCGCCGTTTAGCAATTCACGGAATCCGTCGCCGTCGGTATCTTTCAGACCCATCTCATCCAGCAACTTGTTGGCAAGCTTGGGGTCGTACTGGGCATAGTACTGCTTCCACTTGTCCTCAATAAACGGGGGTGAATCCGTAAAACCAACATATTGCTTGGGTTCACCCATACCGAAGAAGGCGGTTTCGTTCATTTCTTCGCGGTTCATCGCGACCGACATTGCCTGGCGGAAGCGCAGATCGCTGAAGACTTTGCGTTTTTCCAGATTCTCATGGGTCATGTTAATGGCGAAACTCGCGATCGTGACTTCGGGACGTAACTGAATCGTGTAATTACCCTTTTCCTGGTTATCCAGCAACAGTGGCGCAGTAGACAACTGCAGCGATTGCGCTTTGAAGTCTACCTCGGCGTTGACCAGCTTGAGCAGACGCACCTCGTCTTCGTTGACGAAAATCTCGTCCTGCTCGCTGACATACGGCAGCTGGTTACCCGCGGTATCGACCTGGAAGAAGTACGGATTGGCCACCAGGTGACGGCCTTCCGTCGACTCCGCGATCAGGATGTGAGACTCGAGTGTCGGCATGGAATCCGCTGGCAGGTTCGCAACCTTGTCCGGGTTACTCAGCATCGGCGTCGGGGTATCGGTCCAGTCCGAACCGAAATAGTTCATCAGTACATCAAGACCTTTTTCGTAACCGGCGGCCTGCGCCATCTTGTCGGCGTCGGGGTTCAGCTCTGGATCCCATATACCGAGAAAGTGCTTGGGCTGGAATCCCTGTGCGTAAGAATTGGCAAAATGCGCCAGCAGCCCCGGCTTCGGCGCCGGCAGGTTGAAACGAATCGTTTGCGGATCGAGGACGTCTAAGGTCATACGCTTGCCACCCACCAGCGTGTAATCTTTCGGCTTTTCGATCACGTTGGGGTTCAGCGAAATATTGTCGTACCAGTACTTGACGTCTTGCGCGCCAAACGGCGCACCATCGGACCACTTGTGGCCTTTACGCAGGAAGAAAGTCAGCTGAGTGAAGTCGTCATTCCACTCCCAGCCTTTGGCGACGTTCGGAACGATGGTTTGCAAATTGTCTGAAAATCGCACCAGGTTGACGTGGCGTATCGCGAGGAAGTCGGAGGTGCCGGCTTCGGTCGCATTCGATATCATATCGAAAGTACCGCCGTATTTACCGATGCTAGCGTAAGGTGCTACGACCAGCGGCTCATCCGGCAGACGCTCGGACAGCGGCGGTAGCTTCGGGTTGGCGCGAATCTTGCCATTCAGCTTGGCAATGTCCGGATTCTCGGAAAATTTCATGGTACAGCCGGCGAGTTTTTCAAACTCTGCCTTGTCGTACTGTTGTGGAAATGCACCGGCGGCAACGCCTTGCATATTGGCGACAGTAACCGCGGGGCAATCTGCACCCATCGCACTACCCGCCACGGCCATCAGGCCGATACTGATCAAATATCGTAATTTATTCATTGGAAGTGTCCTCAGGAGCTCTAATTTTTATGTATTTGCTCAAAATAGCTATTATCTGTTCACCCAGCAAAAAAGCGCGAACCCAGCTAAATTAACCTACCTCAAGCTAATAATCAATCACTCAAAGCAGCGGCAAAGTTATCACATGGATATATTAACGAAACAATTACAGGTAGTTTTTTTGGCTAATGGTCGCCGGCGGGTAGAAAATCGATGCTTGAGAGCGATTTTTACAACAGCTCAATCCAGTGTACTACCGGTATGTTGTTGCCCTGGGCGAGATGCACCTGGCAGCCAATATTTGCCGTGACGATGACATCGGGTTGATTGATTGAAAGTGCCCTGATCTTGTTGGCCCGCAGCTGCGTGCCAAGCGCAGGCTGCAGCATCGAGTAAGTTCCCGACGAACCGCAGCACAGGTGTCCCTCTGCAACTGCGCATATTTCATAGCCCGCCTTTGCCAGCAAGGTTTCAACCCGGTTGGTGATGCCCAGTCCGTGCTGCATGCTGCAGGGGGTGTGCACAGCGACACGTTTCGTCGGTAAATCTACCGGATCCATCATTTCGATTTCGACTTCCATCAGCTCGGTCAGATCGCGAAACAGCGAGCTCACCTTCTTTGCTTTCGCGGCATAATCGGGATCGTCCGCCAGCAAATGTTCATAATCCTTGACGGTGACCCCGCAACCTGTCGCCGTCACCACGATTGCCTCGACCCCTGCCTCGATATGCGGCCACCAGCTATCGATGAGCTGTTTTACCTGCCGCATGCCGTATTCGGGCTCGGAAGTGTGTAAAGCAGCCGCCCCACAGCACAGGTTCTCCGGCAATTCGATGACTTCAATACCGAACTTGTTCAACAGATTGCTGGCGCGAACGTTGGTATTGGGCGCCAGTGTGGGCTGCACGCAACCCCCCAGCATCAACACCTTGCGTGAATGCTGGGCGTTAGTACGGACAACAGGCGTTTGTCGCGGTGGTACTGAATCTCTCAGTTTGGCTGGCAAGATCGGTACAAATGTCTGTCCAACCTTCACTGCCAAAGCAAATAGCCACCCCGAATTGATAAACCGCACAATCCCCCAACGCCGGGCTCGATCCCACCAGGGACGCGGTAACTCCCATTCGATTGATGTTTTGCCAATTTCGAGTAAATGGGTGTATTTGACCCCCGAGGGACAAGTGGTTTCACAGGCGTGACAGGTCAGACAGCGATCGAGGTGCTTCAACATTTCAGCGTTCGCGGGTTCGCCCTCGAAAAACTGCTTCATCTGGTAGATGCGGCCGCGCGGGCCATCGAGCTCATCGCCGAGCAACTGGTAGGTTGGGCAGGTTGCATTGCAGAATCCGCAATGTACACACTTGCGCAGGATCGACTCTATGGCCTCGGCATGACGGCCCTGTTGAATTTTTGGCGCGAGATTAGTTTGCATGCTAGAGGCCCGGATAAATCCTGCCCGGATTGAAAATTCCGGCTGGATCGAAACTGGACTTGATGCTGCGTTGCAGTTTGAGCATCGCGCGGGGCAAGGGATGAAATACCGGCACATCGGTAGCATGTCGCTTAAATGCGCAGACGCTTCCGCTTAAGGCTTCCGCCTCGGACCGGAGTGTCGGAATATCGACTTCACCACGAACCCAGCGCTGCGCGCCACCCCATTCGATCAGCTGGGGGACATCGCCTAGCCTGTCGGAACTTGCTGGCGGCAATGCAATTCGGGTTAGCGGCAGTTCGGCATCGAAGAAATCCAGGGTTTGCTCTTTCAATTCATCCCAGCATGACTCGGCTGGTTCGCCGCCAAGCTGGCCCGCTGCATGCTGCACTCCCTGCGCGCTACCGGACAGGCGCAACAGGCTACGTCCAGCGAACCAAAAAGATGCTGAAATTGGATAGGGTTGCGAGCCCAGTTCATTAACCCAGCGAATATGTTCGTCGGCACTCGCATGTTCAAAGGCAAGCGTCGATTCGAGCTCGTAAACCGGTATCACCCGGATCGAAACCTCGAGGATTACACCCAGCGTGCCCAGCGAACCGACCATCAAGCGCGACACGTCGAAGCCGGCGACATTCTTGATCACGCGTCCGCCAAATTGATTTATCTCGCCGTGACCATCGAGGATCTTAACCCCCAACACGAAATCCCGGATACCGCCGGCAAACGCCCGGCGAGGACCGGCCAGCCCGCTTGCGACCATACCGCCGATGGTCGCATCCCGGCCGTAGCAAGGCGGTTCGAAACCGAACATTTGTCGATGCTCGGCTAGTAGCGCCTCGATCTCGCGCAGCTTGCAACCTGCGCGCAGGGTAATGACCAGTTCTGCGGGATCATAGTCAATAACCCCGCTATGCCCGGAAACGTCGACCGGCAAGGCTTCCAGTGACTCACCATAGAAACGTTTACTGCCACCGCCGATAATTTCAATTTCACCACCGGTCGCGGCAACCGAAATGATCTGGCTGGTGAGTTCCGCCTCGATATCGACATCGTCAATCGAGTTCATTAAAAGCGATCCAGCTCCGGAAACGGCAGCTTGCCCTCGTGCACATGCATCGCGTTGAACTCGGCGCAGCGTGCCAGCGTTGGAATTGCTTTCCCCGGATTCAGTATTTTCAATGGATCGAAACACTCGCGTATGGCGTGAAACTGCTCGCGCTCCGTTTCGCTGAACTGTACACACATCTCACCGAGTTTTTCGACGCCGACCCCGTGCTCACCCGTAATCGTGCCGCCATGATGAATGCAAAGCCGCAGGATCTTGCTACCGAGTTGCTCGGTTTTTTCGAGTTCACCTTCGTTATTAGCGTCGTAGAGAATTAGCGGATGCAGGTTACCGTCGCCCGCATGGAACACGTTAGCCACCCGCAATCCATATTCCTCCGAGAGTTGGCGTACGCCACTCAGCACCGCGGACAAGGCCTTGCGCGGAATCGTGCCATCGATGCAGTAATAATCAGGAGAGATACGCCCGACCGCAGGAAAAGCAGCCTTGCGCCCGGACCAGAATAACAGTCGTTCGGCTTCATCCCTGGCGAGACGGGTTTCGGTCGCGCCGCCTTTTTTAAGCACCTTTTCCACGAGTTCAATTTGTGATGACACTTCTTCCTCGGTGCCATCGAGTTCGCAAATCAATATCGCTTCGGCTTCAACTGGATAACCCGCGTGCACAAAATCTTCGGCAGCACGAATCGCGGGATTGTCCATCATTTCGATCCCGGCCGGAATAATACCCTCGGCGATGATTGACGCAACGCTGTCGCCCGCTTTTTCTACCGAGTCAAATACGCCCATGACCACGCGTGCGCAGCGTGGGATCGGTAATAGCTTCACCGTCACCTCGATCACGATAGCGAGCATCCCCTCGGAACCCACCAGCAGTGGCAGTAAATCATAACCGTCAGATTGCAAGGAGCGCTGATCGATCTCGAAAATCTCACCCTCGGAACTGACCAGCTTAAGCGCCAGGATATTGTGCAGCGTCAATCCATATTTAAGACAATGCACCCCGCCGGCATTTTCGGCGACGTTACCGCCAATGGAACATGCGATTTGAGAAGACGGGTCCGGTGCATAGTAGAGACCGAGCGACTTGACGGCTTCCGAAATCGCCAGGTTACGCACCCCGGGTTCGACCACGGCCAGGCGCGATAAATGATCCACCTTCAGTATTCGATTCATTTTGGCCAGGCTAAGCACCACGCCTTCGGCATGGGGCAGTGCGCCACCGGAGAGACTGGTGCCCGCGCCACGGCTGACCACCGGCAGGCGTTGCTCATGGCAAACCCGCATCACCTGCTGGACCTGCTCGATGTTTTCGGGTAACAGCACCAGTAGCGGCTGTTGCCGATACGCACTCAGGCCGTCGGATTCGTAAGCGTTAAGCGAGGTTGGTTGATCGACCACATTCTCGGGCGCAAGAAATTCCCTGAATTTGGCTGCAAATTTTTCGCGGAGAGCCTGTGACATGGAATCTATGCTAGCATTTTGATTTATTATTAAAAGATATAACGACAAATGACCCGCATTGTATTTCTGAACGGCGACTATGTGCCCGAACATGAGGCGAAAATTTCGATTTTCGATCGCGCTGTCAATTTCGGTGATGCTATCTACGAGGTTGCCGGGGTGCTCGACGGCAAACTGATCGATTTTGAACACCACATGCGGCGTTATTTCAACTCGCTCGAAAAACTATCCATCGAATCACCACTCGAGCAGACGCAAATCCTTGAAGCCTTTCGTCGACTGGTCGAACTCAATCAAATCGATGAAGGGCTGGTCTACATGCAGGTTACCCGCGGCGTCGCCGAGCGCGACTTCGTCTGGCCGGAGGACATCACACCCAACGTGTTCATGTTTACCCAGCCCAAGGCATCCATCGAAAACAGCGCGGCCGAAACCGGCATTACGCTGGCCAGCACACCCGACATTCGCTGGGCGCGACGCGATATCAAGTCGGTAAACCTGTTGGCCCAGGTGCTGGCCAAGCAAGCGGCACATGACGCCGGCGCCTACGAAGCCCTGATGGTTGATAACGAGGGCTATGTGACCGAATGCGGCAGTACCAGTTTTTTTATCGTCAGGGACGACCTGGTCCTGACACGCCCGTTAAGCAACGATATTCTGCCGGGCGTGACCCGCCGCGCCGTGGTAGCGCTGTGCAATACCCATGGTCTCAGACTCGTGGAAAACCGGTTTACACTCGATGATGCCAAGGCCGCCGACGAGGCTTTCATCAGCGGAGCTTCGACCTATGTCTTGCCGGTAGTAAAAATTGATGACCAGGAGATTAGCGCGGGCACTCCCGGGGAACTAAGTCGCCGCCTGCGCGAAATTTATATCAGCTACGCGCGTGCTTCGCTGGTTTGAAATCGAACCCTGACCGCAAGTCCACCCAGGTCAGACTCTCCCATCTCGATTTGTGCCGAATGAATCTGCGCGATCGATCTTACAATCGACAGCCCCAGACCCGCGCCACTGACATTAGTATCACCGGCGCGATAAAACCGCCCCAGCACTTTTTCATGCTCTGTCGAATCAAGGCCCGCACCGGAATCATCCACGGCGAGCACCAGGTCTTTCCCATCCCGATAGCAACGCAGCCTGACCTCGCAGCCCGGATCACTAAACTTGATCGCGTTATCGACCAGGTTTGATACCAGGCTGGTAAGCAACGAATCCACGCCCATCAGCGTACAGTCCCCTTCTGGCTCCAGTAACTTGATCGTCAATGATTTAGCTTCAACCTGGCGCTTAAATGATTCGATTACACGCTCACAAACCCGACCCAGGTCTACCACCTCAAGCTCCCTGTTCGATTGCGGATTTTCGAAATGACTGAGTTCCAGCAGTTGTGCCACCAGGTGGGTAAGTCGCTTGATACTCACTTTCATGCTCTGCAGGGATTCGATCGATTCCGCATCACGGCTTTCCTCGATCGCATTGTCCACGTTGATGAGTAACGAGGCTAACGGGTTGCGTAATTCATGGGAAGCATCACTGACGAAGCGCCGCTCGCGCACGTAGGCCGCATCGAGGTCTGTGATCATCTGGTTGAGCGCAACAACCAGCGGACTGATTTCACCCGGTACACCCTTGACGTCGATCGTCTTCAAGTCCTTTAGATCCTGTTGTCGAACCTGGTCAGCCACGTCCTGCAGCGGTTTTAACGCGACCCGAACAATCAGCGCTAACAGCCACAGGAACAGTGGCAATAGAACAATCAGCGGCAGCAACAGTCCACTGCCGATATACTCGGTTATCTCCGCCCTGATTTCGCCACGTTCGCCGACCACGATGAGCAAGTCGTCCCGGCTCGATTCAAGGGTAAAGGTAAACCAGGTCCTGTCCTTGTGATTGAACTCTGAAAATCCGCTGCTGATGACCGCGTCAGGTATTTCGGGCGACTTGCGCGAATGCAGCAATATCTGTCTATCCTCGTCGAGGACCGCAAAGAAAAGTTTTCTTTCGTATTCATGTGACTCGGGGTTGCGTTCGAGTGCGCGGATTAACTGCTGACGGTTGGATTCGATCGAATCACGCGAGATCAGTCCATCCAGGATGCGTGCGGTTTGCACCAGGGAGGCACTGAATATCTCTTCTGCCTCAGTGGTGGTACCGCGGTAAATCAACACACCCGATATGGTGGTCATTATCAGCAGGGTAACCACCACGTACCAGGTTAAACGCCGGCGCAGGGAAACAGCGTCACTCATTTCCAATATTCAGCCTGTAGCCAACGCCGCGGACGGTTTTGATTAGCTTTTTGCCTAGTTTTTTACGCAGGTGATGAATGTGAACTTCGAGGGCATTACTTTCAACACCCTGGTCCCACCCATAGAGGACCTCTTCGAGTTGACCTCGCGCCAGGACCTGGCCCGGCTTATTGGCAAATTCAGACAAAACCACAAACTCGCGCCGATTTAATTCGATTTCACTGCCGCGGTACCAGACCTGTTGGGTGGCGCTATTGAGGCGCAGATCGCCGAGAATTTTTTCAGTTGCGGCAAAACCATGGCTGCGCCGACTCAATGCCCGTACCCTGGAACGCAGTTCCTTTAACTCGACCGGTTTGACGACATAATCATCGGCACCAGTGTCGAGCCCGAGCACGCGCTCATCAACCGTATCCCTGGCGGTCATGATTAAAACTGGTGTGTTAATCGATTCCTTGCGCATGGTTTGCAACACGGAAATTCCATCCTTACCGGGTAGTTGCAAATCGAGGATTATCAGTTCGAAGCTATCTGAGCGAATCGCGCTAAGCGCCTGGGCGCCATCGGTGAGCCAGTCGACATGATCTCCGTCACGCATTAGCGCCTTGCGGATGCCCTGCCCCAGTTGCTCATCGTCTTCTACCAGCAATAATCTCACAGCCTATCTCATCAGTTTCGAATTCGACCGGAAAAAACCGCGGGCAAGCGCATCTGCAACACCTGCCCACGGGTTCGATACTGCTCAGGATCCGGTCAAAGATTCCCGCAGCTTCTTTGCCTGAGCGCGCCTGCCTTTATCGGCAACGGGTCGCTCTGCCATCAGTGGCGCCTGCAGCGCCTTGTCGATGTACTCAAGGGCCAGCTGCTCCTTGCCCTGCTCGACCAGGTACTCCGCGAAGAAGTAGTTTATATCCAAACCTTGGGGATTTATCGCAAGCGCCTTTTTAAAGTATTGCTCCGCTTTTTTATCGCTACCAAATCCAATCGGCCAGCCCGGAACCTTGGAGTACAGGGAGCCGAGGCTAGCATAAACCGAGCCGCCCAGCACGGCCGGGTCAATCGCTTCTGCCTGCTCCAGTTTCGCCCTGGCCCGCTTGACCAGGCCGAGCGCTCCAAGACCACCTTTCTTTTCAGCTAGCGTGCTCAATACGATTGCATTCCAGACCAGCGCCTCGGCACTTTCTGGATGTTGCTCGGCAACCTGTCCCGAGTGCTCCGCTAACGCCTGCAGCTCGCGGAAGTTCTGTTTGAGAAATTCATCCATGTAATAAAGCCTGGCCCATTCGAATTGAATTTCCTTGACCTCGGGCATTTCCGCGGATGAAGAAAGTCCAGCAAATCCCGGCTGATAGTAAACCAGCGCCAATGACATTAAAGTAATTTTTACAAGTTGTTTATACATGTTGCACCTCATTAGATATTGAAATACTCGAATCCACTCCTGCGGCATACTGCTTGATGAGTGGAAGTTTTTTGGAAATCGCATTACCGACCAGGGCCGGGAACACGGCATTGATTCGAACCAGCAGTTTCTCGGGCCATCCCAGAGCCAGTTCAGCGCGATCACTGCAAATAAACTTGAGCACCGCCGCTGCGACCTTTTCTGGAGGGTCCATGGCAACATTAAGCTTGTGGTTCAACTCGACCACCCGATCGGTATTGATCGCCGTTTTGGTCGCCCGTGGCAGTATGCAACCGACCTTTACAGTCGTGTCGGAGAGCTCCCTGGTAAGCGCTTGTGAAAATCCGTGGATTGCGAACTTACTCGCTGAGTAAACGCTATATCCGGGAAATCCGAGTGCACCGAAGGTTGAGGCAATATTGACGATACGGGCCGTGGGTTGCTGCTTCAAACCTGCCAGCAGTTTTCGGGTCAGCTTCATCGGCGCCACGCTATTGAGATTCATCATCAATTCAATATCGCGATCACTCAATTTCTCGAACATTTCAAACTTGCAGATACCGGCATTGTTAACGAGTACATTGACGGGTCTGTCAGCCTGATCAATTGATGCCAGCCATTGGTCAATATCCGCATCGTCGGTCAAATCGACAACTCGCGCCTCGATAAACTGATTTGCGATCGCGCTCGCGCGCATCTCCCGTTCCATTACGGCGAGTGTGTCACCGTCTTGTCCGCACAAAAACAAACTGGCACCCGCCGCGGCCAACTGTCGCGCCAGCAATTGTCCGATGCCTCCACAGGCACCGGTGAGCACTACTGTCATTTGTTCAGGCTGCATGAGAGTTCTCCGCTTCACAAAGCGCCGCAATCGGCAGCGACAGGAAAATGTTGCTGTAAAGTTCGTAGAATACCGAGACTGCATGCAGCACCGCGGCCTTGTCACCGTCGTCTTCGAGTCGATTCATCAACTCCTCAAAGTCCTGCATATGCTCCACATCGAGACTGCCGTGCGAAACCATGTAGGTCATGGCGTTCGGCGCCAGATCCAGGGCGGAGACGATCTGCCCCGCGGCGTAAGTCGCAATCGTCGAGCTGGTTTTTTCGAGCGCGTATACCATGCCAAACAGACTGACCGGATTGTTACGCGCCACCGTGTCATAGGCGTAGCTCACCATCAGCTCGGTTGCTAGCGTGGGCTTTCCGTGTCGGACCAGCTCCTTGTCCACACCGAGGCTTTGCAGGTCGTTCAGTATCCATTCCTGGTGCCCGACCTCTTCCTCGATGTAATGAACAATCGCCTCGCGCAGCCACTCGAGCCTTTCCGGCAGGCGACTACCGCAGGCCATCAACAATGGTACGGTGTGCTTTACGTGATGGTAAGCCTCGGTCAGGAACGCCTGGTAGGTCTGCATTTCAACCTGCCCGTGGAGGCAGCGCTCGATCGCCGGGGCCTGCTCAAGTCGTTGCCTGGCGTCGGCGGTGATCGCTTCGATCTCGTTAAAAAATGTTTTAGTTGTCATTGGTTCATCTCCCTTAATGAGTAATTTGATAAATCTCCAGAGGTTATCGGTGTAAAAGATTGGGCACTCGCCAACAGCACTGGCAGTACCTTTTTGATTTGTAAGCGTCTAAGCCGCCCGTTTACGGTCAGCATCTGGTTAGCACGAGAAAACGGTTCGGACAGGCGATACCAGTTCTTGACCTGTGCATAGGAAGGCAGGGCCACGTTGATCCGGTCTATTTCCACATCAAGATCACTGTCCGCGATTCCCGGTCCGGCCGCTACTAACAGGGCTGACAGCTCGGATTTCGCTTCGGTAAATACATAGCTCTGCAGGATCATTGCTGATGCATTGAGCTCGGTTTCAATCCATTCCGGGGCTACGTTGCGGCCGGTTGACAGCACGATCAGATTAGACTTCCGGCCGTGGACATAAATGAATCCATCGTCATCGATGCTGCCAAGATCGCCCGTCTTGACGGTGACTGTTTTCCCCTGGCTACTATCGCCTTCACCCTGAGTAAGCCTGGCGGCAAGACAAATCTCTCCATCTTCAGCGAGCTTAACCACGACCCCCGGTAAAGGCTTGCCAACGCTACCCACACGGTCCTGCTGTGGCGCATTCATGATGGCAACCGAGCCAAACTCGGTCAGGCCATAGCCTTCATAGGCCGGGATGCCCGCACCTCGAGCCCTGTGCATTAAAGCTTCTCCGACGCGAGCACCGCCAACCGCAACGAATACCAGGCATTTCGGGTCGATGGCATTAGTTTCGACGAGCATGCAAAACAGCTCCAATAACTGGGGCGTAATAATCAGGCTATTGGGACGTATCTGGTTAAATGTTTGCTGCAGTTTTGCCGGATCGAGGCGAAGATCGGCCGACAGGCCAACGGCGACTGAGGATTCCGCGTAAACGGTCTTGCCGAGCATTAGCGGAACGTAAACACCGGCGATATTTTCGAGCAGCGTTGCGTATGGAAGAATACTGAGATGGGTTTCGATATCCAGCTCGGAAATCACCGCGCTGATCGAATCACAGGTCTGATCGATAAACGCGTAGTCAAGCTCGATACCCTTTGGCTTTCCGGTGCTGCCCGAGGTGTAACTGACTTTACCACCGATCGATGCCGTGACGGCAGACTGGTTCGTGCGGGACTTAATCGACTGCAGTTGGCTGCCTTTATATAACCTGGCCGGAGTACCAGTACCGACGATTCCCGAAGGAACTTGGGTAGCGAAAACAAGGGAATCGACAGCGCCATTCTGGATGGCGTGGCTGATTTGCTCATCACTAAAGAACCAGGGTAGCGGCACGATACGGATGGAGGCAGCCATAGCGGCCAGATCGACGACAATCCATTCGATACCATTGTCGAGGTAAAGCCCCAGGGACTTGACCCGATTACCTTTTAACTGCTCGGCCGTCTGCTGCACAGCCGTCATCAACTGGTCATAAGTCAGGCTCTCATCACCCGAACGAATCGCGATCGATGCCGGACTGGTGCGCGCCTGTTGCTCGAGTTGAGTCAGCAGGGTTTTCATGCAAGGGCCCTGGTCAACGGCATGTCCGGGGTGTTTTCAAAAGCGACACACCCACGGCTGACCTTGCCAGCGACGACCCTGGGGCTATCTTCGTAATAGCCGCCCCAGGTTTGCTGGTCTACGGGCAGGCGTGACTGCAAGGCGCGCCCGAGATCGATGGTTTCGATACCGAGGGTCGAGAACATCCGATGCAGCGAGGTGCAACCGGTGAAAACCGCCCATTCGAAATTCTCCGCATCTAACAGGCCCGCCAGAATCTGGAATAGCTTACGGCTGGCGCGGCGATCTATGGACGCCAGGTTACCGATTTCGACGATACGGTCTCTTTCCGGGACAGCCATTAGCTGGTCGGCACTGCAAGCAATCGACCCCTCGATCGATGTATCCAGGTAATACTCGAGAAATAAAACTTCGATAGCCGCGCTGCGAATCCCGACGGCTGCCAGTATTTCGTCGTTTTCGCCAAACAGCGCAATTAAAACCGGCATAAAAACCGAGAGGCGCGCACCATGTATTTCGAAGAAACGCTGCGCTATAAACTGCTCTACCTGCGGACGAAGTGGATGTTTTTCATCGATCAGGTACTTGTAATGCCCAGTTGGTAAGGAATCGGGCATCCCATAAGGTGCCGGATTAGCGGTCGTCGTACTGGTTAAAAAGCTCATTTCACTTGCCTCTCAAAGAATATGGAGGCAATTATCGGGTTTGTTTCTTAAGGGAATCTTAAATGTAAATAGTTGGCAAAAATAAAGATTAAAAAGGGCGCCTTAAGGCGTCATCCCGGCCTTCGAGCCGGGATGACCGCCAGGGATGGCGGAAATGCCAAAGGGCCGCCTGGAGCGGCCCTGGCCTTGAAACGGTGCCGTGATGGCGAGATTCCGGACAGTACTCAAACGGTAACGGCGAAACCTTCGAGTTTTTCGAGCAGCTCGAGTGGTACTTCGACACCCTCGGTTTCGGCCCTCAACCTTGCCTCGTGACGGCGCGCGCCCGGTAATCGAACTCCCGGTTCATTTGCAAGCGCACTCAGCATGGTTTCGAGTCGCTGGGTATAGGCGCTGTCCCCACCGGGTGCAAAGCTGCCCGGAGAGATCGCGATAAAAAACTGGCCAACCTTCGGTTCACCGCCCGTATTGTTCTTGAAAACCGGCGCCTGAAACGAACAGTGCGGGCCGCTTAAAACACCCGCGAGCAAATCGACCAGCAATCCCAACAACATTCCCTTATAGCCACCGGCAGGTGCCAGCGCACCGCCGTTGATCACCGCGGCCGCATCGGTAGTATCGTTACCATCCTGGTCATAACCCCAGCCAACCGGTATCGGCCTGCCTTCCGCAGCGGCTTTTTTGATCGTTACCAGGGCAACCTGGCTGGTTGCCATATCGGCAATTATCGGGTCCTGGTCGAGTCGTGGAATCGCAAATGCCATCGGGTTAGTGCCAAAAAACGGCTGGGCGCCCGGCGCCGGGGCAACCGCCGATGGTGAATTGGCAAACCCAAGCCCGATCAACCCGGCGCTTGCCATGCGCTGCACAAACCAGCCCACGACACCCGCCGAGTAGGAATCGACAATCGATAGCGCACTGATGCCCTGCGACCTGGCCAGCGTATAAAAATCAGACTCGCTGGCGGCAAAAGCCGCGTGCGCGAAACCACTATCGGCGTGCGCACGCAGTGCAGAGGGTGCAATTTGGGCGTGAGAGGGTCGTGCATCGTGGTTGATCTTGCCGACCTGCAAGTGCCCACAGTAAAGCGGCAGATAACCAAGCCCTACGGTACGGATA
Source organism: uncultured Gammaproteobacteria bacterium (assembly GCA_964196225.1). Taxonomy (GTDB): domain Bacteria; phylum Pseudomonadota; class Gammaproteobacteria. The sequence continues at coordinate 6,598 of CAXMSP010000105.1, read as the reverse complement.
CCGTCACATTCGGCGTCCACCACCGATTGCACGGCAAGGTCCAGTTGGTGTCCGTGGGCGCCGCAAGCGGCCAGCGCACGGCGCGCCAGGCCTTCTACCTCGGCCAGGGTCAGGACTTTATTTTGTTCGATCATTTCATATTCCTCATTTAGTCATTCCGATACGTCGGACCGCCGCGCAAGCGGGAACCTTATAATCGCGGCACCCTTTCAAGGCCAGGGCCGCTCCAGGCGGCCCTTTGGCATTTCCGCCATCCCTGGCGGTCATCCCGGCTCGGGGGCCGGGATGACGGGAAACCGGGTCATTCCGATACGTCGGGCCGTCTTAAGGCGTCAATTGTTGCAAAATTTCCTGGGCACCCTGCGTCACGAACCCCGCATCGACGCCGGCACAAATGAGTTTATAACCCTGATCGATATAGGGTTGGACACTTTCCGCATTAACCCCGAAATAACCCAGCGCGACATTGTTCTGTTGGCATGCCCGGGTGACTTTATCAATCGCGGCAACAACCTCGGGATCATTGAGCTCACCCATTTTATTCATGCTGGCAGACAGATCGTAAGGACCGATGAATACCGCATCGATACCCGCCACTTTTGCGATTTCTTCAATATTGTTGACCGCGTCAATATGCTCGGCCTGGATGATCACCGCGATATCATCGTTCGCTGATTCCACGTAACTGGCGAAATCAAGCCCGTATCCCTGCGCGCGTGCCAGACCAACGCCACGCACACCCCGGGGCGGGTATTTGCACCATTCAACGATGCGTCGCGCCTCGTCGGCACTGTTAACCTGCGGCGCGATAATACCATCGGCACCGATATCGAGTAGCTTCTTGATGTCCTGCTCGGTTTTGGCAGCCACCCTGATGATACTGGCACACCGTCCAGCAACCGCTTGCAGCATGCGCTGCCATTCCAGGGTTGATAACGGGCTGTGCTCGCCATCCATGAATAACCAGTCAAACCCGCATTTGGCCACCATTTCCGCAATCTCGGGCGCGGGAATCGTCAGCATGGTGCCGAGCAGTAAATCATTGTGTCGTAAGCGTTCGGTAAAGTTCATATCGTCAAATCAGGTTAACGCAGGTGCTTGCGCGATTAAGCTCCAATCCCCTTCGCCATTAACGAGGCACATAGCATGATACCGCCGACTAGCACGAGCTCCCAATGAATGACGCTTTTCAGACGTTTCACCGCTGCCGTGGTCAGATCGGGAGCAATGCCCTGGCTAAGCTCGCTGTTCCAGCGAATAAACTGAATTGTCGGGTAAAGCGAAATAAGTGCGGCAATGACAAACAGCCCGAGTTTAATCAGGAAAAACGTATTACTGAAATAATACTCACTCCCTTTTTCAAAATAGAATACGCGTAGCAGACCGAATACCAGTACCAGGGTCGCGGCAATGCCGATTACCCGATCCGCACGCTGAATCCGTTTCGCGGTTTCGATGCTCATTGATTCGGTAATTAGCGCGAGTTCAAGTACCAGGGCTGCAGCCAGCGCAAAGAAAGCCAGGAAATGGACAAAGGCGATCAACGCCGCCGTGATCATTACGGAGAAATCCGTTTCATGACCCAGCCACTCTCGACCGGGGTATAGACAATTCGATCATGAAGCCGATTATCCTGCCCCTGCCAGAACTCAAAATACTCGGGTATTAAACGGTAACCCAGCCAGGCATCGGGGCGGGGTACATCGCCGTCGGGATAGGCCGCGCGCAGTCGCAATATCTCATCTTCGAGATGACTTCGAGTTTCGATGTCGGCAGATTGCCGCGATGCTGCGGCGCTGAAACGACTGCCTTCAGGACGCATCAGGAAATATTTCTCGGCTTCATTCGCGGGCAATGCCTTGACCTGTCCGTGCACGCGCACCTGGCGGCTTAAATCGCGCCAATGAAATAACAGAGCGGCCTGTGGATTCGCCTCGATCTCCTGACCTTTCTGGCTGCGTGTATCGGTATACCAGCAAAATCCGTCGGCATCGACGTGCTTGAGCAGAACAATCCGGGCCGACGGCCTGCCGTCGGGATCCGCAGTGGCCAGCGTCATTGCCGTGGCATCGAGTAGTTCGAGATCACGTGCACGCTGCAGCCACCGCCCAAACTGTACCAGTGGATCGGGATCCATGTCCTTTCTGGAAATACCGTGCGCTTCGTAATCACGGCGCACATCGCTCAGGTCTATTTCGATAGCCATTAAAATGCCTTGTTGAGCAAGGCCTGCAGCGCTTCCCAGGATTTTTCATCCGCAGATTGCTGGTAACCCAGATCAATGCCATATTTTTCGGCGTTTACATCCGCTTGCGGGTTACTAAAGCCATGCTTTGCATCCGCCAGCAACAATACTTCGTAGTCAGCCTGCGCGGTTTCCATTTCCTGCTTGAAACCCTCGAGGTCGTCCATCGTCACCATCGAATCGGCCGCGCCATGGCAGACCAGGAGCCTCGCCTGGATACTACCGGGTTCGGCGGTATGAAAAGACCCCAGGGCACCATGAAAACTCGCCACCGCCGACAGCGGCAGGCCGATGCGCGCCATGTGCAGAACCATCGCACCGCCAAAACAGTAACCCATCGCGGCTGTGCGTTTCGGGTCTACCCCGGGTTGACTGAGTAATAACTCGTAACCCGCCTTTAGCGCGACAGTGCCGGTATCCATGTCGTTCAAGACCCCGGTCATCAGCGCCCCGGCCTGATCGGTGTCCTGCGCAATTGCTCCGCCACCATACATATCGATTGCGAGTGCGACATAACCGAGCTCGGCGAGCATGTGTGCACGCCGTACGATGTAATCGTTCAAGCCCCACCATTCATGCACGATTATGATACCGGGCCGGGCATCCGCAATTTCATCGTCGTAGGCCAGGTAACCCTGGTGGACTGCATCACCCACAGAGTACTCGATACGATTAGTCAATATGTTCATGGATTCAGCTCGCTGCAAATTCAGGAACCGAAATTCTAACCCGTAAAACTTTTAACCGGTAGCATTGTGATCTAACATATCGGTATGAACAATCTCGACCATATCGTTATCGCCGCCACTTCGCTAAAGCAGGGTGTCGACTATGTTCGTTCGACGCTGGGTGTCGAAATTCCACAGGGCGGTGTGCACCAGACCATGGGTACACACAACCATGTGATGCAACTCGGTAACGACGCTTATCTCGAAGTCATCGCGATCAATCCCGATGTCACAGCACCATCGCATCCGCGCTGGTTCGAACTCGATTCGGGCAGAATGCGCGACGCCATCCAGCAGCAGCCGAAACTGGTTACCTGGGTTATGAATACCTCCGATATTCATCAACTGGTCGAAGGAGCAGGGTTCGATCTTGGCACTCCGACTGCATTGAGCCGAGATAACCTCGAGTGGGAAATGGCGTTGCCGGGCGATGGCCGGTTGCTGGCCGATGGCATGCTGCCATATTGTATTCAATGGCACAGTAGCCCGCATCCATCGCAGGGCATGACCGATATGAATTGCCTGTTGCAGTCACTGACGATCCATCACAACCGCCCCCGCTGGATAGAAGACCGACTCGACGCAATCGACGCCAGCCACCTGGTGGATGTCGAATCGCTCCCCGACAATGAAACCGCTTACCTGTCTGCCACCATCGATACACCCAACGGTCCAGTTACCCTCACCTAGGCTGCGGGCCATTCATTCCGGGCAGGATGATATCCGTCAGGACTAAGTCCGGTCGTTTGCTGGTAGAGAGGTCGTATCCAATGTTTGCGTTTTCAGCGGCTAGCAACTGAATAAATCCGAATTGGCTGATGTCGACAGCAACATTCAAACTCAAGACGGCTGTGATCTGGAAACGGCTATTCTGGAACAATTGCCTGGTGATGTTACTGACTGGTGAAGTATTCTATGGTCCCATCCTGGTGTCGGGTCGCAATATAAACAACACCATCGTATGAAGTGGATAGAGCGGTAGACGTTCGTTGCGCGAGTTCTGCCCGAAATGATTTTTCTTCGGCTTGACTGCCTTGCCAGCCATGACTGATCGGCGTGTTATGCAAGAGTCCCCAACTGTCGACAGCACCTACACGCCGAACGGTATTACCGAGTAATTTCAGCATGATTTCTTTACGCCCGGCGAATTCCTGGTCAACAAAATCATCCATCACCTCGGCACCGGGTAAAACGCGAAAAAAAGCAGACAGGACATTCTTTTCGGCATCGTACTTGATTGTGCTGAGACACAAATCGGCTTCGTCTGAATTATTGTTTTTCAATACATTGTTGCACTTGGCCGCTTCATAAAGTCGAAACAGAAACATATCGAATGCCGTGGCCGGCGTTTGAATCATTTTTGCTATGGCCGGACCGGGTTCGGCAAGAACCTGTTGCGCAAACAACAGGCTGAACAGGATTACCAGTACATTTTTCATTTCTGAGTTCCTTGGAAATTTTAACAGCCGCTAAAGTATACGTAATTAAAGATTCAATTAAGACCTCAGCGTTTATGGAGCCACTCGTAAGCACCGAACGGATCGGGCCGGAAATAGCAGATCATGCGCCCGTCCGGTCCCGCCTGTGCACCGTTACGCCAGGGTGCCATGCCGTGTAACACCAGTCGATGTGCAAGAAAGGCTTCGCCAGGTTTTGCATGGATCTCAACCCGCTTACAATTGGCAAAAGCCTGCTCACGCGCGGCGTGATAAATCTCGGTTACATCCTGCTCGCCCCACTGCTCGGTGGGTATTCCGGCGAAGCGCGCAGCGAAGATATCGCGCATGATTTCATGCGAACCTTCCCAAACAACAAAGGGTGACGCTGCGCGATCAAATTCCACCATCGGAAGCCCGAGAATAAAACCGTGGTGTTCGCGTAAGTGCCGACGCCGCTCCTCACCTTCGGGCAACAAGCCATCGACGTGTGCCGCGTCACGCTCAAGGCGGTAACGCGTTTTGGCCGGGGATTCGCCTGCCATCGGTTGCGGGTACCCGGGGTAACAAACCGAAATCTGGGCCGGATCCCAGGCAAAACTCTCCAGTTCCAGTTCGCTTGCGATGAAATCAATTACCCGGCCCTGCAGCAGACCACTGCCAGCGACAGCACCCGCCGGATCATTCGGTAACGCGTTAACGCCGGCGAACCAGGTTCCCTGGTAGCGCAACCACTTTGCCTGTTGTGGGTCGTGCCGGGATGCACGTGCCGGTGCCAGCGCCGCGTCGATCCAGGCGTTTATCAATGGATCGTGATCGAACTGGCTCCAGCCCTTAGTAAAGAAATGCTTCGCGAGATTGCGCATGGTGATGCCGATGCTATCATGCCTCAATCCAGACTCTGAACCAGCCAGATCATGAACGATTCAATCAATATCCGTATCGCCGGCCTTCCCTGTTGGCAGGGTAAGGTCGACATCGAACCCTTAAGCGGCGGCATGACCAACCTCAATTTCAAGGTAACCGATGGTGCCGATCAGTATGTCGTGCGTTTCGGCGAAGATGATCCCATTCACCTGATTTCACGCCGCAATGAAATCGCAAGCAGTCGGGCCGCCTTCGACATCGGCGTCAGCCCGGAACTGGTACACCACGAAGCGGGTATCCTGGTGGCCAGGTTCATCGATGGCAAAGTGTTCGACGAATCCGACGTGCGCATCGATCATAATCTTGAGCGCATTGTCGAGCTGTTACAACGATTTCACCACGAGCTACCTAAAAGATTCAACGAGGTGGCGGTGATGTTCTGGGTATTCCAGGTATTGCGCCACTACAACAACCTGCTGGTGCAAGGCGAAAGTGCCCACGCCGCACGGCTACCCGAACTTGCCAGCATTGGTGCCGAGCTTGAAGCGGCGGTCGGACCGGTTGAAATCGTGTTTGGCCATAACGATTTACTGCCGGCCAATTTTATCGATGACGGCGACAAGATCTGGCTTATCGATTTCGACTATGCCGGTTTCAACAGTCCGTTGTTTGACCTGTCGAACCTGGCGTCAAACAATGAACTGAGTGACGCGCAGGAACGGACCATGCTGGAGCAGTATTTCGGCAGCCCTCCCGACCAGGCAAAGCTGAGCAGCTACCATGCGATGAAATGCGCCTCGCTGTTACGGGAGACGATGTGGTCGATGGTGTCGGAGCTATACTCGCGCGTGGAGATGGATTTCGCCGACTACACGCAAAAAAACCTGGCGCGTTTCGAAACGATTTATGCCGAGTATAAAAACAACTACCATTGAGCCAATCCACAGGAGCCCGTTTATGACACTCGACATCGACTATGTTAGAGCACAATTTGATCAACTCGCAGACGACCCCGAGTTTGCGTTCGCCTCTAATGCCGGCGGCAGCTACGTCTGCAACCAGGCCAACCAGGTACTCGAACACTACAACCACCATACCCGCGTACAGCCTTACTCACGCTTTTCGCCGTCGGCCGAAGCGGGTCATGCCATGGATCGCGCGCATGCCGGCTGGGCAGAGGCGCTGAATATCCGGCCCAGCGAACTAACGATAGGTCCTTCGACATCGATGAACACTTTCGTGATGTCACAGGCCATCAGTGAGATCTGGAAACCGGGCGACGAAATTATCGTGACCAACCAGGACCACGAGGCCAACAGCGG